>CAYZIX010000125.1:0-14914 GCA_964478395.1 uncultured Candidatus Solibacter sp.
GCGCGCGCCGGTTTGGGTGGCGCGGTAGTCGACGGCTGTCCGGCCGTCTGCGGTTTCCAGGCGCGTTTTCAGCGAGCGCGGCGAACGGCTCAGTCTGATACGACCGGTTGGCGCCTCTGGCTTTCGGTTCATCCTAGTCTTCACCTGACGCTAAATCATTGATCAGTCGTGCCGCCGGTCGCCTCTGCCTCTCTTTTTGACCCGGAGCTTCATCTTTGGGCATCTCCACGGAACCATGTACCCTCAACCGCTCTGCCGGTCGCGGCTCGTTGACGTGGCGTTCGCCTAAACGATCAGCTCGTTCACCGGATCCCACTTCACCTTGCGTTCCTTGAAGTAGGACTCGACGCTCATCACGATGGTGACGCCCTCTTCCCAGGCGCGGTCCATGCCGCAGCGCGGCTTGTCCAGACCACGGATGGAGTCTACCCAGTTGCGCATGTGCGTCGTCACCGGATTCTCGCCGCGCTTCCACTGATACTCGGGCTCGGCCAGGAAATTGGCCATTTCCGGGTCCAGGCCGGAGTCCTCGGCCTTCTTACGCGCGGCGGCCTGCTTGGTCTGGCCCTCGGGCGTCCACTCGGCGGTGTACAGGCGGCAGTGCTTCTCGGCCACTTCAATTGAGGCGTCGCGGCCCAGGATGAACGTGTTGGTGCCGTGGTGGCGGTTGTGGAACGTGCAGGCGAAGGTCACGTTCATCTGTTGCTTCGGATACTCGTAGAGCACGTGCCATTGGTCGGGCACGTCGCGATCCTTCTTCCAGTAGTAGAGTCCACCCATCGTCTGCACGGCCGCGGGGATGCCCATGCCCAGGATCGTGTTCACGCCGTCCCACTGATGGCTCATCAGGTCGCCGGCGATGCCGGTGCCATACTCCCACCAGCAGCGCCAGCGGAAGAAACGCTCCGGGTCGAAGTCGGTCTTGACGGAAGAACCGCGCTGGAAGCGCTCCCAGTCAACGCTTTGAGCCGTGGCGTCGGGGGGCAGCACCTGGTTGTCGTAGCGCGTGTAGAACTGCCATTCAGGCCACGGGCTGGTGCGGTCGATATAGGTGCGGGCCAGCGCGATGGGTCCGAGCCTGCCGGAGCGCACGATTTCGCGCGCCTTGATGAACGTCGCTAGCGAGTTCTGGTGGTGGCCCAACTGCAACGTGACGCCGTTGGCGCGCACGGCGCGGCGCACGGCCTTGGCCTCGTCCAGCGTCCGGCAGAACCCCTTCTCGACGTAGATGTGCTTCTTCATCTCGGCCGCGCGCACGGCCATGGTGGCGTGCCAGAAGTCTGGGGTGGCAATCACCACGGCGTCGATGTCCTTCGACGCGATGGCCTTCTCCCAATCCTTGGTGAGCTCGGCCTTCTTGTTGAAAGCCGTCTTCTGCGCGCGGGCAAGATTGGCGTCGTAGAGATCGCAGATGACGCTGATCTCCGTATTCGGGCACTCCTGCATCTGTTCCAGCAGGTAGATGCCGCGCGTGCCGACGCCAACCATCGCCAGCCTCAGCTTCTCGTTCGGACTGTCTTGGCCCAGCAGGGCCGGTGCGGCGCCAAGCGCGGCGCTGGATCGTAGAAAATTGCGGCGGCCGATGTCGCTCATAGCGACGGCTATTTTATCCTAGCGGCCACCGTAGTGCACGGTCATGCGCTTCAGCTTCGGGTCGTTCAGCGACGCCAGCACGTTCAGTTGCACGGCGTCGGCGGTGACGGCCGGGAAGATCTCGATCTTTTTATGTCCGATGGTTGTCCCGCGCGCCACCTCTTTCCATTCGCCGCCGACTCGCGCCCGTACCACATAGGCGCGCACATTCTGGCCGTCGTTCAGATCCTCGGCCAGCACCACGCGGTCGATCTTCGTGTTCGGGGCCAGCGTTGCGTAGGTCCCCGTCGAGCGGCCTTTGGCCAGATCGTTGCCGTAGATGCGCTGCACCTCGGCGCCGAACTCCTCCAGGCGTTTTACGTCCACTTCCGGCATCAGCCCGCGATTGTCGGGCGCCAGACCCAGCACCAGTTGCGCGCCACGGCCGACGGTCTTTTCGTAGATGCCCATCAACTCGTCCAGGCTGAGCAGTTTCGATTCGGCATTCGGATGCCAGAACCAGTGGCGCTTGCGCAGCGGCGTGTCGGCCTCGGCCGGGCGCCACTTCAGCAGGCCGTAGTTGTCCAGGACATTCCAGTTCTCCTCGTGCGCGACGCCGCTTTCGTTGCCCACCCAGCGTATGTCACCGTAAGGCAACAGGCCGGCGTCGGCGAACAGCAGCACGTTGGGCTGGTAGGTGCGCATGGTGCGGATGTAGCGCTGGAAGTCGTAAACATGGCCCTCGCTGCCGGCGCCGTCCAGCCAGAACTCCACCAGCGGACCGTAGTTGCGGGCCAGTTCCGTGAGCTGGGAATTGTAGTAGTTGTCGTAAGCCTTGCTGTCGGCGTAGCGCTTGTCGTGGCGGTCCCACGGTGAAAGGTAGATGCCGAAGCCCAGGCCGTGCTTGCGGCAAGCGGCTTCGACTTCGGCCACGACGTCTCCCTTGCCGCCCTTATAGGGGCTGGCCTTGACGCTGTAGTCGGTGTGGCTGGACGGGAACAGCGCGAAACCGTCGTGGTGCTTGGCCACCATGATCAGATACTTCGCGCCGCCTGCCTTGGCGGCCTTCACCCACTGCTCGGCGTCGAGCGCGGTGGGCGCAAAGACGCTCGGGTCGGCCGTGCCGTCGCCCCACTCGCGGTCGAGGAAGGTGTTGGTGCCGAAGTGAATCAGAACCCCGATTTCAAGGTCCTGCCAGGCCAGTTGCTGGGGCGAGGGCCGGACGTCCTTGAAGTTCTGGGCAAACAGAGCCGTGGAGAGCAACGCCCACGCTGCGAAGAGGCGACACATGACAAAAATCTAGCAGAAAGGCAGGTGGGATGCCATTCGCTAGGTAGCTTATAAGATACTCGAGTGGTGGCGGCGCGCTGAATCCCGTCTTGGGGTTAAGCGTACGGGTTTCCATGCGGCGTGAATTTCGGCATTACTGATTCAACTCGATACAGGCGGCAGCTCACGAGCCTCGCGGCTGTACAGTCAAATAGCGCTACGGTTTTTCCCGATCCCAGTTTGCTGCTGTACACAATGCCGTCATAACCTGCGCACCGGAATGCCTCCGCAATCACCTGTGTGGGCGCATAATCTGCGGTATCGTCCGACTTGGTCACGGGCTCAGAAAAAGCTCGGTTAATATCACCCCAAATGATCGATTCCCATTTGTCCGGACTGGGGATATGTCTGGTTAGCTTCTTTTTCCCGTCAGGCAGTTGTTCCAAGTCGAATGGCAATATGAGCCGAGGCGGATCAATCGTGAAGTCAACGAGGGAGAGGTCCTTGGTCGTTTCGAGTATGGCCAAAGAAATAAGAGAGTCCAGCCATGGCCGTGTTTCCGCCATGGCTGTTTTCTCGTCAGTTGAACAATATAAGCAGGGAATCCCTTTGGAGTTCGCTCTTCCCTCAGTGGCACGGTCCGGCAAAGGGAACATCCTATCGGGCCCATATGGCCACTCCACATCCACGCGGTCGATTTCGTTGCCTTTGTCGTCGCGAATCGGCTCGCTCACCGGAACGTGGCCGAGTTGTGCTCGGCAAAGGTAATGTCCTTTTTCAACTACGCACTTACGGTTGTCGCAAGTTGCCACGAGCGCATCGAGAAAGCAACGCCGTTGCTTGCTGAGGATGTAGCGGGCCTCGCTTTTTACGGCGCGGGCGAACTTTGTGTATTCGTCCCAAGAGCTGAACGTCATCAATGCACCTTTCGACGGAACAGTGCGTCTTGGCACGGATAACCGCGTGGTATTACTCGCGCACGTAGCTCAGCAGCCGCTCGTGAACGGACTTGGCGCGCTGGTTATCCCAACACGTCACCATCACGGTATCGTCGCCTGCCACCGTGCCGGCCACTTCAGCCCAGTTTTCCTGGTCCAGCGCCACGGCCAGGGAATTAGCGCAGCCGGTCGATGTCTTCAAGATGACGTTGTGCTGCGCCAGACGCACATCCAACAGGTACTCGGCCATCACCTGTGACAGGTTGGGGCCGGTCGGGTCGGCCAGGATCTCGCGGTAGCCGTCGGCGGTTTTGGCCAGGCCGAGCTCGCGGATGTCGCGCGACAGCGTCACCTGCGTGGTCTCGATACCTTGCTCGCGCAACTCGCGGCCCAGTTCTTCCTGGGTGTTGATCTTTTTCGAGCGGATCAGCTTGAGGATCTGCCCTTGGCGGTAATTCTTGGTCATAGTCATCGCTGGGGCTCCATTTCAGATAAACGCCGGCGTGCGGCCTCCACGGCGGCTTGCACCGTCTTTGGCGCCGTGCCGCCCTGCGCCTGCCGTGTCTCCATCCCATAAGCCGGATTCAAATAAGCGGCCATTTCCGGCTTAAACCGTGCATCAAATGCGTGCAATTCCTCGCCTGTCCAGGCGCCGGGCAGCTTGCCCTGGCGTGTGGATTCCAACACGAGACGTCCCACTACCTGATGAGCCTGGTGGAACGGGACTCCGGAGCGCGCCAGCGCTTCGGCCAGATCCGTTGCCACCAGCCAGCCCTCTTCAGCCGCGTGCAGCGGTGGCTCGGGCTTCAGCGTGGTGGTTTCCACCACGTTGCGCGCCATCTCCAGCGACATCTGGAGCTGGTCTACCGCCTCGAACAGCGGTTCCTTGTCCTCCTGCATGTCGCGGTTGTACGTCATTGGCAGGCCCTTCATTGTCATGAAGAGCGACGTAAAGGCGCCGAAAACGCGGCCGCATTTGCCGCGGATCAGCTCAAGCGCATGCGGGTTTTTCTTCTGCGGCATCAGGGACGATCCGCTGGTCACACCGTCGCCCAGTTCCAGCCAACCGAACTCCTCGGACGAATAGAGAATCCAGTCCTCAGCCAGCCGGGATAGGTGGAGCATGATGATCGAGGCGGCCGACAGGTAGTCGAGCGCCCAGTCGCGGTCCGAGCTGACGTCCATGGAATTGGCAGTCGGTGCGTCGAAGCTCATCGCCTTGGCCAGCCCTTCGCGGTCCACCGGGAAGCCGGAGCCGGCCAGCGCGCCGGAGCCGAGTGGCATGCGATTGACGCGTGCGCGAGCCTGCATCAGGCGCTCATGGTCGCGCGAGAACATCTCGAAATAGGCCATCAGGTAGTGGCCCCATGTCACCGGCTGCGCGCGCCGTGTGTGCGTGTAGCCGGCAACCACCGTCTCCGTGTGCGGCTCGGCAAAGGCAATCATCGAGCCCATCAGCTTCCGCAGCAGCGCGGCGGTATGGTCGATCTCACGACGTAACCACAGGCGCGTGTCGAGCGAAACCTGCTCGTTGCGCGACCGCCCGGTATGCAACTTGTCGGCCAGTTCGCCAGCGTTTTCCTTGAGCATCCGGATGACGTAGGTGTGGATGTCCTCGTCGGGAGCGCCTTCGGGCGGGGGGGCGATGGCGGCCAGCGCGGCGTCCATCCGCGCGGCCTCGTCAGCGTTGAGAATACCCACGCGCTTCAGCGCCGCGGCATAGGCGCGCGAGCCTTCTACGTCCACTTCGAACAAACGCTTGTCGAAGTGCAGCGACCAACTGAACTGCTGGAATGTTTCCGAGGGGCCGGATTCAAAACGCCCGCCCCAGAGTTTCATTTCCAAGTGCGACCTTCTTTCTTGGAGCTTAACGCGCCGGTCCGTCGATCAACATCAGCAATAGCGCCTTCTGTGCATGCAGGCGGTTTTCCGCTTCGTCGAACACCACCGACACGGGCGACTCAATCACTTCAGTGGTGACCTCGTCCTCACGGTGTGCTGGCAGGCAGTGCATGAACAGCGCGCCCGGAGCCGCCAGTTGCATCAGCGCTGCGTTCACCTGGTAGCTGGCGAAGATGCGCGCGCGCTCGGCCGCCTCGTGCTCCTGGCCCATTGATGCCCAGACGTCGGTGTAGACGGCCTCGGCCCCGCGCAGACCTTCTGCGCAGTCGTTAGTAACTTCAATCTTCGCTCCGGTGGCTTCGGCAAACTGACGCGCCGCCGCTACCACGTCCGTTTTCGGCTCGTAGCCGACCGGCGTGATGCAGGCGAAGCTCAGGCCCAGCCGCGCCGCGTCCAGCATCAGGGATGCCGCAACATTGTTGCCGTCGCCGACAAACGCCATTTTGCGGCCCTTCACACCACCCCAGTGCTCGGTCAACGTCAACATGTCGGCCAGCGCCTGGCAGGGGTGATAGCAGTCGGTCAGCGCGTTGATCACAGGCACGCGCGCAAACCGGGCCAAGTCCTCCACCGTGCTTTGTGCAAACGTACGCGCCACAATCGCATCGGTCCAGCGTTCCAGGTTGCGCGCCACGTCTTCCACCGGCTCGCGCCCACCCACGGGACCGACGTTCAGAATGGCGTCTCCACCCAGTTGCTTGGCCGCCACTTCGAAAGTGATGCGGGTGCGCAGCGAGGGTTTCTCAAACAGCAGGCTGATTATGCGGCCCTTCAGCGCCGTGCGGTAGTCGCCGGGTTTGCTTTTGACGCTAGCGGCCAGCTCCAGCAAACTGACAAGCTCCGCTGTACTGAAATCAAGGTCGGAGAGCAGGTCTCCAGCAGCCAGAAGAGGAATGGAAGACGGCATGGCGATTATCTGAGTGTATACTTATTCGCTACTATGAATAATTACACATTTCGAATTCGGATTCAACTCTCAGTTTAGGCCCTTGGCGCCTTGACTACTCCGGTCGTCTTTGCATAGATTGGCGCTGAACCTCCCATGACAGGACGCGACCGCATTTTGGCGGCTTTTCACGGCCGGCCGGCCGATGCCGTGCCGTTCACACCCAATATTTACTATTGGTTCTATGCGCGCCTTGCTGCTGGCACGTTGCCGCCGGAACTGGGGGTGGCGGCGCATCCTTTTGACGCACTCCGCCTGATTGGCGCCGACATTCTGGCACGCTGGGACGCGCATCACGCCACGCGCGAAGTCTTTCCCGCCGGCTGCTACACCGACGAATTCGTGGGCGACAGCGGGCTGGACCGGCCGGCTACAACCGCGTTCAACACCTACCCGCCGCACCGCTCGGCGCGCCGTCGCGCCTGCCGCACGCCGCACGGCACGCTCACCTCCACCTGGACGTTGACGCCCGAGGCTGGCACGGATTTCGAGAGCGAATTCTGGTGGAAGAGTTGGGACGATTACCCGGCCATCCGCGACTTTCTCGAAATGCGCGACTACAGCTTCGATCGCGCCATCTTCGGCCATTGGGTGAACCGCGTCGGGCGCGATGGCGTGGTCATGGCCTGTTTCACGCAGACGCCTCTCAAGACATTCCACTGGCTCGCCGGCGCCGAACGCGCCAGCCTTTTCATTGCCGACCATCCGGCGGAGATGCGCACGCTCGCCGCTATTCATCAGCGCAAGGCGCTCGCGCTGCTCCAAACGATGGTGGACGATCCGCTGATCGACGTCTTTATTTCGCTTGAAAATCTTGACTCTGATTTTTACACGCCACGCTTTTACCGAGAATACTGCGATGAATTCCTGCGCTCAGCCGCCGCGCTCATTCATGCGCATGGCAAGAAGCTCGTTGTCCACGCCTGCGGACGCAATCGCGCGCTGATGCCGCTGGTAGGCGACTCTGGCGTCGATTGCCTGGAGGGACTCACGCCTCCGCCCGCAGGCAACGTCCCGCTGGGCGAGGCGCGCCGTATGAGTGGGCGCGCGGACTTTGTCGTCAACGGCGGTATAGGCGCCATTCAGGTGGAGCTGAATGAAGCGCAAGTACACGCCTACACGCGTGACCTTTTCGCGCGCATGGGCGACCGCCGCCACTTCATATTCGCTTCCAGTTGCACCACGCCGCTCAACGCCCGTTGGGAGACGCTTGTTCATTTCCGTGATGCAGCGCGCCGCTTCGGCCTGTTCTAGTGATCAGCGCCAAACTGGCCACCCGCTTTTTGCCGGCCGACGTCAATTTCTCACACGCCACGCCATAGGCTTCGACTATCGATTTTCGTTTCCAGCGGAGATGTCAAGCAACGAGTCTTTCAGAACGGCACTGCGGGGAAGGGAAAACCGGAAATCCAGGCCGGTCAGCTCTGGAGATGAAATCTTTACATGGGTCTCTATGATTGAACCTTTCATGGTTCTGTTTCTGAATTGATCTTGGGCCTTGGTCATCTGCTCCCGCAAGCTTCTCCGGTTTTCGTCGGTCATCTTTTGACCCATGGTCCGGAGTGACTCGTCGATTTGCTTGTCGGATATTTCCGGCAGCTTCATGCCGCCTTCGTTTGGGGCGGCATTGCGCACGTATTTTGCGACCAGATAGCTCGACTTCGATATCCAGAACGTCTCCTGCTTCGATACGTCGGACGGACCACTAACAACGTAAAAGTCCTCGTCTCCGATCTTCTCTGTCCGCTCCAACCGGGGGGCGGTCAATCTTAATAGCGGAACCGTCAGCCCCCTGAAGCCCCGGAAAAAGAACGCTGGTAATGTTGAGGCGGCGCCACTGGAGATGCCGGTGGCTCCGGCCAGAGCCGCTTCATTGGTGGCTATTTTGGAATATGCGTTCAATGCCCCCATGTAAAGATAGGGCTGCGTGCCATCGCTCCAGACTGCGCCGTCCTGGGCCATGCCGCCTTGAGCCAGGTTGTTCTGAGTCCACGAAATCAGGTACAAGTTCGGCTTCTTGAGAAGAATTGAGAAACGGGTGTCGGCCTTTATCTTCATCCCGCCGGCGTCAATGTCTGATTCGATTGTTCCTTCGGCCTTGTAGGTTTGAAGGGATTCGTATGCTGCGGTTGTTCGCTTGATGATTTCTTTGGCTGTAATGTCCTGTGCAAAAGTGCTCGTCATTAGCCCGGAAGAGGTTACCGCTATCGCAATTAGTGTCCGAATGAGCATGCGAACTCCCTGAGTTATAGCCGCCGGAGATTCCTGTTCAGGATGACCGGCCGACGACAATTATACTCTTGCGCGCACACGCGCCAGTTCGGCATATTCTGGTGGTCAATGAGATCAGCCGTCCTTCTGTCGCTGCTGCTGCCAGTTCTGGCAGACGCCGCTGTCATCATCGATCGTTCCTCCACAATTTTGATCGACACCCGCGAGCCAGCGCCAATTCAACGCGCCGCGCGCGATCTGGCCAGCGACATGGCGGCCGTCTTTGGCGTGCCCGCTCGTGTTGTCCACTCGCCGCGTGACGCTGCCGCCACCACGCTGGTCGTGGCTTACAACTACAACGTCCCGGCGGGCGTCCAGCGGCCCACTGGCTGGGAGACGCTGCGTCTGGCGTTGGCCGGTAGGCCTTCACGCCAGGCCGTCGTTCTCACTGGCTCTGATGTGCGTGGCACCATCTTCGCGATATACGAATTCTCGCGCCGTTTTCTGCATGTCGATCCGTTCTACTGGTGGAATGACAATCCGCCGCCGCGCGCGTCAAGCGTGCGCGTCGACGTCGGCGCCGCAATGCAACAGGGTCCACCCACGTTTCGCTATCGCGGCTGGTTTTTGAACGACGAGGATCTGCTCATGGCTTGGCGTCCCGGCATTCGGGAGGGGTCCGGTATCGCGCTTGAGGTGTGGGACCGCATCTATGAGACGCTGCTCCGCCTGAAGGCCAACACCGTCATCCCCAACACATTCATCTTTCCCGACGAGCCGCAGGTAAAGCTCGCCACCGCGCGTGGCCTCGTCATCAGCCAGCACCACATGGAGCCTCTCGGGTTGAACGTCTATCAGTGGCCCAAGGGTGTGCCTTATTCGCTCGACAACCTCATCGCTGCCTGGCGCTGCAATATGAAGCTTTTCGCTCCCGATGCCGAAGTGATATGGACCACTGGTTTGCGCGGCCGCTACGATAACCCGTTTTCGCAGGACGCCGCGCGCCCCCTGACCGAGGAGCAGCAGGCCACGCTCATCACCCAGGCCATTGAGAAGCAGATGGAGATTGTGCGCGCCACGCGTCGCGAGCCCAACCCCACCTTCATCATGAACACCTGGATGGAAGGCACTCGCCTGGTGAAAGCCGGCTTGTTGAAGATCCCCGCCGGTGTGCATCTGGTGTGGGCCGACGATGGTGCGGGCAACATCCAGGACAGTGGGCTGATGAAGGCTGGCGATGGCGTTTACTACCACACCGCCGTAGTCGGTGGGAACGCGAACAATTTTACGGAACGCGTACCCATCAGCCGCATTCAGCGTGAGCTTGCCCGCGCCGCGCGGGCCGGCGCCACCGAGTATTTGATGCTCAATCCGAGTAACGTCTTGCCCGTCTCCATGTCGACCCGTGCCGTGATGGAGGCGGGCTGGGACGCGCGACCGTGGCTCGAAGATGGACGCAGTTCTAGGTTTATTGGCGAGTGGGCGCGTGAGCAGTTCGGCCCGCAAGCGGCGCTGCTGGTGGCAAAGTTCTACGAGGAGTACTTCGACGCGCCGGCGCGCTACGCCGCCGCGAATCACTTTGAGATGGGCGACAACTTCTATCAGCAGGTGGCGCGCGATCTGGCGCTGCGCATCCTGCATGGCCGCGAAGGCGCCGACCGCGTTATCGAGCCCGATACCACCACGCCCGGCCAGCATCGCCGCTGGGACGGCACTTGGGCCGAATACCTGAAAAGCTTGGAAGACTCCTGCCTTGCGGCCGAGGCGCGCTGGGCCAAGGTCGCCGAGTTGGCCACGCAAGCCGGGCACTCCATTCCTGCCGCTCGCCGTGATTTTTTCCGCGCGCACGCCTTGGCACAGATGAACGTGCATCGCTATTCAAACGCGCTGCTGTTACACGTGGCTCAGGCGGCGCGTCCGGGGCTCGACAACGCGGCGCGCGCCGCGTTGCTCAAGAAGGCGCATACCGATTCGCTTGCCGTCAGCGCGGCTTTGCTATCGGCCGAGTATGGGCGTTGGAAGGGTTTCTACACGCTTGGCGATTGGTTTGTGAATGTGCCGCTCACTACCTCTTTGATCGATGTGGTTGCGCGCAAACTCTCCGGCGGCGCTCTGTCTGCCGCGGATGAGGAGACGGTGAAACTGGCGAATCACTACATCAACGCCAACACCAGCGACGTCTTCATCCGCATCAAGGCTTATCAGCACGACCGCAAGGTGGGCTTCTGCCGGCACTGATGCTGTGATACGGTGTGAATCGCTCGTGAGGTGGGCATTTTATGTCTGAGACGCGACGCGATTTTCTGCAAACCATTGCGGCGGCGCCGGTGCTACAGCCCGCCGCCGCCGTCCAGGTGCCACGGATGAAATTTGGCGGTGCGGAAATCAGCCGCCTCGTCTGCGGTGAAAACCAGTTCTACGGCTACTCGCACTTCAACTCACTGTTCAACGCAATGATGCGCGATTATTACACGGCGGACCGTGTCTGCGATGTGCTCCACCGCTGTACCCTCGCCGGCATCAACGCGCTCTGCTTCCATTCGCGCGATCGTGGCAGTGCCGATCTGCGCCGCTTCCAGGCCGAGGGCGGCAAAATGCATCTCATCATGCAAGGCATGACCGATTCCTGGGACGCCATCAAGGAGTTCAAGCCGCTGGCCGTTTACTATCAGGGCGAGCAGGTCGACCGCGCCTTCCGAGCGGGCAAGATGAGCGAGGCCCGCGAGTGGTGCAAACGCGTGCGCGACTTCGGCATCATGGTCGGCGTTGGCACGCACAAGCCTGAGGTCATCGCATTTGTCGAGGAGCAGGGCTGGGATGTCGATTTCTATGCCGGCTGCGTCTACAACCGCACGCGCTCGCCGGAGGAATGGGCCAAGGTGTTGAACGGCGAAAGCGTCGAGATGCAGGGTGAATGCTACCTGAAGAGCGACCCGCCGCGCATGTACAAAGTGATGCGCCAGACACCGAAGCCCTGCCTCGCGTTCAAGATTCTTGCAGCCGGTCGCGTCACGAACGTGGAGGAGGCATTTCGCACGGCCTACGCCAGCATCAAGCCGAACGATGCCGTCATCGTCGGTATGTTGCCGTTGATCAAGGATGAGATCCGCGAAAACGCCCAACGCGTCCAGCGCCTGCTGGCCGCGTCGTAATCCTCTGTAGACGCAGCAACCGTTGCCGATATGCAGGGCATGGTCCGATACATCGGCTCGGTCTTTGCCGCGTTGGCGGTGGTATTGTTGGTGCTGGCGTTCGCGCCCGGCGTTTGGCTGGCTGTGGTGGCGCTGGGTGTGGCGGCGTCCGGTTGCTGGTTGCTGTTGCGCCGCGCGCGTCAACTTGACCTGCGCATGGACTATCTTGAAGGCACGCTTGATGCCGTGCCGCAGCCGCTCACCGTCACGGATCTCAACATGCGCTGGGTCTTTGTTAACAAGACCACGGAAGGGTTGTTGCGCAAGACACGCCAGCAGGTGGAAGGCCACCACTGTTCAGAGTGGCGGGCGCACATCTGCAATACCGATAAGTGCGGCATCGCCAGCCTTCGCAAGGGCTGCCCGCGCACCAACTACATGCAAGACATGGGCGACGGCACGCATCGCGCGATGCAGGTGGACACCAACTACATCACCGACCGGCGCGGCCGGCGCATCGGGCATGTCGAGATCGTCACCGACGTTCATGCGCAGAATGAGTTGTCCGGCGTGTACTCACACATGGCCTCTTCTATTGAGGAAATTGGTAGTACCATGACGGAACTGGAATCGCAGACGCGCGCCAACGCCGCCAGCGCTAGCGAGGCTCGCGTATTGGCCGAAGGCAGCCGGCGGCGCGTCGAGTCTGAGATTGCCGAGATGCAGAGGTTGGACAGCGCCATGGGCGCCATCACTGAGAGTAGCCACGAGATATCCAAAATCAATAAAGCGATCGACGAAATTGCATTTCAAACGAACATCCTCGCCCTGAACGCGGCTGTTGAGGCCGCGCGCGCCGGTGAGGCGGGCACCGGCTTTGCCGTCGTGGCCGACGAAGTGCGCAACTTGGCTTCACGCGCTGGCGATGCCGCACGCAATGCCAGCGATGTGATCGAGCGCTCCGGTGCTGCCGTCAATCAGGGCAGCGTTCTCGCTCACAAAGTAATTGAGTCGCTCAGCCAGACGGGCGCTGAAGCGAAGAAGGTGGATGAGGTGATCCAGCAGATCGCGCTTGCGTCGGCTGAGCAAACGCAAGGCATCTCCACCGTCACTCAGACGCTAAACGATCTCGGCCGTGTTGCCAGCCAGTCCGCTGGTCCCGGCCAGATGGTCCAGATCCGGCGCCAAGCGTAACTGCTACCAGTTCGCCACCGTCCCGTCGCCCAGCGTCATCCGTTCGTCGTGCCACGTGCCGCCCGTGCCGGCGGCGCGCTGGACTTCGGCCCAATTCACGCGGATGCCGAGCCCCGGTGCATCTGGCACACGCAGGTGGCCCGTGTCATCTACATCGAACATCGTCCAGTCGCGCTCGTCTAGATACCGCAGCCACGGATCCACGTCGCCCGTTGCGCCCGTCGCGTTGTAGTGGATGCCTTTGGACCACTCCAGAATCCAGCCCGCGCGCGACTGCGCCACCACCTGCAACGACGCCATGAAGGCGATGGGCGATAGCGGGCAGTGCGGTGCGATGGCGATGCCGTTGGCCTCGGCCAGCGCAGCCACTTCGGCCGTATTCGAGATGCCGCCGACGTGGACCACGTCGGGCTGTAAGATGGTCGCGCCACGCGCCGCCACCAGGTCGGAAAACTCGGCCACGGTGGTCATCCGCTCGCCCGTGGCAATCGGCACATGTGTCAGCGCCGCAATGGCGGGCAGCCAGCGGTTGTAGTCCGGCCGCACCGGCTCTTCATAAAACAGCGGATTGGCGAACTCCAGTTCCTTGGCCAGACGGCGCGCCATGGGGACGTTCGCGCGCCCGTGGAAGTCGAAAGCAATGTCGATCTCCGCTCCAACCGCTTCGCGCACGGCGCGAGCGCGCTCCACCGCCGCGCGAATGCCGCCGTAGGTGTCGATGGCGGCGAGCGGCGGGCAGGCGTTCATCTTCAATGCCCGGGCGCCCTGAGTCACCACTCGTGAGGCCTCTTCCGCCGCGGCTTCAGGAGCGTTGTTATTGCCGCCGGCCCAGCGGTAAACCTTCACACGGTCGCGCACGCGTCCGCCTAACAGTTGATGCACCGGTTGGCCGGCCGCTTTGCCTGCCAGATCCCACAAAGCAATTTCGAGCCCTGCCAGCGCGGACATGAACACCGCTCCGCCGTGGTAGAAATGCCGGTCGTAAATGCCACGCATGAGACCCTTGAAATGGCGCGCGTCCACTCCAATGAGCGCCTCGCTCATCTGCCGCAACGCCGCCTCGGTCGCGTCCAACTGGCCTTCCAGCGTGTATTCGCCGAAGCCTTCCAGCCCATCGCGCGTTGTCAGGCGCACCAAACCCCAGCGCGGCGCCACCTGTGCCGTTTCAATGCGGTCGACAATCATGGCCCAATCCTACCGCGGCGGCGCGGTGAGTTGTGTGTACAGGAAATCACGCAGCGCGCGGATTTCGGCCGGAGTCCCCGTGAGTGGAGGCATGAAACGCCGGTAGGGCGAGTCGGGCTTATAGTCATGAAGCATTACCAGCAACGCGCCCACGCTTTCACGGTTGCGGCCGGCCAGCAAGCCGCGCAGCCCGCGATAGCCGTTGATGGTGTGGCAACTGCCGCATTGGCCGCGATACATCGCCTCACCGCGTGCCCACTCCGGGCTCACGCCCTGCCGCAGCCATAGCGTCTCACGCAGATAGCCCTGCTCATTCTGCAGCGCGACAGCCTTTACTCTTGTTCCGTTCGAAAACATGTGCTGTCCTACGACGTACGGCTTCCGCAGCATCTCGCGCGAGTACTCGCCTGCGGCCGTCGCCGTCAGCGCCAGCATCAGCACGGCTAGCGCGTGCGCCAGCGTGAAGTCGCGCGGACTGCGGTAGGCCATAAAGTAGACGACGCCCACAATCGTCGCCGACGTCATGATAATCACCAGCGCGATCCGCGTCACCTGCGAAAACGTGC
>CAYZIX010000126.1:0-14820 GCA_964478395.1 uncultured Candidatus Solibacter sp.
ACATAGATGTCGCCCGGCGCTGAGCGCTTGGCTTCGACGGTAAACGTCTTGCCGTTCTCGAGTTTGATCTGCGCCTTATCGAACAGCGGGCTGCCGAGCGCGTAAATGGGCTGACTTGGATTCACCGGATAGAAGCCCATCGACGAAAAGACGTACCACGCCGACGTCTGGCCGTTATCCTCATCGCCCAGCCAGCCGGCCGGGCCGGGCTTGTACAGGCGGTCCATGATCTCATGCGCCCATTTCTGCGTCTTCCAGCTTTGGCCAACGTAGTCATAGAGATAGATCACATGGTGGCAGGGCTCATTGATATGCGCGTACTGGCCCATGTTGGCCAGCTTGGCCTCGGTCATCTCGTGGATCACCCGCTTGTAGCCGCCCACCTTGAAGTCATTGGTGGTAGAGAACAGTTCGTCGAGCTTGGCCGTGAAAGCGGCCTGACCGCCCATCAGCTTGATCAGCCCCGGAACATCGTGCTGCACGCTCCACAGCCACTGCCAGGCATTGCCCTCGGTGTAGACGCCGCCCCATTCCAGCGGATCGAACGGCTCCAGCCACTTGCCGTCGCGCAGCCGGCCTCGCATAAAGCCGGTCTTGGTGTCATAGATACGGCGATAAGAGCGCGACTGCGCCATGAACTTCTGGTAGTCGTCGTCATAGCCCAACGCGCGCGCCATTTGCGCCACACAGAAGTCGTCGTAGGCGTATTCCAGCGTGCAGGCGGCCGATTCGCGCACACCACTGTCGGCCGGCACGTAGCCCAACTTAACGTAATCCTCAATGCCCGGACGCGCCTGGAACGTGCCGGAACCTGGCGTGGTGGCGTCCTTACGGATGGCCACGTAGGCTTTTTTGGAGTCGAATCCGCGGATACCTTTGATGTAGGCTTCGGCGATGACGGAGTCGGCGTGCGTGCCGATCATCACGTTAGTCTCGGCCGGATTGGGCCATTTCGGAATCCAGCCCGCCTGGTCGTAAATGTTCAGCATGGCGCGGATAATCTCCATCACCCGCAGCGGGCTGAGCAGCGTCATCAGCGGGAACTGCGCGCGGAAAGTATCCCAGAACCCGGTGTCGGCGAACATCGGCCCGCCGTGCACCTTGCCGTCGTACGGGCTGTAGTGCACCTGGCGGCCGGTTTCGTCCACCTCGTCCAACATGCGCGGAAACTGGAGCGTGTGATAAAAGGCCGTGTAGAAAGTGCGCCGCTGGTCCGCAGTGCCGCCGCTGATCTGGATCTGCGACAGCGCCTTCTCCCAGATGCCGCGCGCGTTTGATGCCACGCTGTCGAGGTCGGCCTTGGGCAGTTCACGCTTCAAATTGCGCTCGGCCTGTTCAACGCTGATCAGCGACGTGCCGACGCGGACGGTCACCGTCGCGCCCGCGTCAAAACCGGCATAAGCGCCAACATGCTTGCCTTCGGCGCGGGCCTGCTCGTTGCGGGCTCCCGTGCCATCCCACGTGCCGGACTGGCGCACCGGCCGGTCGAACTGCGCCACGAAATAGAGCTTGAAGTTCGCGGCCGTGCCCTTGGAGGTGTGGGCGTTGTAGCCGCGAATGAGGCCGGCCTTCGCGTCGACTTCCACCATACTGCCGCCGGGCTGCGCGTCCAGCACCACCCATGCCGGCTGCCCTGAAGGAAACTGGAAGCGCAAGACGCCGCCGTGCAGCGTGGCGCTCATGCCAGCCTTGACGCCGTTGTCGAACGCCACCTCATAACGCCAGGCGCGCGCGTCCTCATTCTGGTGGCTGAACTTCGCCGAGCGCTCCTCCGGCATCACCTTCAACTCGCCTGCAACGGGCATCAGCGCGAACGGGCCGTAGTCCGTCATCCAGGCCGACGGACGATGCGTTGATCGGAAACCGCGGATGGAATCCTTCGCATACTGATAGGGCCAACCGCCCTCGCTCGTCTGCGCCGTCCAATTAGACATGGCAAAAGGCACAAACACGGCCGGGTAGGTATTGCCACGCGACAGCTCATATTTCGAATCCGTGCCCACCAGCGGGTCCGGCATATCGGCCAGCGATTTCCGATCCGCACCGAAAGCGCACAACGAGAGTATCAGAGATAGAGAGAAGGCCCGCATCACGTGGAAGTACCTCTGCTGCGAGTTTAACTGGAAGTGCCGCCAATGTGGAGAGATGAGACGAAATAACCCCACCTGCCGCGTTCTAAGTAAGAATCTGGAGCTCTGAACGACGGGATCGCATTCCCCCTGGGCATGAGTCCGTACCAGGAAGGTCATGCCCAAGGGGGCGGGGCGCGCGCAGGGGGATGAGCACGCCCGAGACGAATTGACTATGGCCCGCCACAGTTCTGTGCTAACCGCGGCGTCTCGTCTCAACGGCATGACGTCTCACTTCGCCATGCAACTGTATTAACTCACAAGGCAGGATCGAGTTCTGTCAATCTATGTGAACTTAACAAGACTTTACGATTAATGCCGGACGGGGCCTGCCGCACAGACCTCGCCGGGGACGCCTTCCTGTCCCGCAAGTAGCTGGAAATTCTCGACAAAGCGGGCCGCCAGCGTATCGTACTTGCGCTGGTATTCCTCGCGGCTGGACCATGTCGAAGCCGGGTCCAGAATCGCGTCGGGCACTCCGTCCAGGTGTTTCGGCACTTCAAAGCCGAACACCGGATCACGCCAGAATTCCAACTGCTCCAGACGCCCACTGAGCGCGGCGTTCAGCAGCGCACGGGTGTGCTGGATGGAGATCCGTTTGCCCACACCAAACGGACCGCCGGTCCAGCCTGTATTCACCAGCCACACCGTAGCGCCATGGCGGACGATGTTTTCCTTGAGCATTTGGGCGTATTTGTATGGGTGGTGCACCATAAACGGCGCACCGAAGCATGCCGAGAACGTGATTTCCGGCTCAATTCCCAGCCCGATTTCCGTGCCGGCGATCTTGCTGGTGTAGCCGCTCATGAAATGATAGACAGCCTGGTCCGGCGTAAGCCGGGCGATGGGTGGCAGCACACCCGACGCGTCGCAGGTCAGAAAGACAACGTTGGCCGGATGGCCGGCGCATTTCTCCGGCAGGGCGTTGTCGATGAACGAAAGCGGATAGACGGCGCGCGTGTTCTCGGTCAGGCGGTCGTCGTTCAGGTCGAGTTTGCGCGTGCGCGGATCGAACACCACGTTTTCCAGCGTCGTTCCAAACCGCCGCGTGCAGGCGTAGATCTGCGGCTCAGCGGTGGGCGACAGGCGAATCACCTTGGCATAACAGCCATCTTCGAAATTAAAAACGCCGTTGGGCGACCAACCGTGTTCGTCATCGCCAATCAGACGGCGCTTGGGGTCGGCCGAAAGAGTCGTCTTGCCGGTGCCGGACAGGCCGAAGAAGATGGCCGTGTCGCCATCTGGACCGACGTTGGCCGAGCAGTGCATCGGCAGTACGCCCGCAAATGGCAACAGCGCGTTCAGCACCGTAAAGATGGTCTTTTTGATCTCGCCACCGTAGCAGGTGCCACCGATGACGGCCATCCGCTGGGCCAGATTCAGCACAATGAACGTTTCGGTGCGCGTGCTCTCCACCAGCGGACTGGCCAGGAAGCCGGGCGCGGCGATGACGGTGAACTCCGGCACGTGCGTGCGGTAGGCATCGAGCGTCTGCGGCTTCAAAAACATGGTGCGCGCAAACAGGCTGTGCCAGGCGGTTTCCGAGATGATGCGCACCGGCAGGCGGTGTTCCGGATCGGCGCCGCCGAAGCAGTCTTGCACGAAGACGTCGCGGCCTTGTAAATAGGCCGTGAGCCGGCTGAGCAGTGTGTTGAAATTCTCAGGCGAGAACGGCCGGTTGTGCTGGCCCCACCAGATGTAGTCCTCTGACGACGCTTCGCGCACGACAAACTTGTCGGCCGCGGCGCGCGCCGTGTGCTTACCGGTGTGAACAACAAACGGCCCCTCGGCGCACACAAATCCTTCGCCACGGAAGATGGCCTCTTCGTACAGCGCCGGCTCCGGCAAATTCCAGTAAACGCGCCGCAGGTTCACCAGACCGTGGTTTTGCAGGCCATAAACAGAGGCCGCCAGCGTGGCTTCGCGCGCGGCGGGCGACGGAATGTCGGTGTAGATGTTCATCGCATGGCCTCCTTACATCCAGTCGCGCGTCAGGCGGCGTCCACCCAGATAGATCTCGTTTGGCGCCGTGGCATCCAGCGCCCAGCGGATGCGCTCAATGCCCTCGGTAATCTCGCGCGGAGTGCCGCAGAAGCTGATCCGCAGGTGGCCTTCCATGCCAAACTCGACGCCCGGCACGGTCACCACACGCACCTTGTCCAGAAGAAACTCGGCCAGCTTCTTCGAGTCCTTCTGATACGTGGAGAAGTCCGGGAAAGCGTAGAACGCGCCCTGCGGCTGGGTGACGTGAACGCCAGGGAAGGCGTTCAGACGGTCCATCAGAATGTTGCGGTTGTTCTCCAGCGTCATCCGCAGCGCGTCAATCGAGTTCTGAATCCCGTTCAGCGCTCCCACGGCGGCCCATTGCGACGGCGTTGCCGCGCCAGAGGTTTGCTGCCCCTGAATGGTGCTCATGGCCTGCATCAGCGGCTTGGGCCCCACGGCCCAGCCGATGCGGAAGCCGGTCATAGCGTACATTTTCGATACGCAATTGATAACCACCAGTTTTGACGTGTCGATGTCCTCGCTGGTGAAGTCGTAGCAGTTGATCGGCGCCCGGCCATCGAACACCAGGCGGTTGTACGTATCGTCCATGATCAGCCACAGCGACTTCTTCGCCGCCAGTTCCACCACGCCCGCGACAAACTCGCGCGAGTACATCACGCCAGACGGGTTGTTCGGACTGTTCAGAATAATGGCCTTCGTGTTGGAGCCCACCGCGCCGGCAATCTCCTCGACCGTGGGGCAGAACGAGCCATCCTCGGCCCGCACGGCCACCGGCACGCCACCGGCCAATTTCACCATCTCCGGATAGCTCACCCAGTACGGCACAGGGAAGATCACCTCGTCCTGTGGATCAAGGATCGAAATCAGCGCCGCCATGATGGCTTGCTTGGCGCCGCAACTGGCGACAATCTGGTCCGGCCGCGCCGAACGCGCGTAGTGTTCCTCGGTGTATCGGATAATTGCTTTCTTCAGGGCCGGGATTCCGTCGGGTGGAGTGTACTTGATGTCGCCCGAGTTGAGCACGGCGGTGCAGCTCACAATGGCGTCGATCGGAGTCTTCGACTTCGGCTCACCTCCTCCCAGATGAATAACCGGTTCTCCCTTCTCACGGAGCAACGCGGCCGTCTGATTGAGTTTGAGGGTCACCGATTCCCGGATGGTCCGGGCCATCTGGCTCAGGCTCATAGTTCTTCTCCCGCCCAGGCTGATCTCCCTTGAGCCCCTCAAGGGTAAAGTCCATCATGAGGAAAACCACCTCCGGGATCAAGACCTTGAACTCTTTTTGAGAGAAACTGGCGAACCATCGCTAACCCGGCAAAGCGCCTATACTGGTCAATCATCCATTCGACGTGGAGGTTCCCTCGTGTCACGAACAAGTCTGATCGCCGCAATCCTCCTGCTTGCCGGATGTGGCGCCTTGGAAGCGCGCGAAGCGCGGCTGGTGCGTTACCCGTCTTACCACCAGGGACGCGTGGCGTTCACCTACCTAGCTGACATCTGGACCGCCGATGAGTCCGGCGCCAACGTGCGGCGCCTGACCGCTCACCCGGCGCGCGACGTCTACCCGCGCTTCTCGCCCGACGGCAAGTGGGTAGCCTTCTCATCAGACCGTAATGGCAACCTCGACGTTTATGTTGTCGCCTCCACGGGCGGTCAGCCGCGCCAGCTCACCTTTCATTCGGCCGACGACAACGTGCTCAGCTGGACGCCCGACTCGAAGTCGGTGCTGTTCAGCTCGATGCGCGGCGACGACTTTTTGTCGAAGCTCTACACGGTCCAGGCCGAAACCGGCGCCGAGCGGCCTGTCGCGGTGGATATCGGCACCGCCGGCTGCTACTCGCCCGACGGCGCCAAGCTGGCCTTCACGCGCAAGGGGCAGGTCTACTGGCGCAAGTACTACCGCGGGGCGTATCAGACCGACGTCACCATCGCGGATCTGGCGGCGCACAAGTTCACTGACCTGACCGACTTCGATGGGATGGACAGTTGGCCCATGTGGGGCCGCGACGGCTGGATTTACTTTGTCAGCGACCGCGACGGCGGCGGGCTGACCAATATCTGGCGCATCCCGGAAAAAGGCGGCAAAGCCGAGAAAGTGACGCAATTTGCGAACGGCGACGTTCGCTGGCCGTCCATCAGCTCCGACGGCAAGGTGATTGTCTTCGAGCATGAGTTCGGCCTCTGGAAGCTGGACGTCGCCTCGCACAAAACCGCCCAGGTGCATCTCTCTATCGATGCGGAGACAGAGGAGAACCCCAGCGAGGTGCGCACGTTCGCCTCACGTGCCGACGATTTCCATGTCGCACCCAATGGCCGCCGCGTGGTCTTTTCCGTCCACGGCGAGGTCTTCACCGCGCCGGTGGAAGAGGGCGAGTTGCACCAGATCACCGATGATCCGGCGCGCGATCAGGACGTGCTCTGGTCGCCCGACGGTAAATCCATCGCCTACTTCTCCGACCGCTCCGGACGCGAGGAGATTTACGTCGTCCCGGCCGAGGGCGGCGCCGCCGCCAAGGTCACCGATATCGATGCGCTGAAGTCCGGCTTGCGCTGGTCGCCCGACTCAAAAGCATTGCTCTTCACAACATCCGACTACAAGCTCTATAAGCACACGCTGGGCGGTGGCACCGTCGAACTGCTCACCAACAAGTACGGCCAGATCAGCCAGCCCGTGTGGTCGCCCGACGGCAAATGGATCGCTTTCGCCATGGCCGACGCCCGCCGCTCCACCGACATCTATTTGCTGCCTGCCGCCGGCGGCGCACCGAAGAAGGTGACCTTCGACTCGGCGGCTGAACGCTCGCCGCGCTTCTCGGCCGACGGCAAGAAGCTCTATTTCATCCGCTCCGAGGCTGCCGGCGGCGGCCAGGGCGGCTTTGCCTCGGCCATGAGCTCGTCGCAGCTCTACGTGATCTATCTCGAAAAGCAGGACAAGGATCCGGCAGAGCCCGGCGAGCGTGAGGCCGAGCAGGCCGAAGCCAGCGGTGCGCGCGGGCCGCGTCCACCCCAGCAGGCCGGACCGGTGAAAGAGGCACAGATCGAGTGGGACGGCCTGAAACGGCGCACCGTGCAGGTGACGCGCGTCTCTTCTGGCGTCATCACCTACGAGCCTGGCGCCGACAGCCGCACGCTACTGTTCGTCTCCAACGAGCAGGGCGGCGGCCGTCCCGCACCCGTGCTCTTTTCCATCCAGGACACCGGCAAGCGGCAAGCGCGAGTCGGTGCGATGAGCGGCCCACCCGTCAGTGGGGAGGACGGCGGTCCAGGACGCGGTGGCTTTGGAGGAGGCATCAGCCTGGCGCTCACGCGCGACGGCCGTACCGCCTTCTTCCTGGAAGGCGGCTCTATCTACTCCATGAGCATCCCTGCCTCGCCGGGCTCCGCCCCCGGCCCTTCCGGAACCGGACCCGGCGCACAGCGCAAGCGAATCAGTTTTTCTGCCAAAGTGCGCATCAACAAACAGGCCGAGTGGGCCGAGATGTTCGGCGACGCCTGGCGGACCATGAAGTACCGCTTCTACGACCCGCAGATGCACGGCCACGACTGGGACAAGATGCGCGCCCGCTACCAGCCGCTGGTCGAGTTCGTCGGCGACCGCCAGGAACTGCTCAACCTCATCAACGAAATGATCGGCGAGTTGAACGCCAGCCACACCGGCGCCGCGCCGGCGCCGGGCGGCCGCGAAGGCGCCTACTCCACCGCCAACCCGGGCCTCGAGTTTGAGGCCGACGAGACGGCCAACCGCTATAAGGTGAGTTGGGTGTTCGCCGATGGTCCGGCCGACAGGGACTGGGTGAAGGTGAAGCCTGGCGATTATCTCATCGCTGTCGACGGCAAGCCCGTCAACGCCACCGATAACCTGTGGAAGTACATGAACAGCGAGCGGCTGAACCGCAAGCTGACACTGACCTTCAATTCCAAGCCCACCGGGGAAGGCGCCTGGACAACAAAGGTAGAACCCGTATCCCCAACGGCATACTCCCAGCTACGTTACGAACGGTGGGTTAAACAGCGGCGCGAGATGGCGGAGAAGCTCTCCGGCGGCAAAGTGGGTTACGTACACATCCAGGCCATGGATCAGACCTCGCTGCGTCGTTTTGAGAAGGAGCTGCGCGAAAACCGCGACAAGCCGGCCTTGATCATCGATCAGCGTTTCAACGGCGGCGGCAACATCGAGCAGGAACTACT
Organism: uncultured Candidatus Solibacter sp.; assembly: GCA_964478395.1. Taxonomy (GTDB): domain Bacteria; phylum Acidobacteriota; class Terriglobia; order Bryobacterales; family Bryobacteraceae; genus Paludibaculum. Next base: position 8,325 of record CAYZIX010000126.1, read on the forward strand.
GGCAATTTTGGTCCAGCGCGAATACCAGATCTGGCGTCCGCGCGGCGTGGAGGAGACCGGCCGTCCGTTTGCCGGCTACTTCGGCAAAAAGATCGTGCTGCAGAACTGGCGCTCGGCTTCGAACGCGGAGATGTTCCCGGCCGGATTCAAAGCTCTGGGCCTAGGAAAGACGTTGGGTACGACGACGATGGGCGCGGTCATTGGAACGGGGAGCTATTCGCTCATCGACGGCTCCACCGTACGTACGCCCGGTGTCGGCGTTTTCCTGGCCGATCCGAAACACACCAACATGGAGAACTATGGCGTCAAGCCGGACATCTTCGTGGAAAACTCGCCGGCAGACGTGCTGGCGGGCAAGGACGCGCAACTGGAAGCGGCGGTGGCCGAACTGCTTAGGCAGATCGGCAAATAGACTGATCGTTTTCAGTGGTGATTCCCGCGTTGTTTCCGAATAGCATATGAGGGACGGCCCGGCACGACGGGCCGTCCAGGTCGAGGAGGACCTTTAGTCATGCCCTTCTGTCCCAACTGCGGCACCAATAACACTGGGGCCTTTTGTACTAATTGCGGTACGCCCATCTCGGCGCCACCGGCCGGTGCGCCCTCTTATCAGGCTCCGCCGCCCGGCGCGCAGGGCGCCGGAATGAGTGAGAACGTAGCCGGAGCGCTGTGCTATCTGTTCGGCCTGATCACGGGGATCATCTTCCTGGCAATCGCTCCCTACAACACGAATCCGCGCATCAAGTTCCACGCCTGGCAGTCGATCCTGCTCAACATCGCCTGGATCGCGTTTTGGATCGTATTGACGATCATCTTTTCCATCGTGCATTTGTGGGCGCTGAGCGTCATGCTGATGCCGCTCGTCAGCCTGTGCTTCTTCGTGTTGTGGTTGTTCATGATGTTCAAGGCCTACTCGAACGAGATGTTCGAACTGCCGGTCATCGGGCCGATGGCCAAGAAGCAAGCGGGGCTGTAGCCGGCACAATTCCGCTAGCCTGGGAGCATGGTCTTTGGACTGATGCTCGCCTGGCAGATGGTGGCTGCACCGCCACCAGTTTCTCCGCAATCGCTGGCTGAAACGGCCGCCATGCGCACCGCCGCCTCCCTGGAAGAGTCGACGCGTGCCGCTGGCGGCCGTTTGTTAACGACGGCGGAGCGCAGCCAATTTCAGGAGACCGGCTCCTATGAAGAGGCTGTGGCTTTTTATCGTCAGCTTGAAAAGGCGTCGCCCTATGCGCGGCTCATCAAGATTGGTGAGTCCGCCGAGGGCCGGCCGCTCTACGTTTTGACCTGTTCGAAAGATCGCGCCTTCACTGCCGCGGCGGCCCGCCGCACGGCCAAGCCCGTTGTGCTTCTGCAGAACGGTATCCACGCCGGCGAAAACGGCGGTAAAGACGCGGCCATGATGTTGTTGCGCGACGTGCTGGTTACGCATCGTCACGCTGCATGGCTCGACAAGGTGATCATCCTCTCGATCCCGGTCTTCAACGCTGACGGGCACGAGCGCATCTCGCCCTACAACCGCATCAACGAAAACGGTCCGGCGAAGATGGGCTTCCGCGTCACCTCGACCCGGCTCAACCTCAACCGCGACTACATCAAGGCCGACACGCCCGAAATGCGCGCCTGGCTTTCGCTCTACCGCGCCTGGCTGCCAGACCTGCTGATTGACAACCACGTCACCGACGGCGGCGACGCGCAGTACGACGCCACGCTGGCGTCGAACACCGAACAGGACATCGCCCCACAGGTGGGTGCGTGGGTGAAGCAACACTACATGCCGGAGTTGATGGCAGGGCTGGACAAGCTGGGCCATGTCACCGGCTTCTACCTGGAAGGACGCGGTCCGCAGGCGGCCGTCATGACCGCCTCGCCGCGCTACTCCACCGGCTACGCCGCCGCGCAGAACCGCGCCGCACTGCTGATCGAAACACACAGTCTGAAATCGTTCAAGACGCGCGTCTGGTCACACTACGACATCATGAAGCTGTCGCTCGACTTGGCCGGCGCCAAGCTACGGCAGGCTTCTCTGGACGCCGACCGCGCACAGGCCGCCGTGAAACCAGGCGATCGCGTCTTCCTCGAAGGCAAGCCGGGCGGCGCGCCGGAGCCCTACACGCTGAAGCAGGTGGAGTCCGTCGAGGAGCCCAGCCCCGTTTCGGGCGGTCCCGTGCGGCGCTACACCAGCAAGACCGTCAATGTCGAAACCACCATCCGGCGCGGCTTGGACGTGAAGTTCGCGCCCGCGGCTCCGGCTGGCTATCTGGTGCCACGGCAATGGAGCGGCGTCATCGCCGTGCTTAAGGCGCATGGCATTGAAATGGAAGCACTTCCCCGCCCTATTACGGCCGAGTTTGACGTGCTGAAGTTCGAAAACGTACGCTTCGCCCCAATGCCATTCGAAGGCCGCTTCCAGGTGGTCTCGTTCGTAACGAAGGCCGTACGTCAGCGGCAAACAGTCGAGGCCGGCAGCGTCTGGGTGCCCGTGGCGCAGCGCGCGGGCAAGCTGGCAATGCAAATTTTGGAGCCGGAAGCGCCCGATTCTGCGCTGAAATGGGGCTTTTTCCAGCCCATTTTTGAGCAAAAAGAGTACTTCAGCGACTTTGTCTTCGAGCCCTACGCACGCCAGATGCTGGCCGCCGATCCGAAGCTGAAGGCGGAGTTCGAGGCGTTGAAAGAGACCAGCCCGCGCGCGCGCCTACAGTGGCTCTACCGGCGCTCACCGTATTACGAGGCCGACAAGGACGTCTACCCCGTGCTACGGCTGGACCATCGTCCCTGGTAGCGGCCCCAGCACGACTTCGAGGAATGCCTGCGCGGCGTGGCTAAGCACACGCCGCGCAGGATAGACCAGGCGGATCTTGCGCTCGACCCTCAACTCCTCCACCTCAATCTCACCCAGCAGATTCTGCTCCACTTCCTGCTCGACACACATGCTGGGCAGGAAGGCGACGCCCTCGTTGCGCTGCACCATACGGCGGATAGTCTCGACGGTGGGCATCTCGACATCCATGTTCAACGGCACTTTGGCGCGCTGGAAGGACTTAATCACCACCTCGCGGTAGGGGCTCAGCACGTTATGCGCGATAAACGTCTCCATGCCTAACTCCTTGATGGAGACATGGGTGCGGCCGAAGAAGCGGTGCTGCGGCGAAACGATGAAGGAGAGGTGGTCGGTGTAGATGATTCGCGTCTCCAGGCGGTCGTCCTCCGGGTCGTAGCTAATGGCGCCCATCTCCAGGTCACCATCAATGAGCTGAACCGGAATCTTTGACGACAACGCACGCCGCACTTGAATCTTCACCTTGGGGTAGAGACGGCGAAAAGTCTCGATATGCTTCAAAAGATAGAGGGCGGTCGATTCATTGGCCCCAATGGAAAGCCGGCCGGCGGCCATGTCGCGCAACTCGGCCAGCGAGTTGTCGAGGTCGCGCTCCAGGTTTTCGAAGCGCCGGCAGTACTCCAGCACAATCCGCCCGGCGTCGGTTAAAACCAACTCCCGGCCTGTGCGGTCCAGCAACCGTTCGCCCAGTTCATTCTCTAACCGCTGAACTGCCAATGAGATAGCCGGCTGAGTCCGCAGCAGCTTTTCACCGGCGCGCGAGAAGCTCTTCTCGCTGGCAACAGTCAGAAAGACACGCAGAGGATAGAGTTCCATAGGTCAGACTTCAGGGGCGACACACCCCTCATTAGCGGAATTTATTATATCCAACGCATGTTATCAAAGGCAAGATAATTATAAATTTGTGAAATCCAAGACCGGCAAGGAAAATGAAAGTGTGGCCCACCGGGGCCACAAATGACCCCCTGTAAAAGGAGCGCAGAGGCAAGATGTCAGAGTCGCAGAACGGGCAACGCGTATACATCTTCGACACGACGCTTCGGGACGGCGAACAGTCGCCCGGATGCTCGATGACGGTGACCGAGAAGATGCGCATGGCGCACAAGCTGGCCGAGTTGGGCGTGGACATCCTGGAGGCAGGCTTCCCGATTGCCAGCGAGGGCGATTACCAGGCCGTGCGCGAAGTGGGCTCGGCGCTCGACGGGGTGAAAGTGGCGGCGCTGGCGCGTGCCTGCCGTCTGGACGTGGAGCGGGCAGCTTCGGCGCTGGAGACGGCGCGCATCAGCCGCATCCACACCTTCATCGCAACCAGCGAAATCCATCTGAAGTACAAGCTGAAGAAGTCTCGCCAGCAAGTGCTGGAAGAGGCCTGCGCGGCGGTGGAACTGGCGCGGCAATACACCGACGACGTCGAATTTTCGGCCGAGGACGCCACGCGCACCGACCCGGATTACCTGGAGCAAGTGACGCTGGCCGTGGTGAAGGCCGGCGCCGGCACCGTGAACCTGCCCGACACAGTGGGCTACTCCGTGCCGGAGGAGCACGCCGAGCTGATTGGCCGCATGGCGAAGGCCGTCGACGGCCGGGCCATCATCAGCGTGCACTGCCATAACGACCTGGGCCTGGCCACGGCGAATTCGCTGGCCGCCATTTCGGCCGGCGCGCGGCAGGTGGAGTGCACCATCAACGGCATTGGCGAGCGCGCCGGCAATTGCGCGCTGGAAGAAATCGCCATGATTCTGGCCACGCGGCGCGACCGGCTGGGCCTGTACAGCGGCATCGTCACCGAACACCTGTTCCCGGCCAGCCAGTTGCTAACCGAGCTGATCACCTTTGGCCCGCAGCCCAACAAGGCGCTGGTGGGCGCCAATGCGTTTGCGCACGAAGCGGGCATCCACCAGGACGGCTACCTCAAGGAGAAGTCGACTTACGAGATCATCGATCCGCGCAAGGTGGGCATTCCGGAAGGGCGTCTGGTGCTGGGCAAGCATTCGGGCCGGCACGCGTTACGGTCGAAGTGCGAGCATTTGGGCTTCAATTTGAGCAAAGATGAATTAGATGCCGTCTACCACGGCTTCATCGAAATCGCCGACCGCAAGAAGGGTGTCACGGACCAGGAGATCGGTGTCCTGATCCACACGCTGAAGGCGGGTGAGCAGATGAAGGCCGAAAGCGCGGTAGCGGACTAGAAGTTGTCATGAACCTAAACATCCTTGTTCTGCCGGGCGACGGAATCGGCACAGAGGTCACTGCCCAGGCCGTGCGCGTGTTGCGCCGGGTTGCCGATAAGTATCATCACACGCTGGAGCTTTCCGAAGGTCTGCTGGGCGGTGTGGCGATTCACAAGACGGGCTCGCCCATTCCCGACGAGACTGCACGTCTGGCGGCGGCGGCCGATGCGACACTGCTTGGCGCGGTGGGCCTGCCGGAATTCGACAATGCGCCGCCAGCGCAACGGCCGGAGCGCGGCCTGCTGGGCATTCGCAAGGTGTTGGGCGTTTACGCCAACCTGCGGCCGGTGCGGGCGTATGAAGCGCTGATTGACAGCTCGCCGTTGAAGAACGAGCGCGTGCGCGGCACCGACATGATTATTGTGCGCGAGCTGACCGGCGGCATTTACTACGGCACGCCACGCGGCATTGAAGGCGCCGGCGACACCGAGCGCGGCACGAACACGATGACCTACACGCGCGCCGAAATCCAGCGCATTGCGCGCATGGCATTTCATCTGGCCGGGCAGCGCCGGAAGAAAGTGGCGAGCGTCGACAAGTCGAACGTGCTTGAGACCTCGCAACTGTGGCGCAAGGTGATGGTGGAAGTGGCCGCCGAGTTTCCGGACATCGCGCTGGAGCACGTGCTGGTGGACAACTGCGCCATGCAACTGGTGCTGAATCCGACACGCTTCGACATCGTCGTCACCGAGAACATGTTCGGCGACATTCTGTCGGACGAGGGCGCGGTGCTGGCCGGCTCCATTGGCATGTTGCCGTCGGCGTCAATTGGCGAGAAGAAGCCGTCGGGCGCATGGACGGGACTGTATGAGCCGGTGCACGGCTCGGCGCCGGATATCGCGGGCCAGAACAAGGCCAACCCGCTGGGCGCGATCGGCTCTGTCGGGGCGATGCTGGAATACTCGTTCGGACTGGTGGAAGAGGCCAAGGCCGTGGGCAACGCGATTGAAGCGGTGCTCAACAGCGGCCAGGTGACCGCCGATCTGAAGCCCAAGACCGCACCGCGTACGACGGAGCAGGTGGGCACGGCGGTGTGTGAGGCAATCTAGGATGTCGAAACCAAGAACGATCATCGAAAAGTTGTGGGACGCCCACGTGGTGGCGGAGCCCGCAGGTGCACCGGCATTGATCTACATTGATCTGCACCTGGTGCACGAAGTGACATCGCCGCAGGCCTTCTCTGGCCTGCGCGAGCGCGGCCTGAAGGTGCGCCGGCCGGACCACACGTTTGGCACTTGCGACCATTCCACGCCAACGACGCCGCGCGAGCTGCCGATTGTCGATCCGATCGCCAAGGCGCAGGTGGAACAGTTCGAAAAGAACTGCACCGAGTTCGGCATCCCGCACTTTGGATTCCAGAGCGAACGGCAGGGAATTGTGCACGTGATCGGGCCGGAATACGTCCTGACGCAACCCGGCATGA
>CAYZIX010000127.1:0-14770 GCA_964478395.1 uncultured Candidatus Solibacter sp.
CCGAATGCACCGTTTGCCCCCGAGGCGCACCGCGCTCTGGCCGTCAGTCTGACGCGCGAGCACCTGCGTGCCGAAGCGGCCTACATGACCACCGAGGGCCGTCAGACCTTCGAGCGTCCCTACGGCTTGGCCTGGTTGCTCCAGCTAGCTACCGAACTGCGCGAATGGGATTCGCCCGATGCGCGTGTTTGGGCCCTGGAGATGCGTCCGGTGGAGCATGCCGTCGTAGCGCGCCTTTCGGCGTGGCTGCCTAAGCTGCAATTCCCGGTGCGTTCCGGCGAGCATTCGAACACCGCCTTCGCGCTAGGGCTAGTGCTCGACTATGCGCGCCTCACCGGCCACACTGCGTTGGCGCATCTGGTCGAGACCCGCGCCCGCGAGTTTTATGCGAAGGACACAGCCTGCCCGCTGAACTACGAACCCTCCGGCGAGGATTTCATTTCGCCGTGTCTGGCTGAGGCGGACATCATGCGGCGCGTCATGCCGCGCGCTGAATTCGCCGCGTGGTTCAAGCGTTTTCTGCCGGCCATCCACTTGCGGCCGACAAAAGTGGGCGACGTCACCGACGGCAAGCTCTATCACTTGGCCGGGCTCAACTTGAGCCGCGCCTGGATGCTCGAAGGCATTTTGCAGGCGTTACCGGCGAAGGACTCGCGCCGCGCCGGCCTCACCCGCCAAGCCAACGAACTGCGGCAGGCAGGACTCGAATCGATCAATGCCGCGCACTACGAGGGCGGTCATTGGCTCGGCTCGTTCGCTGTTTATCTCACCACCGGCCGAGGTCTGCGCTAGGCTCGCTCAAGGATTACGGATGAATGAGGAGCATGCCTCGCTGGCTGTGTACGGGGCGTGAATACGATGAAGAAGATCTGTGTCTTTTGCGGTTCCAGCAGGGGCGCCCGTCCCGAGTATTGTGCTGTGGCCAAGGAACTCGGCGTGCAACTGGTGCGGCGCCACATCGGCCTGGTTTATGGTGGCGGCAAGCTTGGTCTGATGGGGCAACTGGCCGACAGCGTGTTGAGCGCGGGCGGCGAAGTGGTCGGTGTGATACCGAAACACCTGCTGGACTGGGAGGTCGGGCACAAGGGCCTCACCACGCTTCACGTGGTCGCCTCCATGCACGAGCGCAAGGAGATGATGGCCGATCTTGCCGACGCTTTCATCGCCTTGCCGGGCGGCTTCGGCACGCTGGAAGAGTTCTGCGAGGTGCTCACCTGGACGCAGCTCGGCTTGCACAACAAACCTTGTGGGCTGCTGAACGTCGAAGGCTTCTATTCGCCGCTGCTCGAAATGTTCGACCGGTTGGTCAGCGAGCGCTTCCTGAACGCGGCGAATCGCGCCCTGGTGCTCACCGCCGGGAATCCATCCCAGTTACTGGACGCCTTTGACGCCTGGCGTCCGGGGAAGGTGCGGAAGCAGCTAGAGTGGGAAGCGCGATAGAGCCAACGTGCTTCTCAAAAAGATAGGTTGATTGCTGCCCGCGGTCTGGAGAGGATTGAATGACTTCGGCGGGAGGAGCGCAGTAACAGACGAATGCGTTTTCGGGTTCTGGAGACAATTGACGAGGTCGACTCGCATGAGTGGGACTCGCTCGCTGGCCATCACACGGTGACGACCCACGGTTGGTTGGTAGCGAACGAGCGGACCTCACTGGCGCCAGTACGGCGTTTCTATCTGGTTGGCGAAGAGTCTGGCTCGCTCGCCGGTGCCATCTGCTGCCGTCTGGAATGCGATAGCGGCTGGCAAGGCGTGGATGGCGTGTTGTACGGGGCGCTGCGCCGGATGTCGCGGTTGGTGGGCTTGAGCGCCACCCCGGCGCTGGTCTGTGGTTCCACCGAAGGAACCGGCTCGGCGGTTCTGGTGCGTGCCGGCGTGGAACTGGACGAGCAGCGCCGTGTCGCCCGGGAGTTGATCTCGGCGGCGGAGGATCTGGCGGCCGGGCACGGCGCGAGTCTCTGCTTCCGCAATGTTGCGGCTGACTCAGATCTGGCGGCCGGCATCTTCGAGGAACGGTGCTTTCTGAGGACTAGCGAGTGGCCCACCACTCTTCTGGAGTTGCCCGGCCGGACCTTCGAGGCCTATCGCCGCCACTTGCACTCCGCTCATCCTCACACCGCGCACAATATCAGAGGCGATTTGAACCGGGCCCGGCGGGCTGGGTTACGGATTGAGCGGCTCGATTGTCCCGAACAGCATCAAGCGGCATTGCATGGGGTCATGGATCGGCACTTCCAGCGCCTGAACGGCCAGCCTTTCCCGTATCAGGCCAACTTCTTCGCCGAGGTGGGACGGCGTTTGGCCGGCGCGGCTGACATCTATGCTGCGTGGCTTGGCGGTGAAATCGTCGGTGTGGCGCTGGTGTTTAGGCACGGTGATAGCGCGCACCTTTCGATCATCGGTTTCGATCGGGATAAAGGCCGTGAAGCGTCCCTCTATGCCAATCTTGGCTACAACCATCCCATCGCCAAGTGTGCCGAGGCCGGTTGCCGCCACATCTACTACGGCCGGACATGCTACGAATTGAAGCTCCGGCGCGGCTGCCAGTTGCGCAAGCTCGATCTCTATCTGAAACCCTATGCCTGGATGCACAGAAGGATCTGGCCCGCATTCCTGCCGGCCAGATCGGCTGTGTTGCAGTGGCGCCTGTCGAATTCGCTACGGCGCAGGCGCTGATGAGTTCAGATCTGGAGTGAGGTGAGCTCCGCCTTGGCCGCGTCGATGGACTTGGTGCGTTGTTCCGGGCTGATGTTCACGCCTTCGGCGCGGACGATGGTGACGTCCGTAATACCGAGAAATTTGAAGAATGCCCGCAGATAGCTTTCCTGGTGTTCCAGCGCTGCGCCCGGAGTGCCGGGTCCATAGAAACCGCCCCGCGACGAGGCGACAATCACTCGCTTGCTGCCCGCCAGGCCCTGCGGGCCGTTGGCCGTGTAGCGGAACGTCTTGCCGGCGACGGCAATCCGGTCAAACCATGCCTTAAGCTGGCTGGAAATACTCAAGTTGTACATCGGCGCGCCGACGACAACGATGTCGGCGGCGAGAAACTCGGCAAGCACAGCCTCGTTTTCGAGCGCGTGCTTCTGCTCCTCCGGCGAGGCGGCTGACCGGCCCTGCCGCATGGGCAGATCGGCAGCCGAGTAGTGCCCAAGCGGGCTGGCTGCCAGGTCGCGGTAAGTCACCTCGACGTCCGGCCTGACCGCGCGCTCAGCCTTCGTGATCTCAGCTGTCAGCAGGCGGCTGACGGAATTCTCACCCAGGATGCTCGAATCAATGTGTAATAGCTTCACGGTCTTTCCTCGAAGTTGTTCTTGCTCGATGGAACTGGTCTGAAATCTCACTTCTGTTCGGGCGCGGTCTTGATCCCCTCGACATCAATGGTGATCGTGACCTCATCGCCAATCAGCACGCCGCCGAACTCCAGCGCCTGGTTCCAGGTGAGGCCCCAGTCTTTGCGGTTGATCTTAGTCTTGGCGCAGGCGCCAATTCGCAGGTTGCCCCACGGGTCCTTCGCTTCTGCTGTGGGACCGTCGATATCCAGCGTCACTTCCCGCGTGATGCCGTGCATGGTCAATTCGCCCGTGGCGCGCAGGCCGCTGTCCGACTTTTCAACGCGGTTGCTCTTGAAGGAGAGCGACGGGTATTGGGCGACGTCGAAAAAGTCCGGACTCTTCAGGTGCGCATCGCGCTGCGGTTCGCGCGTGTAGAGTGAGTCGGCTTCGATCAAGGCTTCCACGCGCGAAGCTCCCGGGTTGGCGGCGTCGTAGACAATCGTCCCGCTCACCTTGGTGAACTCGCCGCGCACGGTGGAAACCATCATGTGGCGGACGCTGAACTGCGCCGCGGTGTGGGAAGGGTCAATCGTAAAGGTTGCGTTCATCTCAGTCATCCTCGTTGTGGGTCAATCTCAGTTCAAGTCAAAAAGTAGAAAATGCGCGTCAGTGGCTGCGGCAAGCTGTATGTTCTGCTCGTCGCTGATGGCCGCGCCGTCACCGGCCTTGAGTGTGTGTCCATTCACGCTTAGCGTGCCTTCGATGAGCTGCACCCATCCGTGGCGTCCCGCGCCCAGTGCGTGATCGGCACGCTTGCCACCATCCAGACGCGCGACGTAGACATCGGCGTCCTGGTGGATCGGCAGCGAGCCCTCGCGGCCCTCTTTGGATGCGATCAGGTTCAAGGTGCCGGGTTGAATATCGCGGAACGGCTTTTCGGCGTATTCGGGCGTCACGCCGCGTTTGTCCGGCACGATCCAAACCTGCAGGAAGTGAACCGGCTCGACGGGTGAGCCGTTGTACTCGCTGTGCAGAATGCCCGCGCCGGCGCTGATGCGCTGCACGTCGCCAGCGCGCAGCATCGCGCGGTGTCCGGCGCTGTCCTGGTGTTCCAGAATCCCCGAAATGACGTAGGAGATGATCTCCATGTCGCGGTGCGGATGCCTTCCAAAGCCCTGTCCGCCCATCACGCGGTCCTCGTTGATCACGCGCAGCGTGCGGAAGCGCGTGTGGGCCGGATCAAAGTAATCGGCGAAGGAGAAGGTGTGGCGCGTGTCCAGCCAGCCGTGGTTGGCGTGGCCCCGATCTTCCGACTTCCGAATGGTGATCATGGCGTTTTCTCTTTCCGCCTATATAAGTGCAAGCGCCGTGCCAAACTTTTGTGCAACTAAGTTGTTGAAAATACGCTCACGCTAATCACGGCTTGTTCGTTGATAACAACGAGCGCGTTGAAAACAACGAAAGTTCGTGGTACTTGTGTGGCATGGCCCGCCGCAAGACCGATGACGAACTGCTGGTGGGCGCCGAGGCCCACCTGCCGGGCGGCATCGAGCTGACTGCTCTTTACGAGCAGCGTGAGGAGTTCTACCGCACCATCCTCGACAACCTTGCCGAGGGGGTGATCATTACCGACGGCGACGACCGCATCCTCTACGTCAACTCGCGCATGTCGCAGATGAGCGGCTACACACAGGACGAGTTGGTTGGGCGCATCGGCTACGAAGTGCTGTCGCGGCCGAAGGACTGGAAGCGCATGAGCCAGCGCGCGCGCTCCCGCCTGGTGGGTGAGAAGGAAACCTACGAGATTGAGCTGAAGCACAAGGACGGCACGGTCACCTGGGCGCGCGTCTCGGCCGCGCCGTATCGGGACCCATCGGCGCGCATTGTCGGCTCCATCGGCACGGTCACCTGCATCGACCGTCAGAAGACGCTGGAACGCGAGAATGAGTACCTGCGCGATGAACTGCTCGGCTCCAGTGAACTGATCGGGCCCAGCGCCGGGCTGGAGCGCATCCGCAACCAGATTGCGATGGTGGCCGCGACAGACTCGAACGTGCTCATCTACGGTGAATCGGGTACCGGCAAGGAACTGGTGGCGCGCTCGATCCACGAGCAGAGCCGCCGCCGCGCGCAGCCGCTGGTGCGCGTCAACTGCGCCGCCATTCCGAAGGAGCTGTTCGAAAGCGAGTTCTTCGGCCACATCCGCGGCTCGTTCACAGGCGCCGTGCGCGACCGCGTCGGGCGCTTCGAGCTAGCTAATGGCGGAACCCTGTTCCTCGATGAGATTGGCGAGATCCCGCTGGACCTGCAGGGCAAGCTGCTGCGTGTGATCCAGGAAGGGCAGTTCGAGCGCGTCGGCGAGGAGCGCACGCGCACCGTCGACGTGCGCCTGATCTCGGCCACCAACCGCGACCTGCTGAAGTGCGCCGGCGCCGGCCGGTTCCGCTCCGACCTCTACTACCGGCTCAGCGTCTTCCCCATCGAGATTCCACCGCTGCGCGAGCGCCGCGACGACGTTGCGCCGCTGGCCGAGCGCTTCCTGCGCACGTCGGCGCGGAAGCTGGGCATCGAGCCGCCCACGCTGAGCCGGGCGCAGATGAAGGCGCTTGAAGAGTATGCGTGGCCGGGCAACGTCCGCGAGTTGCAGAACGTGATTGAGCGAGCCGCTATTCTGGCCGCGCATGGATCGTTCGAGCTGCACCTGGACAACGCTCAGCCCGCGCCTGCAGGCCACGCCGTGGACGCGCTGAAGCAGAGCGAGCGGGAGATGATCGAGGCCGCGCTGCGTGAGGCGCGCGGCAAGATTTACGGCGGCAATGGTGCGGCGGCGCTGCTCGGCATGAAGCCGACGACGCTGGCCTCGAAACTCGCGCGGCTGGGCCTGAATCGCGACGACTTTTTGAACGGTTGAGCTGTGGCAAGCTGAGAGTGATGAAACGCCGTGACGCGCTCTCGTTGCTGGCTGCCGCTCCGCTGGCGGTGCCGGCCCAGTCCAGACACAGCTTCGGTATTCAAGGCGACCGCTTTGTGCTGGACGGCCAGCCGTTTGTCGTGCGCTCCGGCGAGATGCACTACGCCCGCGTGCCGCGCGCCTACTGGCGCCACCGCATGAAGATGTTGCGCACGCTGGGACTGAATACCGTGTGCACCTACTCGTTCTGGAATGCGCACGAGCCGCGGCCGGGCGAGTATCACTTCGAGGACAACCTGGACATCGCCACCTTCCTGCGCATCGCACAGGAGGAAGGATTGTGGGCCATTGTGCGGCCCGGGCCGTATTCCTGCGCCGAATGGGAGTTCGGCGGCTTCCCCTACTGGCTGCTGAAGACGCCGGGCATTCAGGTGCGCACGTCGGACCCCAAGTTTGTCGAGCCCGCCACGCGCTACGTCGCGCAGCTGATGAAGGAAGTGGCGTCACTGCAAGTGACGCACGGCGGACCGGTGCTAGCGGTGCAGGTGGAGAACGAGTATGGCTCGTTTCCGGTGCCGCCGGGGGCGGATCAGAAGTACAAGAACGCGCTACGCAAAGCAATCGAGAACGCGGGCATCGACGTCATGCGGTACACGTCGGATGGCTCGCTGGACTACATGCTGAAGAACGGCACATTCGAGGATTTGCCGTCGGTGGTGAATTTCGGTGGTGCTCCGGAAAGGGAGTTCGAACGCTTCGCCAAGTTCCGCCAGAACGTGCCGCTGATGTGCGGCGAGTATTGGTGTGGATGGTTTGATCATTGGGGCGAGAAGCACCACACGGGCAACAACAAGGTCCATCTGGCGGGCATCGAGTGGATGCTGGAGCGTAACATCGGCTTCAACCTCTACATGGCGCACGGCGGCACCAGCTTTGGCTACATGGCCGGCGCCAACTGGGACAAGAACGGCTATCAGCCGGACACGTCCAGCTACGACTACGACGCGCCGATTGACGAGGCTGGAAGGCCCGCGCCCAAGTTCCCGCTGTTCCGCGAGGCGATTGCGCGCCACCTGCCGCCGGGCGAGAAGATTCCGGACCTGCCGGCGCCGCTGCCGATGGCCGAGCTTCCGCGCTTCACGCTGGACGAGAGCGTGTCGCTGTTTGACGTGCTGCATTCGCCGGTGCGCAACAGCAAGCCGGTGAACTTCGAGGAGTTGGACCAGCCCTACGGTTTCGTGATGTACCGGACGCGGGTTAACGGCCCCGTGAAGGGTAAGCTGGTGCTCGAAGAGCTGCACGACTACGCCGTGGTCTACGAAGGCACGCGGCGGCTGGGTACCATCGACCGGCGCATGCAGGAAAGCACCCTGGAGGTGGAGCTGAGCGGGCGCGAGCCGTTGCAGATTCTGGTGGAGAACATGGGCCGGATCAACTTCGGCCCCAAGATCATGGGCGAGTTCAAGGGCATTGTCGGCAAGGCCACACTCAACGGCGAAGAACTCGGCGATTGGGAGATGCGGCGCTTCGGGCCCGAGAAGCTGATCGGGCTGCGGGCAGGGAAGCGGGCGACCACGGCGCCGGCGCTGTACCGCGGCACGTTCCGCATGGACAAGCCGGCCGACACGTTCCTGGACATGCGCGGCTGGGGCAAGGGCTATGTGTGGGTGAACGGCGCCATCCTGGGCCGCTACTGGCACGTTGGGCCGCAGCAGACCCTGTTCCTGCCGGCGCCATGGATGCGGCGCGGTGAGAACGAGGTGGTGGTGCTAGATCTGGAAGACGCCAAGGGGCCGCGCACGCTGGCCGGCGTGAAGGATCCGGTGTGGGGCGGCGAGTAGGCTAGCGCTGCGTGGAACCCGCGCCGGCCAGATGGCCCAGCCAGGCTCCGGCCAGACACAGGCCGGCGCTGAGCAGGACGTTCAGGGCGGCGAGCGCCCATTCGCGGTCCTGCGCCAGGCGCAGGGTTTCCAGGCTGAACGTCGAGAATGTGGTGAAGCCGCCGCAGACGCCGGTCATGACGAAGAGGCGCGTCTGTGTGGAGACGATGGCCCGGCCCTGCGGGCCCGAGTAAGCCGCGAAGAATCCGAGGAAGGCCGAGCCGCCGATATTGATCAGCAGCGTGCCCCAGGGAAAAACATTGGCGCCAAGGCGCGCGGCCATGCCCGAACAGAAGTATCGCAACATGCCGCCGAGCGCGGCCCCCAGGGCAACTGACAAGTAGTTCGCCAAGCTGTTATCGTAACGCGCACCGCCATTCGGCGGGAGATAGTCCCGGGGGTACCAGAACGAACAGGACTCAAATTGAGGCCGCATTTTCAGGCGGATCGCTCAAAATAGATGGCATGGGCGGCCTGCGCCGCGCCTGGAAGGACCTGCCATGCGTTTGATTCGATGCAGCATTTGCTTCTTTGCTCTGGCCAGCGGCCTGTTGTTGGCGCGGCGGCCTGATTGGAGCCGGATGCAGGTAACCGCTGCTGTGGACCAGGTGCTGGCCGAATCTGGCCTGCCGCGTTCGGCGCGGTTGCTGGACGCGAGCGTCGATGGCAGCCGCATTGGCTTGAACTTCGCTCCGGGCACGACCAGGGAGCAAGCATTGCGAGCGGCCCTGGCGGCGGTGAGCCGGTTGCCGGGTGATGCCGGCGCCGTTGCGCTGAGCATCAGTGTGAATGGCGAGGCGGTAGCGGTGCGCGCCGCGTCGAAGTTGAGCCGGGCGGCGGTGGCGCCGGGTAACGAGCCCACAGGACCGCGCGTCCTGCTGCGCAGTGACTCGTTGGCGGCTGGCGCAGCCGATACGCTGCAGGCTGTGCTCAGCTCGCAAGGCCTGGCGGTGATTGAATCCGGCGATGCCGCCGTGACGTTGACGCTTCAGGCGACGGCGGGCGCAGCGCCGCTGGTGGCCTACTCGTCCGAAGTCAGCCACGACATGGCCGCAGAGCTACAGGCTGGTATTCCGGGCGCACGGCTGGTGGAGTGCTCCGCGTGCCTGGCTGACGACGGCGCGCCTTCGGTGCTGGTGGAACTGGGCGACAGCTCGGCCAACGCCTCAACCGTGATGGCAGCAGCCTTGGCCATTCGCAGCTCACTCAAGACACTAGCTACGGCCTCCAGCCGTTCGGCGGCTGAGGGACAGATGGTTTCTCCGGTGGCGGGCAGCACGCTGGGTGGCTCAACCGTCACTTTTCAATGGGACGCTGGCAGCGGGTCTACCGATTACTGGCTGATGGTGGGGACGTGGTTAGGCGGCAACACCATCTTTTCGGCTGATATGGGCACGCTGACGACGGCGACAGTAACGGGCATTCCGGCTGATGGCCGGACGATTTACGTGCGGTTGTGGTCGTACGTCAATGGCGCCTGGGTTTCGAGTGACTCGCAGTTCAAGGCGGCCGGCGCGACTTCGGCTGTCAAGGCCGGGATCACCTCGCCGACGGCCGGCACGAAGCTGAGCGGAACGACCACGGTGTTCAACTGGAGCGCCGGCTCCGGCGTGTCGCGCTACTACCTGTTCGTCGGAACCTGGGCAGGCGGCAACACGCTCTACTCGGGCGACATGGGCACGTCGCAGACCGCTACGGTGACCGGGCTGCCGTCAGATGCGAGCCCGATCTATGTGCGGCTGTGGTCGTACATCGATACCGGCTGGCAGTACAACGACTATGCCTACACGGCCTCCGGCACGGCTCCGGTGGCGGCCAAGGCCACGCTGACGACGCCTTCACCGGGCTCGAAGCTGGCGGGTACGTCGGTGACGCTCGCCTGGAATGCGGGCACGAACGTGGACCGCTACTACCTGTTCGCCGGCACCTGGCAGGGGGGCAACGACCTGTACAGCGCCGACATGGTGAATAGTCTGAGCGCCGTGGTGACCGGGCTGCCGTCGGATGCGAGTACGATCTTTGTGCGGCTGTGGTCGTACATCGACAACGCGTGGCAGTACAGTGACTACACATATACGGCCGTGGGCACCGCGCCAGTGCCTGTAGCTGCGGTCATCACTTCGCCTGCGTCCGGCTCGAAGTTGACTGGCGCCACCGTGACGTTTACCTGGAGCACGGGTACGGCGGTGGATCACTACTATCTGTTTGTCGGTACGACGGTAGGCAATAACGACGTCTATGGCGCCGATATGGGCACGTCGTCGACCTCGGCGGCGGTGAGCGGTCTGCCGACCAACGGTAAGCCGCTTTACGTCCGGATCTGGTCGTACATCGATGGCGCATGGCAGTGGTCCGACGCGCAGTATACGGCGGCTGGCAATTAAGGCAGCCCACGAGTTCATCGAGGGGCGTTGAATTGTCTCCGCCAGGTCGGGTGCATTGCAGGTGGTATAGGCGGCGGCCGATGGGCGAACGGCAGTTTTGGGGTCGGGTTCTCGGGTTCGAATGTGTTCGTCATGGGCACCGTATCTGATTGATTCACAGGCAGTTGATGGCCATTTTCGAGCTCTTCGGAAAAATTGTTTTCCAGGCGGTTGATCTCCTGGCTGAGGTGGCATAGGCGGCTTCGTCGCCGGCGTCGACCAGGCAGGGGAAAGGGCGTAGTGGCCGTGTTCGTAGGCGTTGAGCGACGAAACCGGCTTGCCCTGGGATGTCGGCGCCCGTGCGATTTGGCTCCATTGCGGCGGGAGGCCTCGATCTGCTTTGCGGCCGGATTGCATGGCATGGTGCGTAGTTCTCCGAGCGTGATGGTGACACCGGGGACTTTGGGGCGGCTGAGAGTTGGGCCGAAGGCGTTGAAAACAGGCGGAAGATAAAGGGCGAATGCGGGGCACCGGGGTTGAGGAGCAGCCCGGGGCTGAATAGGCTGCGCAGTTCGGGGAGTTCGCGCTGGCGGATAGTAGAGACGAAAAGAGGGGCGGACCTCACGGCTCGCCCCTCTTCGTCTGAGTTAGTTGTAGCTCCTGCTACGCCCGCTTGCGGCGCAACATGGCCAGGCCCGCCAGCGTCAGCCCCACCAAGCCTAGCGTTGCCGGCTCAGGAACCGCCGAGTCGGACCGCCAGACATAGTTGGTGTACGCTGAACCGATGGCCCAGTCATTTACATATGCGGACACATCGCTAGTCGTCGCGTAAAGGCCAGCCACGTTATAGACGTAGTTCTCGGCGTACTCCGTGCCGCACGGGAAAGTTCCACCGCACGCGCCGCCCCAAGTGGAGTACCACGCCGTATGAGTAATAGTCAGTGGATCAATCGAAATGAAATAGTCGGTTGCCGAGCCGCCAAAAATTAGAGCTGCCGCCTCTTGGCCCGTGTAGGCCGCAGGAACCTCAGACCAGCTCGGACCGCTGTCAACCTGGAATGATCCAACGTAAACAGGCGCTGCAGCAAGCGGTGCAACTGCGCACAACATCAACGCTACAATCGCCCAACGGAAAACTTCATAGATTACTCCTCCCGGACCTGCCCTTGCACATTACTTCTTGATGGTGCGTCAGCGCGTAGCCGTGGGCAGTCAATAAGAAAAATCCTATCAGTCTTTAATGGTTTTGTCTAGAACTGCGGAGGCGCGGTTCAATTACGAGGACGGGCAGATGGGCGGCGTTGCGCTGAGGTTAGGATTGAAGATTCGCAAGGAATCGCTCTGGCGGACCGTGCCGGGTGCGTTTGCCGGATTGGGCTGCCTGGGCCGCGAGGGACCCGGACCTGTCAAGGTGCAGGATTGGAGTTTTCACAGACCGTACGAGTTGGGTGGTCGGGTTGGCCGGATATTCCAGGGCGCTTGGGCTGGCATTACTCAATCAATTAACGACGGCGCTGAATGGAAATTCAGAGATATTATATGGTTGTGCCAGGCTGAGCAGTACGCGCAGCTTGGCAGGAAAGCGGTATGCACCGAGCAGTAGCGCTTAGAGCTCTGGGGACCGGTTTATTCGCGATGATCTCTGCGGGATGCGTTTCGGGGCCGCCGGCAGATTTCCGGCCAGCCCCGCTCGACCTGAAGGGCGCGACGCGGGATGCGGACGTGATTGTGCTGGCATCGCCGCGATCGAGGCGCACGATCCGGAGAATCCACTATCGACTAGCCGGCCAGCCCAGGGAATTACAGGGGACCGAAACAGAGACCGAGCTCCGAGTGATCGGATCTGTGAAGGGTGATGCGCCGGGCATCATCAAGTACCGCCACATTCAAGACGAGTCGCCCGTGCTGTCGGGGCCGCCACAGGGCCCTTCGGGCGCGTTCGGGAGCGCCGGCATATACTTCCTGCGCAGAACGGCCGGCAACGCGTATCGAGTATTTGTCGATGTGTACCGGTCCGATATCAACGCCGGTTGGATCGATGCGGGCAGCCCATATCCAATGGCGGACGATGCGACCGACAGAGTGGGTACCCTCCTGCTGACGTTGCGGCCAGACGACGATGCGCAACGTTTTGCGGCATGCCTTGCGACCTCGTTCAGTGCCGTGATGGAGATCTCCGGCTTTGTCAGGGCGCTCCGGCATCTGTCGCAGTTGGCGATGGAGGAGTCCAGACCCGAGGTGAGACAGGCCGCATGCCAACAACTCGCACTGCAGAGCACATTGGCCGTACCAGCGCCGTGCATTGAGCTGATTGCTAAGACAGCCTCTGGCGGTCACTACGAGACGTATCTGGCAAAACAGAGAACGGCGCTGATGAAGAGAGGGCCCACATGGCGCGAAAACTGGCCAGATACACCTTCGACCGAGGAGCCGGAATTTTATCGCATTCTCTCTTTCAGTGCCGATCCCGAAACGCGCCGTATCGCACTGTCGAGATTGACGCGCAAGGAGTGAGCGCTGCTGGTGGGAGAGGATCTTGCTGGGGACGCTGGATACTAGCACAATGAATTGGGTGAAGAGGCCAATTGCACCCCAGTTGAACTAAAGCCGGGGAAAAGAGTATCGAGCACTGGCGCTAGAGTGAAAGGCGTGACAAGCTGCAATTGCGGCAGTGATTATGCGGTTATCGATCGTAGCAGCTCTTCTGGCGGCGACGATGCCTATCGGAGCATCGACGGCGCCGGACCGCTTTTCGTGGCTCTTCAAATCAGCCGACATGGTCATTGTCGGGTCAGTGGAGTCGGCGCGACAGCTTCATGGTTCGACGGAACAGGAGAGCGCTTCCAAGGGAAAGGTGTTTCCTTATTCGCCTGGATTTACGTGTGAATATGCCGTCCGGGTTGCCGTTGTCATCAAGACCGGTGCACGTGCCGTCGCGCCGGGCGAAACAGTGAATATTCGCTGGCGCAGGGCATCTCCAGACTGTTCCGTCTCTGCCGGCGCAGACCGTGTGACGTCGATTTGGATGACGGAGATCAAGAATGGCTTTCCGCAGGTAGTCGACGACAGTGAATACGGGGTGTGTCCCCTGAACTATTTCTCTGCCGAGACTGAAAAAGAGCTTGCGAAATGGAAAGAGCCTTCACTTGCGGCGGCGTACCTGGTTCTCAAGCCGGGAGTGTTGGTCCCAGAGAAGGAATATTTCGGGTCACAGCTGCCTGGGGATATGGTAGACCTGATTGGTCTTCGGGACTTTCTTTCAATGCTAGGGTCAATCTATGTTTCGGCCAGTGTTTCGCAGCGTGATGAGATTGCTATAGCAACGTCGTCGCTGGGCTTCTGTGTAGCTGCCGCAAGGCGCGCCGCGGCTATATCCGGACGGCCCCGGGGGTGGCTGGCCCTCGACGAAGACAATATCAGGAAAAGAGCAGAGCTTGATCTGATTCAGATGTCAGTGGGGAGCAAAGAGAAATACATAGACCTGTTTGTGACCGCCGAGAACGCAACGCAGAACTTGACTCTGCTCACGTGCAATAGCGACCGGCGGGTGAGAAGCCGCGCGGGCGCACTGTTGCTCCAATATTTTGGCATTGATCCATCCACTATTGCCTGTATTCCTTGCGAAGAGTAGGTGAACTCGCTGACGAACTGGGGCGGCTGATTGCGGCGGCGACGACGGACACGTCGTGGGGGCTGGTGGACGTATGATGGCTTCGGGAACAGGCTCGGGTAAAC
Source organism: uncultured Candidatus Solibacter sp. (assembly GCA_964478395.1). GTDB lineage: Bacteria > Acidobacteriota > Terriglobia > Bryobacterales > Bryobacteraceae > Paludibaculum. The sequence goes on from CAYZIX010000127.1 coordinate 14,159, forward strand.
GGTGACGAAGGGGACGGCGCCAATGGTGTCATTGGGCGTGAATGCAGCGACAAACCGGATATCGACGCCGGGATTTTCGTACGATGCGGCGGGGAACCTGACCGCGTGGCCGGTGGGGAACGAGACGGTGACGGCGTGGTACACGCACGAGAACCAGATGAGGTATGTGACGACGCCGGTGGGGTCGGAATCGTACTCGTATACGGTGGCGGGGCAGCGGGCGCGACAGGGACGCACGGGGATGCCAGACCGGTATTTCTTCTACGGATTGCGCGGGGAATTACTGGGGATTTACGGCGAGGCAGCGAGAGCGAATGGGACGTATTACATCTCGACGGTGCATTCGACGCGAGTGTGGCTGGGCGGGCTGCTGGTGTCGAGCGACGGTAATTCGATCACGCGGGACCAGTTGGGGTCGGTGGTGAATAGCGGGACCGAGACGCTTTCGTATTACCCGTACGGCGAGCAGCGGACGGGTGCGGCGACGAACGACCGGGAGAAGTTTGCGACGTATTTGAGGGATGAAAATACGCGGCTGGATTATGCCCAGGCGCGGTATTATTCGAGCACGTGGGGGAGGTTTACGACGGCCGATCCGTACACGATGAGCGG
>CAYZIX010000128.1:0-14468 GCA_964478395.1 uncultured Candidatus Solibacter sp.
TGGCTTGGCGGCGGCGCTGGTTGTGGCTGGCTGTGCCGGACTGGTCTGGATGCTATCTCCGGAGCCGCGGCCCGTGCTGGAAGCTTCAATGAAGCGGTTGACCTGGGCCGGCGTGGCGCACGAGCCGGACATCTCGCCTGACGGGCGGTTCATCGCTTATGTGGCTGAGGATCCGGCCACGAGCCACTTCGCCATCTTCCGGCTCGATCTCGAATCGAGAACGACGCGTGTGCTAACGCCGTATTCGGAAGTGCCTCTGGAGTCACCGGCCATCTCGTCGGACGGCAAGTGGGTAGCCTACCGCTCTGGCGAAGGCGATGGGAAAATTATGCTTGTTGCATCCGGCGGCAGCCAGCCTCCGGTGCCATTAGCGGACAGTTCGCGTGGGCGCCAGCCACGCTGGCAACCGGGACGCCCGGTGGTGGCATACTGGGTGGCCACCGAAGAACATAGTAGGAGTTTTGGGCATGTCTTCCGGCAGAACATTTCTCCGGGTGGCAAGCCGTTACGTTTGTTCGACGGCTTCAATACGGCGATGGCGCCGCTGTGGGCCGACGATGGCAGTGCGGTGCTGGCGTTGGGCACCTGGCAGTCGGGCGTGGCAGAGCGTGAATTCGATGCTTGGGCATACGATGTTCACAATGGGACGCCGGGCGAAGATCCAACGCCTGTCGGGCTGTTCCCTCTGCTAAAAAAGCGCGGCTTGTATGTGACGGTGCGGGACCGCACACGAATCACCGTAAGCGCGTGGCGGAATGGTTTCTTGTATCTGTCGATTTACACCGGCAGCTCGTCGAATTTGTTCCGTGTTGCAGTGGGGCGCGATCTGAAAGTCCACGGTGAGCCGGAGGAGCTGTCATTTGGCGCGACGCTGCTCAGTTCGCCTCGCGTTTCAACCGAAGGGCTGATGGTGTTCTCCTCGGCCACGCTGACGCAAAATCCGGCGCGTCTGTCATTTGACGGTACGCGCTTGGAGCCGCTGGCGATGGCGCAGGGTTGGCTGTCCCGGGTGTCGGTGGCGCGCGACGGGAGCCTGACGGTGGCTGAAGAGTACACGCCTTGCGAGCCTGTGCGGATTGTTGCGGGGCCGTCCAATTCGTTTGCCTCCGAGGTCATCGTTTCGGGCAGCGTGGCATTTCCGGTGGTCTCACCGGACGGTTCGGAAGTGGCGTGGCGCCAGATGGATGGGGTCAAACAGGCGATCGACGTGATGCGCCGCACCGGCCGGGTGCGGCGGCGCGTGTGCGCCGACTGCGGTGCGCCCGAGGAATGGGCAGCCGACGGACGCGGTATCTTCTACCACACCGGCGACGCGCTGGCCAGGATCGGAGTGGTTGACATTGCCACTGGTAACTCGCACGACTGGATCCAGCATCCCGACTTCAGCGTGTTGGGGCCGCGTCTGTATGTGGCGCCCGGGCGTGAGCCGTGGGTGGTCTTCTTTGCTGAAAAGACGCCGCGTACGCGGCAGATCTTCGCCGTGCCGGCCTCTAGCCGGAACGTGTCACCGCCCCCGGACAAATGGATTCCGATCACTGATGGCACGTCGTGGGACTCGTCGCCCGTGTGGTCGCCAGACGGAAATACAATTTACTTCGTGTCTCAGCGTGATGGCCATCGCTGCATCTATGCACAAGCCGTGGATCCGCAAACACGATGGCCGCTGGGCGCGCCGCACGCCGTGCGCCATTTCCACTCCTATGCGCAGTCTCTGGCGTCGGTCAACTTGGCGCGCGCGAGTGAAAACCTGCGCGTTGCCTCTGACGGAATCTATCTGATTCCGGACGATCTCAGCGCGAACATCTGGTCGTTGCAGTTGAAGCGCTAGGCGCTTGGTTGGCGGAGGTTCAAAGATGAGTGCTGCGCGAATCCGTATGGTTGGCTGGGCGCTGATCTTGTTGAGTAGTCTGCTAGCCGGATTGTATCTGCCAATCTGCGGCGCCGCCGCGCTCGGCTGGGACGACAGTGAGTACATCAGTCAGGCATTGGCGACGCACGATCAAGTGAAAGACGCAGGCGTCTGGACCTGGCCGCAGTATGTCGCCGGCCACCAGCAGTATCTGAAGCCTCCGCTGCTGGTAAACCTGTTGGCTGGCGCCACGCTGATCCTCGGGCGCAGCCACATCTGGGGCGCCGCGGGCGTAGTGCTGGCTTTGTCGAGCCTGGCCTTGCTGGCGGCTGTCTGGCACATGGTGAGCCGCTCGTTCGGCGGCGCCGGTGCATTGGCGGCGTTGCTGGCGGTCAGCGGACTGCCTGTGGTAGTGGCCTACTCTCCACAAGTGGTGGTGGAGGTGCAATTGGCGGCCATCGTTCTCTGGATGCTGGCGCTGCTGGTGGACTCGCCTCAAGGATGGCCCGGCGCGCGTTGGGCGCTTATGCTGGGCTTGCTGCTGGGGTTGGGAATGCTGGCCAAGGTGACCTTCCCGTTCTACGCTGCCGCGCCGCTGGCGTTGTGGCTGTGGGAGGGCCGTGCGGCTGGCTTCGGGCGTTGGCGTGCGTTGGCGCTGGCGGGTCTCGTGGCGGCGGTCGTGGCAGGAGTCTGGTACATCACGAATTGGCGCGATGCGTTGAGCTATGCACGTTCGGCTGCAGTGTTTGTACTCGATCCGGGCTCGACCGCCACGGGCAGGATTGTGGAGTGGTTGACCATCCTATTCCGCGATGGCGTGGGCTGGGCGCTGGCCGCGGCGGCGCTGGTTGCGATGGGCGCCTGGGATCGCTCAGCGTTGCGCTTGTCCGGTTGGCTGGTGGCGTCGGCGCTGCCGCTCGCCGTGACGGCGATACTCTCGCCGGCGCCGCCGACCATGCGGCACCTGCTGGTAAGTGAAGTGGAGCTGGGGTTAGTGGCGAGCGTCATGATTGCGGCGGCACTACACTCCGGCGCGCTGCCGGCGTGGCGGCGGTTAGCGGTCTTCGTACTGCTTGGCGTGGGTTGCGGCGCCGGAATGATCGTGCACTCGCTGTTGCCTTTCACTCAATTGTGGGAAGGAACGCGCGTGCAGCACGTGGCGCTGTCGCTCATGCGGCCCGTCGAGACGATGAATACCTGCTCGGAGGCGGCCGTCGAAGACGCATTTCATATGCTTGAGGCGGCTGGCGAACCGGAAGCGGCGCTGCTGGTGGGCAACGATCGTTATATGAATGTGCCACGGCTGGCGTTGAAGTCGGTGACCAGTGGGCGTTTCACGCGCTTCGACTATGCCACCTACTTCAGTTGGAGCGAGTCGCGAAGCCGGGACAGCCTGGCCGCGGCGCGCGAGGCAGGCCGCGCGATCCTGTATTACTCGCGTCCCTGGAGCGGCGAGTCCGCCTACCTGAACCGCTATGAAGATCTGAGCTGCCGTTTTCTCACTGATCCGGCCAACGGCTATCACGAAGTGGCGCGCCGGCCGGTGCTTGGCGCCACGCTTTCTCTCTATACGCACCAGCCGGCAGCGGCGCTTGCGGTTCCTCGCCTGACCGAAATGCGGGAGTCCTTTGGGGGGCGGATTGAGTTGCTTGCTGGCGATGTGGCCGATGGCGAGTTGGCTGTGCGCGTGCGGGTGGTGCAGCGTTGCCCGGTGAACTACAAGCTGATGGCGCATATTCATCGCGACGGTGAGCCGGCGGCCCATTGGATTTGGGACCGCGACATCGTTCCACCTCTGACAATGTGGGCGGTGGGGCAGACGCGCATGCTGCGCTACAAGCTGCCGGACGGTTTTGATGCAGCGCGGGATACGATCCGCATTGGCTTTTTCGATGAGAGCGACTCGGCACACGGCTGGCCGCCGCTAGCACGCGAGTCTGGCCCGCCATACGTCGTGCTGCGCGCGCGGTAGGATGTGTCATGCTCTGTTCGGTTGTCATTCCGGTCTACAACGAGCGTGAAGTATTGCCTCAGTTGGTCGCAGAGTTGCGCACCGTGCTGAGCGGCCTGGCAATCGATTATGAGCTTCTGTTCGTCGACGATGGCAGCCGCGATGGCAGCCTGGAGATGCTGGAAGCCTTGGCGGCGGTGGACGGGCGTGTCAAGCTGTTGGAGCTGACGCGCAACTTCGGTCACCAGGCGGCCGTGACAGCCGGGCTCGACTTTGCCGACGGCGACGCCGTCGTAGTAATGGACGCGGATCTGCAAGATCCGCCGGATCTGTTGCCGGAGATGCTGCGCCTGTGGGGTGAGGGTTACGACTTGGTGTCACCGCAGCGCGTCAGCCGGCGCGGTGAACCGGCGCTGAAACGCGCCACCGCGAAAATGTTTTATTGGCTGATGCGCAAGGCGGTCGATCCGCGTCTGCGCGATCAGGTAGGCGATTTTCGCCTGTACAGCCGGCGCGCGGTGGACGTGCTGCGGCGTCTGCGCGAACGTCATCGTTTTCTGCGGGGCATGGCGGCTTGGCTGGGCTTGAGCGAAGTGCTGCTGCCGTTTGAGCGGCGGCCGCGCGCGGCCGGGCAAACAAAGTACCCGTTCCTGCGGATGTGCGGCTTTGCCTGGACGGCCATTTCGTCATTCTCCGCGTTTCCGTTGCGGCTGACCACCGTACTTGGGCTGGCCTTCTGTGCGGCATCGCTCATCTATGCCGTGTGGGCCGCCTACGCAGCTGTGGTGATGCACCACGTCGTACCGGGCTGGACTTCGCTGGTCATGCTGCAATGCCTGTTTTCCGGCATCGTGCTGGTTTCGCTAGGAGCCATCGGCGAGTATGTCTCGCGGATCTTTGAAGAGTTGAAAGGCCGCCCGTTGTACCTGGTGGGGCGCGCGGCGAACATCGACCCGCAGCGTGTTGGGCCGCCTTGCGTTGCGGCGCCGCGGAGGGAGCCTTGAAGAAGGCTGAGTTCGACCGCTACGCACGCGATTACGAAGCCCTGCTCGACGACCCCATGCGCCGCCGTTTTGCTGCTGGCACGGCGTTCTTTCACGTGCGCAAGTGGTTACTGTTGCAGGATTTCTTGAGTCAGCACGGTTGTCGGCCGCTTGAGATGGATTGGTTGGATATCGGTTGCGGACGTGGCGAGTTGCTTGCCGTCGCAGGCGCGGAGTTTCGCTCGGCCGTGGGCTGCGACCCTTCATCGGAAATGGCGGCGGCCGGCGCCGGCTCCGTCGTTGAGATGCCGGACGCTGAACGGTTGCCGTTCGCCGATGCGAGCTTTGATCTGGCCACCGCCGTTTGCGTTTACCACCACGCCAGCGACGCGCAGCGCGAGGCGTTAGCCCGCGAAGCGGCGCGCGTGCTGCGGCCCGGCGGCATCTTCTGCATCATCGAGCACAACCCCTATAATCCGGTGACGCGCGCCATTGTGCGCCGTTCGCCGGTGGATGCCGGTGCTCGCCTGCTGGCTGCACCCGTGGCGCGCGGCTATTGCGCAAAAGTGGCACTGAAAACGCTAACAACGCGCTATTTTCTCTACTTTCCTGAGCGAATCTATGCCCATATGGCTCCTGTAGAGCGTCTGCTGGAGCGCCTCCCGGCTGGCGGGCAATACGCTGTTTTTGCGTCCCGGCCCCCTTTATCTTGACGCCCGCCTGCAATACAATACCTGCCGCGATGGTTCTAGGAGACAAACCATGTTTCATAAACTGTTCGCGGTTGCAGGTCTTCTGGCCGGCTGTTCACTAATACTGGCCGGGCAGGATCTGGAGACTTACTATCAGAACCTACAGGACGCGGTAGCCAAAAAAGATGCCGCTCTGGTGAAGAAGCTAGCTGGCGAGACCAGCGCCAAGGCGCATGAGGAACTAGCCACGCCCATGCTGGAAGGCGCTAACAAGGAGGCTTTCGACAAGCGCCAGAAGTTCGTCAAAGACGTTGATAAGTATACGGAATACGCGCTCTATACGACGGCGGTCCAGTCGCCCGTCGAGGCGCAACTGGATCTGTTCGCCGTGCTGGAAAAGCAGAATCCCAAGAGCAAGTACCTGGACGACGGGTACGGCGCCTATCTGGCGGCGTTGCAACAGGGCGGTCAGGCGTCCAAGATCCCGGCAGTGGCCGAGCAGGGCTTGAAGAACCTTCCAGACCAGGAGGACTTGCTGCTCTACATGGCCGACGCGTCGCTACGTGCGCAGCGGATGCCGCAGTCCGGACAGTATGCTGAACGTCTGCTGGCGGCGCTGGCCAGATCGGGAAAGCCCGAAACCCTGCCAGCCGCCGATTGGGAAAGAAAGAAGGCCATGATGCTCGGCCGCGCGCATTGGATGGCTGGTATGTCACATGCCGCGCGCAACGACTTTGCCGGCGCCAACGTGGATCTGCGCGCTGCGCTGCCAATGATTCAGGGTACGCCTGAGATGATGGCTGGAGCGCTATTCCAACTGGGCATCGCCAATTATCAGTTGGGCCGGCAATCGGTGAATCGTACGCAGATTCTGGAGGGCGCGAAGTTCAGTGAGCAGTGCGCGGCCATTCGCAGCCAGTATCAGCAACAGGCCTGGACCAACGCCCACCTGATGAAGAAGGAAGCCGACGCGATGGTGGCGCGCAAGCGTTAGGCCCGCACGGCGCGGCGGGTAGAATCGAACTGAGATGCCCGCACGAGTCATCGTTATATTGTTCACGTGCTTTGCCGCGGCGGCCGGTGCTGAGTTCCGGGCCAACGCCTTTGGCGCCAAGGGCGACGGTTCGGCCGTAAACACGGCCGCCATACAGAAAGCGATCGACGCTGCCGCGGCGCGTGGTGGCGTCGTGACATTCAATCGGGGTGTGTATCTCTCCGGCGCGGTATTCCTCAAGAGCGGTGTCGAACTGCGTCTGGACGAAGGCGTTGAGCTGCGTGGCGTTCACGAGTTGGCGGCGTATCCATTGATTGACACGCGCGTTGCCGGCATTGAGATGAAGTGGCCGGCGGCGCTGGTCAACGTCATCGGCCAAAGCAAGGTCCGCATCAGTGGCAAAGGCACGCTGGATGGCGACGGCAAGCCGTGGTGGGACCTCTACTGGACCATGCGCAAGGACTACGAGGCGCGCAAACTGCGCTGGGCTGTCGACTACGATTGCCAGCGCCCGCGCCTGGTGCTGGTGCAGAACAGCACGCAAGTGGATGTCGAGGGCGTCACCATGACGCGCTCCGGCTTCTGGACACTGCACATCTGCTACTCGCGGCAAGTGCATGCCGATGGAGTGATCATCCGCAACAACGTCGGCGGGCACGGGCCGTCCACCGATGGTATTGATGTCGATTCGTCGTCGGACGTCCTGGTGGAGCGTTGCGATATCGACTGCAATGACGACGCGCTGTGTCTGAAGGCTGGCCGTGACGCCGACGGGTTGCGCGTCAACCGGCCCACGGAGAAGGTCGTCATTCGCGACTGCACCATCCGCGCCGGCGCCGCGGGCGTCACCATCGGCAGTGAAACCTCGGGTGGCTTTCGCGACATCGAGGCTTACCGGCTGAAGGTGCTGGCGGCGGTGCCGTTCGGCGTGCTGTTCAAGTCGGCGAACACGCGTGGCGGGCTGATTGAGCGCATCAACATCCACGACCTCGATTTGGACGGCGTGGCCACGCCGGTGAGTGTGAATCTGAATTGGAATCCCAGCTACAGCTACGCGACGCTGCCCGAAGGGCTTGCCGATGTGCCCGCGCACTGGAAAGTGCTGACCACCAAGGTGAGTCCGGAGCAGGGCCTGCCGCACTTCCGCCAAGTGCGCATCGCCGGCGTCAAGGCGCGTGGCGCGCGCCAGGCGGTGGTGGCGAACGGCTATGCCGATGCGCCGCTGGAGGCGTTTGAACTCAGCGACTTCGACATCGAGTCGCGCACGGCCGGCAGCGTCAAGAATGCCGCCGGGTGGAAGTTCAAGGGCCTACACATACAGACCGCCGACGGCTCCCGGCTGGATGTCACCGGATGCCGCGATTGCACCGGTCTGGAACGGTAAGCCGCACGTGCCGGGTAACTTTCGGATAAGCTGTGAACATCTTTAGATAGACAGGGAGTCGATCCACCCGTGCGCTTAAGCGAAATCTGTGTCCAACGTCCCGTCTTTGCCTTCATGCTCATCATGTTCCTGGTGGTGATGGGACTGTTCAGCTTCATGGGCCTGGGCGTGGATCTATTCCCGAGGACTGATCCAGCCACCGTTTACGTGAGTTGCCGCTTGCCGGGCGCCAGTCCGGAAGAGGTGGTCTCACAGGTGATCATGCCTCTGGAGGAGGCCGTCTCGGCCGTCAGCGGCATTGACGAGATGCGCGCCGTGGTAAGCGAAGGTTCCGGCAACCTGATTGTCACCTTCGTGCTGGAAAAGGACATCAGCGAGGCGGCCGAGGAAGTTCGCGAAAAGACGCAGAGCGCGTTGCGCCAGATGCCCACTACCGTGCAGCCGCCCACCGTGCGCAAGGCCGACCCGGACTCCGATCCGATTGTGAACCTTGCGCTGAGCGGCAAGGTCAGTTCGCGCGAGTTGACCGAGGTGGCCGACAAGCTGGTGCGGCGCAATCTGGAGACGGTGGACGGCGTTGCGGCGGCGACCGTATACGGCGGGCGTACGCGCCAGATCAACCTGATGCTCGACATTAACAAGCTGAACGGCTACAACCTGACTGCGCAGGATGTCGAGAAGGCGGTGCAGCAGGAGAATATCGAGACGCCTGGCGGGCGCATCGTACAGGGGCCGCAGGAGCTCAGCGTACGCACGATGGGGCGTGTGGAGAATATCGAGCAGTTCAACTCCATCATCATCAAGAACGTCAACGGCGTGCCCATTCGCGTGCGCGATGTCGGCTACGCCGAGGACGGCATGGCCGAAAAGCGCACCTTCGCCTTGTATCAGGGCGAGCCGGCTGTGATGGTGGACGTCACGCGCCAGATCGGCACCAACACGGTGACGGTGGTCGACAACATCGTCAAGCGCGTGGATTCGATCAACAAGCAGCTTCCGGCGGGCATCAAGCTGGCGGTGATTAAGGAGACGGCGACTTATATCAAGAAGTCGGTCGAAAGCCTGGAAGAGCATCTGGTTGTCGGCTCGCTGCTGGCGTCGTTGATCATCTGGCTCTTCATTCGCGACTGGCGCACAGTGCTGATCAGCTCCATCGCCATTCCGACGTCCATCATCACGACGTTCTCGCTGATGAAGTACTTCGACTACACGCTGAACTCGATGACATTGCTCGCATTAACGCTTGCCGTGGGCATTGTCATTGACGATGCGATCATTGTGCTCGAAAACATTTACCGGTACATGGAGACGTACCCGGAAATGGACGCCAAGCAGGCGGCCGTGGCGGCTACGAAAGAGATTTCGATGGCCGTTGTAGCCACTACTATTTCGCTGGTGATCATCTTCGTGCCCATCGCCTTTGTCACCGGCTACGCGCGGCGCTATTTGAACCAGTTCGGCTGGACCATGTCGTTTTCCATCATGGTGTCGATGCTGGTGGCGTTCACGCTGACACCTACCCTGAGCGCGCGCGTGCTGAAGCGCAAGAAGACGGCGGGGCCCTCGCACGAGGAGCGTGAGCCGAACAAAGTCGAGCGGGGCTACGTGCGGCTGCTCGATTGGGCGCTGGATCACCGCTGGCTAGTGGTGGCGATGTGCCTGGTGACGTTCGGTTCCACCTTCGTGCTGGGCCGCTTCATCGGCCGCGACTGGATGCCGCAGGAAGATCAAAACGAACTCAGCCTGTCGCTGGAAATGCCCGAGGGCAGTTCACTGGAGGCGACCGAGCGTTTGTCGATGGAGGTGGCCAACAAGCTTGCCAGGCTGCCCGGTGTTACCACCGTCATTCCGGCTTCCAGCGGCATGTCGGGCCGCGTCACGCAGGCGCGCATGACTATCCTGCTATTACCGCCCGGCGAGCGCGGCTCGCTAAACGAAATTGCCGGGAAAATGCGCGCTATCTTGAGAGACTACGCCTACGCCCGCCCGGGCATCAGTTTCCCGAACGTACTGGGTGGCCGCGACACCTTCGCGCCCATCCGGGCCACGCTGCTCGGCCCGGACTTCGGCCAGTTGGCGCCGGTGGCGCGCGACGTGCTCACCAACCTGATGAAGCAGCCGGAGCTGGCCGACCTGCGAGCTACGCTGAATTTCAACAGCCCCGAACTGCAAGTGAGGGTCGACCGTCAGCTTGCCTCCGATCTGGGGGTACGGGTCGCCGATGTCGCCAGGGCCGGGCGCCTGCTGATGTCGGGCGAAGACGAGATCTCGACCTATAAGGAACTGGGTGAACAATACCAGGTGAGCATGCGCCTGATGCCCGGCCAGCGCGACGATCAGCAGGTGCTGAGCCGTCTGCTGGTGCCTTCGGCGCGGCTGGGCCTGATCCGCCTGGACTCCATCGCGCGTCTGGAGCGCGGCACCGGCCCCAATCGCATTGATCGCATCAACCGCCAATATGGCATCAGCTTCTACGGTAATCCGGCGCCCGGCGTCACATTGGGCGATGCTGCGACGGCCGTTACGCGGACGGTCGACGGCATGGATCTGCCTGCCGGGCTGCGGCTGATCTTCTCCGGGCAGGTGAAAATCCTGGAAGAGACCACCGCCAACATGATTCTGGCCATCGGGCTGGCTTCGATCTTCATGTATATGGTGCTGGCCGCGCAGTTTGAAAGCCTGGTGCATCCGTTCATTATTCTGCTGACGCTGCCGCTGTCGATTCCCTTTGCGCTGCTCAGCCTGATCCTCACCGGCCGTTCGCTGAACCTGTTCAGTGCGCTGGGCATCCTGCTGTTGTTAGGCATCGTCAAGAAGAACGGCATTCTGCAAATTGACTACATGAACCGGCTGGTGGCGCAGGGCTTGCCCCTGCGGGAAGCGATTCTGAAGGCCAACCGCATCCGTCTGCGGCCGATTCTGATGACGACGTTTTCCATCATTGCCGGCCTGATCCCCACCGCGATTGCCATCGGCACCGGCGCGGCCACGCGTTCCGCCATCGCCGTCACCATCATTGGCGGGCAGACGTTGTGCCTGCTGTTGACACTGCTGGTGGTGCCCGTAGGCTACTCATTTGTTGAAGACATTCGCCTCTGGGTGGCGCGGCGGCGCGCGGCGCCGGTGCCGGCTCCGGCCAGTGGTGATTGATCTTCGAGCGAGCGGCGTGATTAGCTGGTACTAGATGAGCAAGCCAGCCCAGACGCCGGCGCGGCCGCGTGCCGTGCGCAAAACCGTTTCCCGTGCGAAGAAAGCACGGCCGTGCGTGGTCTGCGGTGCCGACGTGGCGCAACTTTCTACTGAGCAGTTGTGCTGGGTGTGCCGGCGGCTCAAGATCAGCGCCTGGCGTGAGAACGATAACCAGGCCCCGATGAACGAATAATCGGCCGATCCATTCCGTGACCTTTCTCTATCGAAAGGTGAAAAAAGGGTGTACAAGGAAAAGGAAAGGATACGGCTATGTCGATCCGGGATATCGAAGCACTCGAATACCACTCCTCACAACCCGCCGGGAAGGTCTCCGTTGTACCGACCAAGCCCTGCCGCACGCAGCGCGATCTGAGCCTGGCCTACACGCCGGGCGTCGCGGTTCCTTGTCTGGAAATTCATCGCGACCCGTCGCTGGTCTACAACTACACGGCTAAGGGCAACCTGGTGGCGGTGGTGTCGAACGGAACGGCCGTGCTCGGGCTGGGCAATATTGGGCCAGAGGCCGGCAAGCCCGTCATGGAAGGCAAAGGCGTCCTGTTCAAACGGTTCGCTGATATCGATGTTTTCGACATCGAGCTCGCCACCGAGAATCCGGCCGAAATCATCCGCACCTGCCAGTTGCTGGAGCCCACCTTTGGCGGCATCAATCTGGAAGATATTAAGGCGCCGGAGTGCTTCGAGATCGAGGAAGAACTGAAGCGCACCATGCACATTCCGGTCTTCCACGACGACCAGCACGGCACGGCCATCATCTCCGGCGCGGCGCTGGTGAACGCGCTGACAATTGTCGGGAAGAAGATCGAGGACGTGAAAATCGTCTTCTCTGGCGCGGGCGCCAGCGCTATTTCCTGCGCCACGCATTACATCCGGCTGGGAGCGCGGCGGGAAAACATCCTGATGTGCGACACCAAGGGCGTCGTCTACGTGGGCCGAACTGCCGGGATGAACAAGTACAAGGAGCGGTTCGCCCGCGAGACTGCGGCCCGCACGCTCACCGACGCCATGCAGGACGCCGACGTTTTCATCGGCCTGTCTAGCGCCGATTGTGTGACGCCTGAAATGCTGCTGAAGATGGCGCCACGGCCGATTGTCTTCGCGCTGGCCAACCCCAAGCCCGAGATCGATTACGAGTTGGCCAAGGCAACGCGCAGTGACATCATCATGGCCAGCGGGCGCAGCGATTATCCAAACCAGGTCAACAACGTTCTGGGCTTCCCGTTCATCTTCCGCGGGGCTCTGGATGCGCGCGCCACGGGCATCAACGATGAGATGAAGCTGGCCGCCACGCTCGCGCTGGCCGAATTGGCGCGGATGGACGTGCCGGATTCCGTGCGCCGCGCCTATGGCGTCGAAAATATGGAGTTCGGGCCCGAATACATCATCCCGAAGCCGTTTGATTCGCGCGTGCTGACTGTCGTGGCGCCGGCCGTGGCGCGCGCCGCCATGGAGACCGGCGTGGCGCAGATCCAGCTCGATCTTGCTGAATACCAGGAGGCGCTTGAACGGCGTCTGGGCAAGAGCCGCGAGATCATGCGCATGGTCATCCATAAAGCGCAGCGCGACCCGCGACGTGTGGTTTTCCCCGAGGGCCAGGAGGACAAAATTCTGCGCGCGGCGCGCATCCTTGTGGACGAGCGCATCGCGCGGCCCGTTCTGATCGGTGATGCCAAGCGGATTCTGGATCGCGCCGAGGCGCTGCACTTGCACCTGAATGGCGATGTGGACATCATCGATCCGGCCACCAACGACCGTTATGAGAGTTATGTTGATGAGTATCTCCGGCTACGCCAGCGCAAGGGCGTGACGCGCGCCGAGGCGCCACGCATGATGCTCAACCCCACGCGTTTCGGCGCGATGATGGTCCATCTGGGTGATGCCGATGCGCTGATTGCAGGCCTCTCGCAACACTACCCGGAGACCATCCGGCCGGCGTTGGAAGTGATTGCGAAGAAGCCCTCCATCCGGCGCGTGGCCGGCATGTACATGATGATCACGGCGAAGGGCTGGATCCACTTCCTTTCCGACACGACCGTGAATATCACGCCCGATGCCGAGGACTTGGCCGAAATCGCCATCCTGTCCGCCGACAAGGTTCGTAGCCTGGACATCGAGCCGCGCATCGCGATGCTCTCGTTCTCCACCTTCGGCAGTTCGCGCCATCCGCTGGCGGCCAAGGTGAGCGAGGCGACCGATCTCGTGCGCAAACGCCGCCCGGATCTCATGGCAGAGGGCGAACTGATGGCCGACGCCGCCGTGACGCCTGAACTGATGGGCGACTACCCGTTCAGCTCACTCACCGGACCCGCCAACGTGCTGATCGCGCCTAGCCTTGAAGCCGGCAACATCGCCTACAAGTTGCTGATGCGGTTGGGCGGCTGCGAGGCTATTGGTCCCATCCTGATGGGCTTCTCCAAGCCCGTGCACGTGTTGCAGCGCGGCTGTGAGGTGAACGACATCGTGCACATGGCGGCGCTGGCCGTGGTGGAAGCACAAGCGATCGGTTCCTAGACCAGTCCAAGGCGGACAAGAATGCGTTCCACCTGCGCGTCGTCCACTTCGATACGCGCATCCAACGCGGCGGGCGTGCCGGCTTCGTCGAAAGCTTCGAACAGCGCCAGCTTCGCTACGGCATAACGCTCGTTGGTGTTCAGCGAACTGCGCTCCGGCACCGCCACGCGCAGTTCGCGCCAGCGCTTGCGGTCCGCGCTGTAGGTGAAAATCAGCTCCTTTGCCGCTCGATTGCCGTCGTGGAAGTACTCATAGACATAGCCACTATCGGCGACGTAACGCTTCAGTCGTTGTCCGGCCGGCCCCATCTCTCTATGATGACGCTACAATCGGCGTAAATGCTCATTGCGGCGATGCTCGGTCTGGCGTTGGCTCCACCGGTGGTGACGGTGGCGCCGGCCGTTTGCGCCGAGGCCGAAATCACTGAGTTCGGGCTGGCCTGCGATGCTGAAGAGCCTTGCGCCGTGTACTTGGAACTCACCAGTCTGGCTGCGGCCGGAGACCGCATAGCCGCCGCCGGCAATCTTCACACCGATACTCTTACGCTGTGGAGCATTCTGCTCATGAGTTCCGATGCCGGCGCCACCTGGAGCGAGCCTTTCCCGCGGCGCCGCGGCGCCGCCCTGGATCTGGTCGAATTCATTGACGTCGACACGGGCTGGGCGGCGGGTCATATAAGCGGCGCGTTGGCTCGCGATCCGTTCGTTGTGCGCACCACCGATGGCGGCGCCACGTGGCTGGCTGCCACGCTTGGTGGCGATGAGTCGATTGTTGGCGCCATTGAACAGCTGTATTTTGATTCGAAGAGCGTGGGCGCCGCCGTGGTCCATCGCTCGGCCGGGCACTATCAGCGCTGGTTGAGTTCCGATGGCGGCGCTACCTGGACGCTCGGCGAGC
>CAYZIX010000129.1:0-10513 GCA_964478395.1 uncultured Candidatus Solibacter sp.
TGGAGTTGATCGCCGTCGAAGCCCAGTGCCTGTCGAGCCAGACGGGCAAAGGCGGCACTGATGCTGGCATGGGCGTCCAGACGCGCCTGACGCGTGGCGGGCGGACGCTTTACTTCGGCCTCCAGCGCGGCCAGAAAACTTTCCATCTCCGGCTCGCGCGCGGCTTGGGCGGCGGGGCTGAAGCCTGAGTCGAACTCCGGCCACACGTCCGGCAACGAGTGCCATAATTCAACGGCCTGGTCCAGAAAGGCGCGCGTCGCTACCACACCATTCAATACGCGCTCTCCGGGTG
Organism: uncultured Candidatus Solibacter sp.; assembly: GCA_964478395.1. Classification (GTDB taxonomy): domain Bacteria; phylum Acidobacteriota; class Terriglobia; order Bryobacterales; family Bryobacteraceae; genus Paludibaculum. The sequence continues at coordinate 293 of CAYZIX010000129.1, forward strand.
GCGAGTTCGCGCTAAGAGTAGCGAAGTTCGCTGCCAAACAGGCTGTGCGGGATGACGAACACCAACAGCGTCAGCGCGGCGGCCAGCAGCGGCAAGTAGCCGGCCGTGGGTTGGCGCCGCACCTTGGCATAGACCAGCACCCAGGCCAGCCAGATGATGATGGTCTTGTTGTCGGTGAGATCGTGCCCGAACGGCCAACCCGTCCAGTAGGCGCCGAAGGCGTAGTGCTGAACCATCGGACCGAGGACAAGGCCACCGACGGTGAACAGCGCAATGGTCCAGATCATCAGCTGACGAGGATTGGATCCGGCGCGGAAGTACTCAATGCCGGCGCGCGTACTGGTGAGCATGCCCAGGAACATGGTGATGATGTGCGACCACAGAATGATGGGCGGCACCTCGCCCTTGAAACGGATAATGACCGGCGCACCGCCCAGCGTGACGCGTTCATTCAGCTCCTGAAGAATAACGCGGTAGGCCAGCTTGCCGGCCGGCGGCTGGTGCGGCAGGGCACCAACCAACTCGTTGTTTTCATAGCGCATGGGCACGTACTGCCACGGGTCGGAGCTGTTGTAGCGCTTCCACGCAACGGAGCCGGTGGTGCCGGTGGAGGGCGCTGGCACGCGAATGATGGCATCGCCGTCGCCCTGGCTACGGAGCAGCTTGAAGCTCACCTGGCGGCCAGCCAGCGTGGTTTTACCGCGTAGCGGGTGAGTTGGCCCGGTAAGCCGCTGATAGGCGGCGGAAACGAGCGTCAGAATCAGAGCCAGAGCCCAGAGCACAGAAGAGCGGCGCATTGGAACTCATTGTTCCAGAACTTTACTCATCCCGCCACTGCCGCCGCCGGGCAAAGAGATAAGTACCCACGGCGATGGTGAAAACGGCGGCATTGGACACCACGACAGGCATAGCGCCGAGCAGCAGTCCGTACAGGATCCACAGCAGGGCCGCGGCAGCCTGCACGGCCCGCAACGCGGCGGGCCGCTTGAACAGGTAGGAGGAGGCGAAGACGGCCGTCGCCACCCAGCCCAGATAGTCGGTCATGTGACTTGTCATCAGGCAGCAACCTCCGGGGAGTTGTCGAGGTTGGTGATGGTGAGCGAATCGGTGCGCACCTTGGACCACTCCTGCACGGCGAAGCCCTGGGATTCGAACAGTGCGCGGATGCGGGCCGAATTCCACCCCATGACCTCTTCGAGGATCGGGATGAGGACGCTCAAGGCGTCGTCGCTCAACACGGTGCGGCGGGCGATGCGGGTGATGAACTGCGCCTCGGAGACCGCAATGGTGAGGCCGTCATAGCGGTTGACGGTGAGCATGACGTGGACGTCGGAGCTGCCGTCGCCGACGTAGACGACATGGTCGTGGCTGATTTGTAGGCGTTCGCGTAGTTCCTCGATCACCGCGACCTTGCCGTAGCCGGCCGGAACGCGTTCAATCGAGGCGATTTCGCCAGTCTGTGCGTCGTAGCGGAAGCGGGTGCCGAAGATGTGGTCCGGCGCAACGATGCCTTCGAGCGCCGATTGGATCACCTCTTCCGGGGCGGCCGAGATGACGTTGAAATCGAACTGGCAACCGTCAAGGTCGCGCAACAGGCTTTGGAGCCGGTCGATGTTCTTTTTCAGCCGGATACGCTTGCCCACCTCATAGAGGTGTTCGCGCCGGACACAGCGGTACTCAGGGTCGTGGAGCAGCAGGTAGGCCAGTTCCCCACCCTGCTGGACCAGGTGAATGCGCGCCAAGCCGCGAACCTTCTCTTCAAAGCCGCTAGTGCCGAGAAGTTCACTCAGCACGATGCCGGAATCGTTGAAGCTCAGCGTCTGATCAAAGTCGCTGGCCAACAGGTAGGAGCGGGTTGTCCGTAAATGTTCTTGCGCCATTGGAGTAGTTCTCCTTCCTTTTCAATGTATTGAGACACTTATCCATGCCTAATGTCAGGCCTGTGAAAAGCCGGCTACAGTGTACGAGGAAGCCTTTGCGCCAGATCAGCGCGGAAAGTACGGGCGGCGGGGCCGTGAAACAATATCAATGTATCCATTTTAGCAGACTCTTGGCGGCCGGGCCCGGGGATCTATAATCGAGGGCAGGATGAGGCGACGCACCTTTCTCTCAATGGCCGCGAGTTTGCCGGCCATGGGCCAGACATCCGGCGCAGAAAGCCGGCGTGTGGCGCTGTTATGTACGGTGACGGACAAGCGCGGCCGGTTTGTCAATAACCTAGCGCGCGATAACTTCGAGATATACGAGAACAAGCGCCCGCAGAAGATTGCCGACTTCGCGGCGGAGACGGATATGCCGCTGCGGATTGGGATGCTGATAGAGACATCGAATTCGGCGCGCGACAACTTTGAGTTCGCGCTGGAGGCGGCGGGCGAATTTCTGCGTGGCGTGATGAGGCAAGATCGCGATAAGGCGCTGATCTACTCGGTGGACTCGCAGCCGGAACTGGTGCAGGACCTGACATCCGACGCAAACCTGCTGACACGCAAACTCGCACGGCTGCGGCCGGGCGGTTCGACGTCGCTCTACGATGCGATGTACGAGGCGGCGCGGGAGCGTCTGGTGGTGGAGAAGCCGAGCACGGCCTACCGTCACGCGCTGGTGATTATCGGCGACAGCATGGACACGTCGTCGACGCACACGCGTGATCAGGCGATGGAGATGGTGATCCGCGGTGATGTGGCGATTTACGGAATTTCCACCAACAGCACAGGCAACGAAAGCGACGGCGACCGGATGCTGAGGCAGTTGAGCCAGGAGACCGGCGGGCGCGCCTGCTTCCCCACCAAGATGGAGAACATGGCGCAGGAGTTCCAGAACATCGCCAACGAATTGCGGTCGCAGTACCTTCTCAGCTATGTGCCGGACCCGCCCGCAACCGACGGAGCGTTCCGGCGCGTGGAGATCCGCGTGACCAACCGCCGTGATACGATTGTGCGCGCCCGCCGGGGATATTATCCACCCGCCCTATAATCGAGGTCAGGATGAATCGACGTTCTTTTCTGTCGCTTGGCACCGTGGCGCCGGCGTTGGCCCGCCAGCAGCAACAACAGCAGGCGGACGCGAGCCAGGTGATCAGGCTGGACGTGACGCGCGTCAATACGCTGTTCACCGTTTCGGACAAACACGGGCGGTTCGTCAACAATCTAAACAAAGAGAGCTTTGAGGTTTTCGAGAACAAGCGCAAGCAGACGATTCTCGAATTCGTCGCCGAGACCGACATTCCGCTGCGTATCGCGGTGCTGGTGGACACGAGCAACTCCATCCGCGAGCGCTTCCGCTTTGAGCTGGAGTCGGCGGCGGACTTTCTGCGGAGCGTGATCCGCCCGGATCGCGACAAGGCCATGATTTTCAGCTACGACACGCAGCCGGAGCTGATTCAGCCGATGACGCCGGACACGGAACTGCTGACCAAGAAACTGCGGACGCTGCGGCCGGGCGGGTCAACATCGCTGTTTGAGACAATTTTCGTCACCTGCCGCGACTATCTGGCCGTCGATCAGCCACGCGAGAAGTTCCGCCGCGCCATTATTCTGATTGGCGACGGTGAGGACAACAGCTCGCGCCAGACGCGCGAACAGGCGCTGGAGATGATCACCAAGGCCGAAGCGGTGCTCTACGCCATCTCCACCAACATGACGCGCACCGAAACGGACGGCGACCGGTTATTGAAGTATTTCTGCGACGAGACCGGCGGGCGGGCGTTCTTCCCGTTCAAGGCCGAGGACCTGGCGCAGGACTTCGAGAATATCGCCAACGAGCTGCGCTCGCAGTACTCCATTCTCTACCGCCCCGAGCCGGAAGCCACCGATGGCAGCTTCCGCCGGGTGCAGATTCTGGTCCCGCGCCGCCGGGATGTAGTGGTACGCGCGCGCAAAGGTTATTACGCGCGCAAATCATAGCCTCTAGAAAGTGAACTTCACACCGGCCGACGCCCACAGGCGCGGCGTGCGGAAGCCGTCCTCGTAATACTCCTGGTTGAGGAGATTCTCGGCGCGCACGTGGAAGCGCAGCGAGCGATGCTCGCCCACGGGCAGCGTGTAGCTGAACGCTGAATCCCAACGGCGTGGGCCCGCGAATTTATACGGGCGATTGCCGCTGCCGACGAAGAAGGAGCCGGAGATGTAGTCGCTGGCCACCAGCAGGTCGCTGCTGACGGTAATGCGCCGCGTCAACTCATAGCTCGCAATGGTGGTGAAAGCGTGCGGAAAGACGCGGATGGAGCTGAGCGTACCGCCGATGAAGGAACTATTGCGCTCAATGGCGTTGGTGTAGGTGTAGGACGACTGCACGATGAGCTTGCGCATGGGGCGCGCCTCAATGGACGCCTCCACGCCACGCGCCAAGGCGCCGCCCATGTTGGCGTAGCCGCCCCAACGATCGTAAGGATCGTTCACGAGATTGGCGTAGCCGATCACTTCCTGCAGACGCGTGTAGAAGTAGCTGGAGCTGACACGGTAACGCGAGTTGGAGAAGTAGTGGTCGACGCCGAAGTCGAAGCTCACAGTGCGTTCCGGGCGCAGCGCCGGATCGCCGAGCGCGGTGAAGGAGCCCCAATAGAAATAGGTGCCGATACGCTCATAAAGCGTGGGCGAGCGGAAACCGTTGCCGGCGTGGGCGCGGAGTTTGGTTTGAGTGGAAGGGATGAAGTAGCTGACCGACGCGTCGCCGGTCCAGGCGTTGGGCGTGTTGGAGAAGGTGGCGTTCTTGTAGACCGAGTCGCCTCCGGCGAAGGTGGGCGCATCGAGCTGGAAGCCCTGGAAACGGCCACTGGCAGCGATCTGGAGACGGTCGGAGAAGAAGCGCATCTTGTCCTGGAAAAAGACCGCCTGGCTACGCTGCACACCCTGGGCTTTGGCGTTGGTGGCGCCGTCGGGGTTCTGGTCGGTGGAGAGATTCTCGTAGTGTTCGCGCTCCCACTCGTAGCCGACGCTGGCGCTGTTCCAGCGGGTGAGCGTCAGGTCGGCACGGGCCTGCGCGGTGTCGGCGCGTCCGGCGAAGATGCTCGAAGAGTTGTAAGGAGCCTGCCAGCCGCTGCCGGCCGGGCCGTCACGGTTGTCACGATTCGAAATGAACGAGCCGTAGCTGACGTGATAGCTGAAGCGCGGCGCGGCCTGCTGATTCCACTGCACCAGCACGGAATGGAGCGTGGCCATACGGCGGCTGTCCGGGTCGTACACGTTCGGGATGAACGTCGCGTTGCCGTAGGAGTACGCCTTGTTCTGATCGGCCAGCAGCATCTGGCTATGCGCCAGCGGGATGGCCGTGATGGTGCCGGTGGCGGGCAGGTTCGAGTCGGGGCCCGCCTCCGGGACGAGGTTCACGCCGATAGTGCTCAATGTGCTCCATAAGCGGGCCGAAAGCGTGCTGGTGGAGTTGGGACGCCACAGGCCGTAGCTTTGCAGCGAAGAGTTGCGGACATGCTCGATGCCATCGACGCCGCCGTTGACGTTCAAGTGCGCCACGCCGAGGCTGTACTGGAACTGGTCCTGCTTAGCCCCGCCGGCGACACGCGCCACGCCGCGGCCCAGGCCGAGCCCGCCGCCTTCGCCGCCGACTTCACCGTGCACCTTTCCGCCGCCCTGGTCGGTCACCATATTCAGCACGCCGGCCGTTGTGTTGGTGCCATAGATGCTCGACCCGAGGCCGCGCAGCACTTCGATGCGATCGGTGTTGACCAGCTGCAGGTCGCCAAGAAACGCCATGGCATCGCCCTGCACGCCGGCCACGTCGCGCAGGCGCATGCCGTCCACCAGCAATCCGGTGTCGGCGGCGCGCAGACCGCGCATCTGGATGCGTGTGGTGGAGCCGGGCCCGCCCAACTGCTGGACGCGCAGACCGGGCAACTCACGCACCGCCTCAGTGAAGGTGATCTCCTGGCGGCGCTCCATTTCAGCGCGATCCACCACGTCCATCGCCTTACCGGACTCGACCGTGGATTGCGGCGTGACGGCGGCCGTGACGACGACGCGAGTCGCCAAGCCGCGCACTTCCAGCGCGAGATCCAGCGTCTGGTCCGGGCTGGTCAGCGTGATGGCGACAGGGCTGGCCTGATCGAGCCCCGTGGTACGGGCCTCGACGAGAAACTCGCCTTCTGGGAGACGCTCGAACAGGTACGCACCCTGCACGTCGGTGCGGGCGCTGCGTTGAAATGAGTTGTCGTGACTGTAGATGCGAACCGCGGCGTTAGGCACGCCGGAGGCGCTCGGATCGAGCACCCGGCCGCGGAGAGTATGTGTGGACGCCTGCTGTGCCGAGACAGCGAGGGCGCTGAGAAATACAGATAAGAGAACGCGAGTCATGCGCTCCTCCCTCGAGAGCTTGTATTCAAGGAATGCCGGAATTACTTCCGGCCCGATGGCAGGTCTTCGGACTCGCGAACCGTCCCGGTTGAACTACCGGGTTTGCCTACTTACCGCGGCTTCCCAAGCGGCCATTGCGGCGCTCAGTGCCTACGTGCGGTGTTCGTTTTCGCTTACCGCTGCGGGGCAGTCCCGGACTTTCACCGGGTTCCCTCTTGCGCGACCGACGAGCGTGCGCCGGCCGACCAATCGTAATTCAATTATCCCGGGCGCCTGTGCAAGACGTCAACTGAGCTCCAGCAGCGCATGCCCGTAGGCCGGAACGGTGACCGTACGTTCAAAGCGGCGCGCGGAAAGACCAAACTGTGCGCCGTCGAAGGCGATGGTGCGCGTGATGGGGTCCTTTTCCAAGTTAAAGCAGTTCACCACGGCCGCGGCTTCGGACGGGTGCTTGTGCAGATGCGTCAGCTCGTCCAGGCCATAAAAGACGCCGCGCGCGAAGAATGGCTTTAACCGGCGGTAGTCGCGCATGGCCGCCTTCTGCGCCGCGCAGACGGCTGGATCGGCGTGCGTACCCCCCATACCCAGATGGCGGCAGCACGAGATGTTCCACCACAACATCAGCGCGTTCGAGTTGTCGCGGCGCAGATCGATGTGGATGTAGAGCGGCATGGAGTAGGCGAGGTTGTAGTAGTAGAGCGCGATGGCGTGGCCACCGACCAGGTCGCTCATCGGATCCCACATCAGCTCGTAGGCCCACAAATCGTCCCAACCGTGTGGCTCAGCGCCGCCGTGGCCGTAGTAGGTGGGCACATAGCGGAAGATGGTGCCGCCCAGCATCTGGTCGTGCATTTCAATCAGCACGCGCGGATGCCGGGCATGAACCATGCGGGCCAGTTCATTGCAACTGGCGACGTGCTCCTGGCGCCGCGCCGGCACGGCGTGGCCGTGCGAACGGTCCCAACACTCACCGCTGTAGATGGTGCCGTCAAACATGAAGTACGTGGCGCCGCCTGCGGCCAGAGCATTCAGGCGGCGCGCGGTCTCGTCACGATATTGCCGCGACGCGCCGCACAGCCAACCGGTGGCGCGCGCGCCGTCGCGCTCCAGACGGTCCATCTCACGCGGGTAACTGGATGGGTTGGCCCAGCCGGACAGCGGCGTGTGGAGCGAGAGCTTCAGCCCGAACTCCTTGCCGAGCATAGCGGCAAAATCCTCGATTTTGCCGAGGCGCGCCTCGTCCCAGAGCTTCGAAGCAAAATCAGTGTCCCAGCCCGGATCGAGATAAAGCGCCTGACAGCCGTAGTCGCGCGCCTTGGCGGCCTCCTCGCGCATGGAGGGCAGCGTGTAATGCGTGGCGCGATTTGCGGCGCGATCCTGCGCGGCCAAGCCAAGGCTCCACAGCTTGTTGTCGTAGAGCTCGTTCCAATGCGCGGGCGGATCGAAGTCCGGCGGGCAGACGTGGCCGCGCGCGTCCATCTCCGCGCGGAAGGTGAGGAAGGCTTCCGTGAGGCCACCGTGCACGGCGGTGAGACGAGTAACGCCAAATTCGTAAGAGGCGCCGGGGGCGAGGTGCGCAGCGTGTTCGGGGTCGCCCTCATAGATGCCGCAGCCGCCCCAGCGTAGTGCGCCCGGCACGCGGTCGAGGATAGCCCACTCCATGCCGAGCTGGCTGTACTTGGTGATGAGAAACGACTGCGCCAGCCCGGTAAGCGCCCAGCCTTCGGAGGCGTAGTCGGCGAATTCGGTTTGCACCAGCCCGTTGGCATGCGCGCCCGAGGTGACGACGTTGCCTGAACGCGAGCGCGGAAAGCGGCTGCGCAGCTCAGAGACGCGCGGCTCCGCCATGATCTGCGCGAACGTGTAATCGGCATATTGCGTGCGATTGCCGCAGGGCTCGCGGCGGTAGGGCACGGCGGTGGCGAGGCACGCCGCCCATGGGCCCGCGACGGCTCCGGCCGTCAGGCTCAGCGGCAGCGTGAAACCACAGCGCAGGTGCGGCAAAAATAGCCGTGCGCCGGTGGCGTTGGTGATGGTGATGCGCTCTTCAATCCACGGCTGGTCCGGCGGCAGGCGATACGCCTGCGTGACGCGAATGCCGGACGCGGTGACACCCTCCAGCGTCACGTCATGCGCCGAAGTTCGCGGCTGCTGGAAGCGGGGCTCGCCAAAAGAGTAGCTGTAGGCGCCATCGGCCAGCACCAGCCCCGACACGTTGTGGCGCAGACGCGCGCGCAAGCCGTTGCCGGCGTCGAGCGAGAGCGTGAAGGCGGTGTTACGGCGGTCACCCGCTTCGGCGGTGGCAACGGCGGGCGCCGCGCCCAGAGTGGCCAGAAATGATTTGCGCGTCATCCTGACCATCATATGGTGGACGCCTAGGAAGGGGGCTTGGGCATGGGCACGGTCTGCCCGCCGAGACCGGCGTAGCTGTCCTTCACCTTGGTCACCTTACCGTTGGCAAAAGTGACGAAGGTGATTTTGCCGGGCGGGTAGCCGTAGATCCAATCTTCCGTTTCCAGGCCGTCCTTGGTTTCCCGGATACGGTCGCGCGGCTGGCCCATGGCCATCCGCACCTGATCGCGCGTCATACCGATTTCAGCACGCCTGGCCCGAATGGCCTTTTGAATCTCCGGCGGCAGGCTATCGAAGTAGTTCTCGGTAACACTGCGCTTTTCGAAGTCGAGCAGCGGCGCCAATATTTTTTTCACTTCGTTGGTGCGCAACGGCGGCAGCTTACCTGGAAAGATCAGCGCGATGGTAGTGCCACCCGTGACGGTGATATTGGCGAGCGGGACAGTGCCTGAACCGACTCCGCCCTGAATGTGCTGATACCACTTGCCGCGCGGGTTGAAGCCACCGTTGATCTGGAGAACGATGCGGTCGGATTCGAACTCGACCTTGGTGACCTGAACACTGTCGCCGACCTTGCCCGCAAGGCCGTATTCATCGCCCGCCTCACGCCACTCGGTCTTGTCCCGCTTGCCGTCGCTATGGTACTTGAGGGCCTTTTTCGAGCGCGGCAGGTAGGCTTTCACGGTGGCGTATTCGGAACTCAGGCCGCGCATCAACTCCACCTTCTCCTCGTCGGAGATGCGGCGCGTCTCTTCCTCACGCTTCTGGCCCAGGACCAGTGCGCCACCGGCAAGCGTCGCAATCAGCAGCCATCGCATGGCGTTGAACTCCCGCCTTCGACATTCACCGCCGCAGGGCGAGGCTTCGGCCAGAATTGCCATAAACCGATCAGCAGAACGATGACGACAACAGTGGCCGGCAGTCCGGCTTCAATGCCATAGTCGCCACCGCTCCACAGCGGCCCGGCCTTCCAGCTCAGCGTGAAGCCCGTCGTCCCCATTGTAAAGCCGCTCACGCGCACGCCTACCAGCGGCAACGCCCAATTCCAGCCGAAGTGCATGCCGATGGGCAGCCAAAGCGTCCGCGCCCGGTAGAAGGCATAGCCCAGCAGCACGCCCCAAAGCGCGGTGTTGATGGTGCCGAGCAGCGTGGCACCCGGATTCATGGCGTGCGCCGCGCCGAACATGGCGCCGAAAGGCAGGATGACGCTGACCGCGCCGTAGTTACGCAGCAGCAGCTGAAAGGCGTAGCCGCGGAATAACAGCTCTTCACCGACAGCGCCAAACAGCAGCATGACGGAGACGAACAGGAACTTGCCGGCGGTGAACGCGTCGGACAGGTCGGTAGAATGCTCCAACCGCGCCATGCCCATGAGCACGGGGACCAGCGTGGCCGCCAAGGCCGCGCCAGCGCCTGCGGCAGTGCCTAACAGCGCCTGACGGAGCGATCCGGGGCCCCAGCCGAAGCCGATGTCGGAGAGATGGCCGCGTTCGAATGCGCGCACGATGAAAGCGCTGGCGGCCAGCGCGACAACGTCCAGTGGCCCGCGCAGACGAACAGCTTCGGG
>CAYZIX010000129.1:10523-14466 GCA_964478395.1 uncultured Candidatus Solibacter sp.
AGCCGAGCGCCGAGGCCAGCAGGCGGCTCTCGAAAAACCAGTAGATCAGCCCGCCGCAGATCCATCCGCCCAGCCAAACAAACGCCATGAACAAGCCGCAACGCACCAGCAGCCCGAAAAGGGTGGTGCGTTCCGCGCTGCCGTCACCGTCCATGGCTTTACTTAGCGTAGCAATACGGAGTGGCGTTTCAAGGCAGAAACGAACGGTAGAGGCGCGCCTGCGCCTGGGCAATGGAAGCCCAGTCATATTGCCGCTCCGCAGTTCGCCGCGCAGCCTGCTCGATGGAACGGCGGCGGGCGGAGTCGGCAAACAGCGCCCGGATGGCCGACGCGATGCCGGCGGCGGTATGCTCCACGACAACATCTTCGCCGGGGTGCAGGTCCAGGCCGTTGATGCCGGCAGGCGTCGAAACGATGGCCTTGCCCATGGCCATGGCTTCCATGATCTTGATATTGGTGCCGGCCGAGGCCAGTAGCGGGGCAATTACCACTTCAGCGCGGCGGTAGGCCGGGCGCACGTCGCTGACAAAGCCTTCCATTTCGATGCCGAGCCGCTCAAGGTCCAAATTGACGCGGTCCTGGTACAGGGCCTGATACTCGGCCGCGCGCGCACCGGTGATCAGATGCAGGCGGGCCCCTTCAGCCACCAGTTCGGGCCACACCTCGCGCAGGAAAAAGTCGACCGCCAGCAAATTGGGCAGGTGCGCGAAAGAGCCGATAAAGAGAATGCGGCGCGGTTCGGGCGGTTCGGCGGAGGGCTGGAAACGTTCGATATCGACGCCGTTGGGCAGCACTTCGACACGCCGGGCGCCGGTTACGGCGCGGCGGTCCTTCTCCGACATGGTGACGACGCAGGCCACGTCACGCCAGACCTGCGGCTCAAATCGCCGCCAGCGTTCCAACTGCTGGGCGGTCTCCCAGTCGGCGTGCTCCGTCATGAGCTGTGAATAGAGATCGATGGTCACATCATGCTCAACCAACAGCGCCGGCACCGCACCGCAGTCGCGCGCATAAAGGCCCATCTGCGTGAACTCCAGTTGTACAACCGCCGGGCGGTGCTTGCGGATCATCTCCTTCAGAGCCGCACGGAAAGGCGCCGTATCATGCTCCTCCACGACGTCCGGACGGCACGTAAGCGGGCGCAGATGCGAACCCTCGCGGCGCACCAGCACCACTTCGGTGCAAATGGCCAGAATCTCAGGCGCGGGCGTGGCGTGCTGATCGCAGAAAGCGACCAACACCTGATCAAACTCGCCCGCCGCGCGCTGCATCAGATTAAACATCCGCACGGCGCCGCCATGCGAAAGCGGGAACGGCACGTAACTGCTGGCCACCAGAATGAGCGGGCGGCGTGGATCGCGCGGACGCCCAGGGAAGCTGACCGCCTCACCCGAGCCCAGCGCCAGCGCGTCGCGTTCATCGGCCGGCCGCGGCGGCGGCGGCTCCACCCAGCGCGCCACCTGGGCCGCCTGCCGCAGAACGGGCATGGCCCACGGCGGCGGCGGCTCCTGGGCCGCATTCAGATTCAGGCGGTAGACGGCTTTGCGCCACAACTCGCGAAACAGCGCGGGCGAGGCCACGCTGCGCGCCAGAAAGCGGAGGTAGTTCACCTCCACGGCCACGCGGATATCCAGCTCGCTGAAATAACGCGACGTGGTGGTCTGGTGATAGTGCGTCAGGCGCGCGCCGTCGACATAAACAGTGGGCCAGCCGCGCACCCAGGCACGGTAGCCGACGTCCAGATCCTCGACATAGGCCGGCGTGAACATTTCACCCAGGCCACCGAGCTGGCGCAGCTTGCGCGTGTCGTAAAGAGAACAGCCACCACTGCCGTAGAGCACGTAACTGTGTGTTTCGCCTTCCACCGGCGTGTTGCACCAGAGGGGGAATTCAGTTTGCGGTGCGTGCGCACGGAAGATGGCCTTCCCAGTTTCCTGGCGCCGCTCACCCGGCGGGAAAAAAATCTGCGCGGTGGCGCAGAACAATCCGGGCACGCTGGCAAAGGCATTGACCAGCGGCGGGAAAAAGTCCTGCTCCAACACCATGTCGTTGTTCAACAGCAGGGTGTGCGAGTATCGAGCCTCGGACAGACCGGCGTTCACGGCGCGCGCGAAGCTGAGCGCATCGGCTGACACCAGGACACGCACCTCGGGGTACGCCCCAGCAAGCCATTCAGCCGTAGCGTCCGCGCTGCCGTTGTCGCAGACAATCACCTCCGCAGTGAAGCCCGACAGATTCGCCATCAGCCCGGGCAGCAGAAGGCCGAGCAGATCCCGGCCGTTGCGCGAGGGGATGATGACAGAGATGCCGTGCTCCAGTTCCGGACCCGGCGGAGGGTCCGGCCGCGGCCTGACGAAACGCTTGGCCAGCGCCGCGCGCCAACCCGCGATGCGCGCCATGGCATAGCGGACGGGCCGCAGATAGGCTCGCGGATGACGCAGACGCCAGACTTGCGTGTACCACCAGCCTCCCGGCCGGGCCTCCCAGAAAATGAAATTCTTCAGCCGCCACCACAGATGACGCGCAATGGGCGCCGCGGCGGACGGGTGCAACCGGAAGTGGTCGAGGTTTTCGTTGAAAACCAGCACCCGCATCGGAGCCACCAGAAAGCCGGCCAAACGCATGGGCCAATACGGCTGGCGCGGCTGGAACAACACACCGCACCAAACCACCTGTTGGCCGCGCAGCCCGTCCCGCACACGCGCCAGATTCTCCCGCAACGAGCGGTGGGGGAACCACGGCAGCCAGCGCATATGCTGGTGCTCCGGCGGCGGCGGGAACTCCGAGACGAGGTACACGGGCAGTTGAGGATCCACTTCCTGCAGTTTGTCGAGCAGGGTCGCGTGCAGATCCTCGGTTCCCGAGGCGAAGGCAAGCAGGATCTTTTCGGTGTTGCTCAAGCTAGATGAGTGTATGCCAAGCGGTCAGCGGGGCGCCATGGCAGTAGTCGTTCCACAGCGCCAGCCCTTGAAGGCAGAACGCGGTGGACACGGGATTGGAAAAATTGCTCGGACGGCCGTCGCGCCGGCCGAAATTGAAACCGCCATCCAAGCGCGGATCCGGATCCTTCATTTGATGCGCGGACGCCCAGGCGGCCTCCTCACTGGCCCGCGCCTGGTCGAGCGGCACGGCGCCGGAGGCGTCAGCCCACAGGCGCACCCGCAACAGTTGACCGCAAACATCGGACCGCTCAAACCCATCGCGTACCCGGCGCAGGTTGGCGGCGGCGCAATCAATGCCCCGGCTGAGCGCCTGCCGTGCCTCCGGCCGCGCAGAGCGCGCCAGCAGGGCTTCCAGAAAATAGCCATAGGCGTGCAGGCGGTCCATCACGCGCGCCGGCGCCGGTTCCTGTTCAAAAAAGCGTTCATGCGTCCGCAGACCCCGCGCCAGCACCGTCTCAAAGGCCTGTTCAAAACGCGCCTCGCCCGTGACAGCGGCCAAATCCAGCCAGCCCAGCGCGGACTTCAACTGGTAGCAGTCCGACGAGCGCGACCAGCGCGCATCGCGCGGCAATGGTTGTTTCGAGGGCAACTCAAGAATCGGGTCGATGTCATTGGCGTTGACGAAGTCCCGTAGCATTGATTCGCCACACGCCAAAGCCACCGTCCGGTAGCGTTCATCCGGCACGTGGCGCCACAGCCGCAGCAGGCCACGCACGATGATGCCGTTGTCGAAGAAGTAGGAGTGATGCTCCGGCAACACCCCGTCCTCCGCCCACTCAAACGGCATGGCCTGCGCCGCCGCATCCCACGCCCGGCACAGCAGATCGGCGGCGCGAATGGCTGCAGCCCGGTAGGCCGCCACGCCCTCACGTTCGAAAAGCTCCACCAGCGCACTGACGGTGTAACCGGTGATTTCCGTCGAAACACGCGCGTTACGGCGCTCTGCGATGTAGTGATAGCGAGCCACCCCGCCCGGTGGTTCCTGAATACCCGAGCCGAGA
>CAYZIX010000130.1:0-14372 GCA_964478395.1 uncultured Candidatus Solibacter sp.
CGGCGCCGCTCAACTCCAGCTCGGAAACCGCGAACGGCCGGTCCAGGCTCAGCCGGAAGTAGCGCCCTGTCGCCGCCGCAAAGCTGGCCAGCCCCGGAATCTCAGCTCCACCGCGCCGCCGCGCCTGTCCCATTCGCACATCGCTCACCGCGCGGAACGTCTTGCCGTCGTCGGAAACTTCCAACTCCATCTCGCCGGCGCCCGGAACCGTAGCCGCGCCGTAGAAGACCGCCGACCGCACCGTGATCGGCTCGCTCAGCTCCATCAGAATCCACGCCCGGCCGCCGCCCGGCCGGATCTCAACCTGCTTGCCCAGGTCGCCGTCCACCAGCACCGTCGCGTCCACCGCACCGCCGCTGGAGGTCACACTCTTCAGCACGTCGCTCAGGCTCTTGCCCTCGTCGGCCGGCGCTGGATACGCAATCACGGCCGCATCGCGGTAATAACCCAGCTTCACGTACGGCTGCTTCAGTTTTGTCTCGACGCGCGCGCCGCCCTCCACCTGCGTCTCAGTCCACACCAGACGCTGCATCGACATCTCGGGCGTGATCCACGGCCCGCCCGTCGACGACCAGCCAGGGCAGTTGTGCAGGTCGTACTCCAGCCCCAGCCGCCCAGCCTCCTTGGCCGCGTGCTGCATCAACCGCGCCCACTCTTCGCTCAGGTACACGACCGGCCCCTGGGGAATGCCCGTGCCGACGTCGAAGATCTGGAAACCGCCCACCCCGACGCGCTTCATCGCTTCCAGGTCGCGCGTGATGCCGTCGGCCGTCACGTTGCCATTCATCCAATGCCACCACGTCTTGGCGCCAGCGGCCAGACCGGGGTTCTTAAACGCGTCTTCCAGTGACGGCTGCGCAAAGGCCACCGTTGGCCTCGCGGCCAGCGTCGCGGCGCCTGCGGCGCAAGTTTGAATAAACATTCGGCGCTTCATAGAGTCATCTCCTGCGTTGAGATGCCCTCAGTATACGCCTGCATCCAGCCCTACACTGGAGATATGGTTCCGCTGCTGGAAACCCCTCCCCGTCTGCTACTCGGCCCCGGCCCTTCACCTGTGAATCCGCGCGTTTACCGCGCCATGGCACAGCCCATTGTCGGCCATCTCGATCCATTCTTCTTCCAGATCAACGAAGAGATCCTCGCCTGGCTACGCCTCGTGTTCGGCACGCGTAATCCGTTCACCATGGTCATCTCCGGCACCGGCAGCGCCGGCATGGAGTGTGCCGTCACCAACTTCATTGAGCCCGGCACGCGCCTGGCCGTCTTTGCCAACGGCTACTTCAGCGACCGTCTCACTGAGATGGCCCGCCGTCACGGCGCCGACATCGTGCGTCTGGAAAAACCCTGGGGCACGGTCTTCACCGATGCCGAGGCGCGCTCATTCATCCAGTCCTCACGCCCGCAGGTGGTCGCCTACGTCAACGCTGAAACCTCCACCGGCGCCCGCCAGGACGGCACGGCCATCTGTAAGGCCGCGCACGAAGCAGGCGCGATGGTCATTGCCGACTGCGTCACCAGTCTCGGCGGCATGCCCGTCAATGTGGACGACACGGGTATCGACATTGCCTACTCCGGCACGCAGAAGGCGCTCGCCTGCCCGCCCGGCCTGGCGCCCATCACGTGTTCTGAACGCGCCGTCGAATACCTGCGCCACCGCGCCTCCACGCCGCCCAGTTGGTATCTCGACTTGAAGCTTCTGCTCGACTATTACGAAAGCGCACACCGCTACCATCACACCGCGCCCATCTCCATGTTCTATGCGCTGCGGGAAGCGCTTGCGCTGATCGTTGAAGAGGGCTTGGACGCCCGCTTCGCGCGTCACCGCCGCAATCACGATCTTCTGGTGGACGGCTTGAAGGACCTCGGCATCCCGATGTTTGTCGCACCCGCCGATCAGCTCTGGACGCTGAACACGCCGTGCGTGCCGGAAGGTGTCGATGACGCAAAAGTCCGTCAATATCTGATGCGCGAGCACAACATCGAAATTGCCGGCGGCCTCGGACCACTCGCCGGCAAGGTCTTCCGCATTGGCACCATGGGCGAGGGCTCCACCGAGGCCAACGTCCGGCTGCTTCTTAAGGCACTCGGCCCCGCCTTGCGCTACGCTGGTCGCTGATGAAGCTGCAAGATCTGGCCGAACAGTTGGGCTGCCGTCTGCGCCCGGCGCACGAAACCGATGCCACGCTGGAAATCAACGGCGTCGCGGGCATGGAGCATGCCAATTCCAGTCAAATTACGTTCCTGGCCAATCCCAAGTACGCACACAAGGTAAAGGACACGCATGCCGGCGCCATCATTGCCGTTGCCGGCGTCCCTGAGCTGCCTATTCCAGTACTGGAGAGCGAGAATCCATATCTCGACTTCGCACGCGCCCTGGCGCTCTTCTACCAGCCTCCGCGCCCCGCGCCCGGCATCCATCCCACCGCCGTGGTCGCCTCGACGGCGCAGTTGGGTGAAGGCGTCTCCATTGGCGCTGGCGCCGTGGTTGGGGAGCACGTAAAAATCGGCCGCGGCACCATCCTGCATCCGCTGGTCACCCTCTACGAAGGCGCCGAAATCGGCGAGGACTGCCTGCTGCACTCGCACACCACCGTGCGCGAATTCTGCCGGCTGGGCAATCGCGTCATCCTGCAAAACGGAGTCGTCATCGGCGGCGATGGCTTCGGCTTCGCCAAGGACAAACACGGCCACCACCAGAAAATCGTGCAGTCCGGTCCCACCATCATCGAGGACGATGTCGAGGTGCAGACACTCAGCTCCATCGACCGCGCCACGGTCGGCGAAACACGCGTCCGCCGCGGCACCAAGATCGACACGCTGGTCCAGGTGGGCCATGCCTGCGAAGTCGGCGAGGATTGCATTATCTGTTCGCAGACCGGTCTGGCCGGCTCCACCGTTCTCAAGAACAACGTGCTGCTTGCCGGTCAGGTGGGCATCTCCGGCCACCTCACCATTCACGACAATGCCATTGTCTATGCCCAAAGCGGCATCGGCGGCGATATCGAGGCCGGCGCCGTCGTCAGCGGCTCGCCCGCCTTTGCGGCCTCCGAATGGCGCCGCGCCGTCACCGCGTTCCCGCGTCTGGCTGAGATGATGAAGACAATGAGACAGTTGGAAAAGCGCGTCGCCGAGTTGGAAACGCGCCTTGCGGAGAAGAGCTGATGCCGAAAAACGCCCATCTCAATCGCGCGCCCGTCGCCTATAAGAACGAGGCATTCCTTGATAGCTGGCATGGCCGTTCGTTGCGCATTCTGGCCGAGTACCTTGAACCGCTGGACCGCTTCAGCCACGAAAAGATCCGCGACACCATCGTCTTTTTCGGCTCGGCGCGCATCGCCGAAGAGGGCCCGATGGAG
The DNA here is from genome assembly GCA_964478395.1 of uncultured Candidatus Solibacter sp. Classification (GTDB taxonomy): domain Bacteria; phylum Acidobacteriota; class Terriglobia; order Bryobacterales; family Bryobacteraceae; genus Paludibaculum. Next base: position 3,357 of record CAYZIX010000130.1, read on the forward strand.
CGCTACTACAACGAAGCCCGCGAGTTCGCGCGCCTCATTACGCAGTGGTCCGACGCTCTGGAGCCGCCCACCCGCCGCTTCGTGCTCTGCACCGGCGGCGGCCCGGGCATCATGGAGGCCGCCAACCGTGGCGCCCTTGATGCCGGCGGTGAATCCATCGGCTTGAACATCGCCCTGCCGCACGAACAGTATCCGAACCCCTACATTTCGCCCGAGCTCAACTTCCAGTTCAACTATTTCTTCATGCGCAAGTTCTGGTTCGCCTACCTGGCCAAGGCCCTGGTGGTGTTTCCGGGCGGCTTCGGCACGTTGGACGAGCTCACTGAAATTCTGACGTTAGCCCAGACGCGGAAGCTCGAAAAGAAGATCATGATCCTGCTCTATGGATCGGACTTCTGGCGCGAAGTGATTAATTTCGACGCCCTCATCCGCCACGGCGTCATCAGCGCCTCCGACATGGATCTGATGACCTTTGTCGACGATCCGCATTCGGCGCTTGACACGCTGAAGACATTCCTTACCCGCAACTACCTGCAACCCCAGCAGGTGCGCGCCGCCGAGGAACTGCCCGACATCGCCAAATCACGCATTTGAACGGCCTGACAATCTAGTAACCTGAAGCGTGAATGGCCTTTTCGGCTTGGCAGTATCGTTTGCGTTCTTTAGGCTGGGCGCAGCGCATCTTTGCGCTGTCAGTCGTTGCCGCACTCGGTCTGCGGTTTGCCGCGCCAGACTCGCTCTGGACTCTGTTCTTCGAGCTCATCGCCACCGTCTCTGGCATCGTGGTCATCTGGCGCTACCTCGCTGGCTTGGTGCGCCGCGCCATCTGGCGGCTGCGTAACCGCCTGATTGTCGCCTATCTCTTCATCGCCGTCGTACCTATCCTGATGCTGGCGGTGCTGACGCTTGCCGGAGCCTGGGCCGTCTCAGGCCAGATTGCCGCCTACTTGCTCAACGTCGAGATGGACCGCCGCATCACTTCGCTGCGCAGTACCGCCGAATCGCTCGGCCGTCTCACGCCGCAGGCCCGCGTCGATGCCGTACGTCGCGCCGTTTACTTTTTCCGCGACCGCTTCCCTGGCGTCGAAGTCACCGTCCGCGACAGCACCGGCGGCCTCACCCGCTTTCCCGAGGACGCCGACGCCACCACGCCGCCCGCAGGCCATGCCGACACGGCCGGTCTGCTGGTTCGCGGCCATCACTTCTATCTCTGGGCCCACGCCGGCGGCCCACGCACCGAAGTGATCATCACCGTGCCCGTCACGCGCCAGTTTCTGCAGGGGCTCGCTCCAAGCCTGGGCGATATTCAGCTCACCATGCTCGGCGCGCGCACCTCCGACACCCGCATCCATCCGCCGCTAGAAGGTGAGAACCCTGCGCCGCCCTCCGGCGCGCCCGCCGCCTTGAACGTCATCGACTTGCCACTGAAATGGGGTGTCTCACTGAGCGCCGCGGACTGGACCAGTCCGGACCGCCCTCGCGCCGCTTTCCTCGGCGTGGCTACGCGCATCTCTGGCCCGCTGCGTATCATGTTCGGCGTCGATACCAGTTCGCAGGGCCCGGCGCTGCTCATCCTCTTTACCGCGGTCTTGCTGATCTTCGTCTGCGTCGAAACCACTTCGGTCTGGATCGGCGTCAACCTCTCGCGCACCATCACTTCGGCGGTTAATGACCTCTACCAGGCAACCGTCCGCATCCGCGAAGGCGACCTCACCCACCGCATTCAGGTCACCGGCAACGACCAGCTTGCCGAGCTCGGCACATCGTTCAACATCATGGCCGGCAACCTTGAGCGCCTGCTCAAATCGGAGAAAGAGCGTCAACGCCTTCAGGCCGAGCTCGAAATTGCCCGCGAGGTCCAGGCCCAGCTCCATCCCAAGCCGCTGGAGAACTTCGGCTCGCTGCACTTGGCCTGTGTCTGCAACGCCGCGCGCATGGTGTCGGGCGATTACTTCGATTACGTCGCCCTTTCCGGTCAGCGCCTTGCGCTTGCCGTGGGCGATGTCGCCGGCAAAGGTATTTCGGCCGCTTTGCTAATGGCTACGCTGCAATCGGCATTGCGCTCGCAATTGCGCGCCAACGGCGGCGCGGAGCCGTCCATCGCCACGATGGTCTCCGAGTTGAATCAGCAGCTCTACGCCTCCACCGCTCCGGAAAAATACGCCACCTTCTTCCTCGCTGTTTTTGATGATGCGTCGTCTACGCTTGCCTATACCAACGCCGGCCACCTTTCACCCATCCTCGTGCGCGGCGGCGCAGCCCAGCGGCTGGACTCCAACGGAATGGTGGTTGGCGCTTTCCCCTTCGCCCGCTACACGGAAAGCCGCCTCCAAATGGAAACGGGCGACGTCCTCGTCTTCTACACCGACGGCATCACAGAGCCTGAAAACGCCTATGGTGAACAGTTCGGGGAAGAGCGCTTGACCGAGTTGCTGATCGCGCATGCCGACCTCGACTGCAAAGCCCTATCCGCTCGTATCGTGGAAGAGGTAAACAAGTGGACAGCATCCTCCGAGCTACAGGATGATATGACCTTGCTGATTGCCAGAAAGGCCTGACCGCGATGACTCCGCTTGCCCGCCGGGCCCTCATCATCGTCTCGACGCTGGCCGCCGCCCTGGTCATCGGCACCTGCGGCTTCGTCTGGATCGCCGGCTACCCGTGGCTCGACGCCTTCTACATGGCCGTCTTCACCATGACTACGGTCGGCTACGGCGAACTTCACCCGCTCAGCGAAGTGGCCCGCCTGTTCAACTCCATCTACATCATCCTGAGCGTCAGCCTGCTGTTTCTCGCCATTGGACTGATGACCCAGACCATCGTGGAAGCGCAATTCAAGGACGTCATCGGAAAGCGACGCACCAGAAAGATGATCGACAAACTCAAGAACCACTACATCATCTGCGGCTATGGACGCGTCGGCCGCGGTGCCGCCGCCCAACTCCGGCAGGCCGGCGCCAGCTTCGTGATCATCGACCGCCGTGAAGACCGCGTCGAATGGGCCATCAAGGCCGGCTATCTCGCCTGCCTCGGCGACTCTACGCGCGACGAAACCCTCCGCGAAGCCCGCATCGATCACGCCATCGGCCTCATCGCCGCCCTTGGCTCCGACGCCGACAACCTCTTCGCCGTCATCTCCGCCAAAACCCTCAACCCCCACATTCGTGTCGCCGCCCGCGCCGCCGAAGAGGAAGCCGAACGCAAGATGCGCCAGGTGGGCGCCGACAGCGTCTTCGCCCCCTACACCATGACCGGCACCCGTCTGGCCCAGGCCCTGCTCAGCCCGCATGTCCGCCAGTTCCTCGACTTCACCACGCTGGATTTCAACTTCGATGCGCGCATCGAACAAGTCGAAGTCTCGCCGCGCAGCGTGCTGGCCGGTAAATCGCTGGCCGACTCCAACATTCGCGGCGACATGAAAGTGATTGTGCTCGCCATTTGCCGCGCCGACGGCCACATGGAGTTCAATCCGGCGGCTTCGGCGGTCATCGAACCGCGCGACTATCTCATCGTCATGGGTGAATCGGAGCCGTTGCGCCAGTTCGAGGCCCGGCTTGCCGGAGAGCTGTCATGAAGATTCTCACCGCCGCTCAGATGCGTGAGTTCGACCGCCATGCCATCGAGGCCGGCTTCCCCAGCCCCGTGTTAATGGAAAACGCCGGCTGCCGCGTGGTTGAATATCTCGTTGCGCACTACGCGCCTATCAGCAGCCAGCGCATTGTCATCGTCTGTGGCAAGGGCAACAACGGCGGCGACGGCCTGGTCATCGCGCGTCAGCTCAAGACGCGTTTCGCGCCTGCCTCGCTCGATGTCGTGCTTTCCTGCGCGCCCGCAGATTTGGCGGGCGACGCCGCCACCAACTATCAGCTCGCCGTGCTTGCCGGCGTTTCCATTGTTCACTCCATCGAGCCGCGCCTGCGCGCGGCCACACTGGTCGTCGACGCGCTGCTCGGCACCGGTCTCTCGGGCCCAGCGCGCGGCGCCGCGCTCAATCTCATCCGCGAAATCAACACCGCCTTTCCCGCCGCGTCCATCGTCAGCGTCGATACGCCGTCCGGACTCTGTGATAGCGGCGAATTCGTTCGCGCCAGCGCCACCGTCACCTTCGTCGCGCCCAAGCTCGAACTGGTCATACCGCCGACGTGCGATCACGTGGGCCATCTCGAAGTCGCCTCCATCGGCACGCCGCAGGCTTGGCTGGACGACGACCCGACACTCGATGTTGAGCTCATCGAGCCCCGCCACATATGCCGCCTCTTCGCGCCGCGCCCGCGTGCCGCTCACAAAGGCATATTCGGACACGCGCTTGTCATCGGCGGAGCGCCCGGCAAGGGTGGCGCCGCGGCCATGGCCGGTCTTGCCGCGCTGAAAGCCGGCGCGGGCCTTGTCACCGTCGCCGCCTCTGAATTTGAACGCGCCACCGTCACTTCGCTGGCGCCGGAGTTGATGACGCAGAGCTGGTCGGACGACGCTTCGGGCAAGGACGTGCTTGCCATCGGTCCCGGCCTGGGACGTGAGCCGGAAGCCGTCGCACTAGCTCAGCGTCTGTTTGCACAATCCGCGTTGCCCATGGTGGTGGACGCCGATGCGCTCAACGCCCTGGCCGGCACCGCTTTCCACGGCCCCGGCCCATGGCGCGTGATGACGCCGCACCCCGGTGAAATGTGCCGCCTCGCCGGTTGCACCATGGCCGAGTTACAGGCCGGCCGGTTGGGCCGCGCGCGCCACCTCGCCGTGGAGCGCTCCGTCGTGCTGGTTCTCAAGGGCCAACGCACCATCGTCGCTTTGCCCGACGGCCGCGCCTACGTCAATCCAACTGGCACGCCCGCCATGGCGACCGCCGGCTCCGGCGACATCCTCACGGGCCTCATCGCCGGCCTGCTGGCGCAGTGGCCTGACCGCCGCGCGCCGGCCCTGCTCGCCGCCGTCTGGCTGCACGGCCGCGCCGGAGAACTGGCCGCCGCGTCGCTCACGGAAAACGCCGTCACGGCCACCGACATCCTGCGCTATCTGCCCGCCGCCATCCGGGAGTTGCAGTCTTGACCACCGGCGAGTTCATCACGCACACCGAGGAAGAAACCATCGCGTTGGCCGCGCGTCTGGCGGCCGAGTGGCAGCAGCCCTTGGTTGTACTGCTGATCGGTGATCTCGGCGCCGGCAAAACCACCTTCGCCAAGGGCGTGGCTGAAGGGCTTGGCGTCGTTCGCGCCGAAGATGTCTCCAGCCCGACTTTCGCCTTGATCCATGAGTACGGCGATCGCGGCCGGCTCTATCACATCGATCTCTACCGCCTCGACACCGAAGCCGAAATCGAATCCCTCGGCCTCGACGAGCTCTTCTCGCGCCCCGCCATCGTGCTGCTCGAATGGGCCGAGCGCTTCCCGCGCCTGCTGCCCGAAGAGCGCCTCGAAATCCGCATCACTGCGCGCGACGACGATTCGCGCCTCATCCGCGTCTCCGCGCTACCCTGAGTCTGAATGGCTGCCGAACGCTCGCTTCTTGTGCTCTGGTTACTGGCCGGCGCCGCCGCCGCGCTGGTGGCGCTTTTGTTGTGGCCCTTTGCCCAACCCATCTTCTTCGCCTTCGTTCTGGCCATGGCTTTTGAGCCGCTTCACGCCCGTTTGTCGCGCCGCTTCCACTCACCCTCGCTGGTGGCGGCGCTTTGTACGCTCACCATTGCATTTGCCGTCGTCGTGCCGCTCACCGCTCTCGGCATTATCATCGCCCGTCAGGCCGCCGACGCTTATCAGCATCTTGTCGGCGAAAGCGCGCAACAGGGCGGCTGGAGCTCCTGGCTCGCGCAGATCGTCAATCAGCCCATCGACTGGATCTCCGCCCGCACCGGCATGGCCGCGCCCGACATCCGCGCCGCGCTGCTGGCCCGGGCGCAGTCGGTCAGCGCGCTGCTCATCGGCTGGGGCGGTTCGCTGCTCAGCAACCTCACCTCGGTCATCGGCAACGGCCTGCTCAGCCTCTTCATCGTCTTCTTTCTTTTCCAGCAGGGCCGCGCCATCAACAAGGCCATCTACCGCTGGCTGCCGTTGGATCGCGCGCGCGTGGACGAATTATTGAAGAGCATCTCCGACGCCGTCGCCGCCAACGTTTACGGTATCGCCGCCGTCGGCAGTGTCCAGGGACTGCTCACTGGCCTCGGCTTCCTCTTCACCGGTCTATCCTCCCCCGTCTTGTGGGGCGCCGTGGCGGCATTCTGTTCGTTGATTCCCGTGGTTGGCACCGCGCTCGTCTGGGTGCCCGGCGCGCTGATTCTGCTGGCCCAGGGAGCCTGGGGTAAGGCCCTGTTCCTCGCCCTGTGGGGCACGTTCGTGGTTGGCATGAGCGACAACTTTGTCCGTCCCTGGGCCCTCGCCGGCCGCACGGAGATGAATACCCTGGTGGTCTTTTTCGCCCTCATGGGCGGCATGCAGGTCTTCGGCTTTATCGGCCTCTTTGCCGGCCCCGTCGTCTTCTCCGTCGCCATCGTTCTTGCGCGCATGTTGCGCGAAGAACTCGACGCCCGCCGCGCCTGAGCCTGCATCGCTCTAAGCTATACTGTGTCTCCTCCGAGGTGCATCCATGAGATTCGCACTCATCGCCATCGCCATCACGCTGGCCGCCCAAACCCCGCCTGTCCGCATCGGCGCCTTCGCCGCTGAATCGCGCACCTTTTACACCGCCGCCGGTGGCCTTCCTTCTGACGACCTCCGCTCCGTGCAACTCGACCCCGCCGGCGCACCCACCGTCATCACCGCCTCCGGAGCCGCCACCTTCGTCAACGGCGTCTGGAAGCCTGCCGCCGTGCCTCCGCCCGCACCGCGCCTGAACGCCGAGGCCCGCCCGGACGGTCTCTACGTCAAAACAGAATCCGGCCTGTGGGAGCGCCAGTTCCCGCGCTCCGGCGCGCGCAGTTGGGCGCCGGTCGATGTGCGTGGTGTCGCTTACGATACGCGTGGCCGCCTCTGGTTTGCCAGCCCACAGGGCGCCGGCGTGCTCGATGGCTCCACGTGGACGCTCTACACCGGCGCTGACGGCCTGCCCTACGACGACTTCACCTGCGTCGCTGCCGGTGAGGACGGCGTCGTCTGGTTCGGCACGCACCTCGGCGCCATCCGCTTCGACGGGCATTCGTGGGAATACCGCGCCGGCCCGCGCTGGCTGCCCAACGACGATGTTCGCGCCATTGCCGTCGACTCGCACGGCACGGCCTGGATCGCCACTGCCGGTGGCTTGGCGCAGATCAAACGCACGCCCATGACGCTCGCCGCGAAGGCCCTCATCTTTGAAGCGGAAATCGATAAACGCCACCGCCGCACGCCTTATCAGTACGTGCACCCCGTCGTCCTCCAACGCCCTGGCGATACGGCCAGTTTCACCCAAGTCGATTCCGACAACGACGGCCTCTGGACCGCCATGTACGGCGCCGGCGAGTGCTTTGCCTGTGGCGCGGGCATTGAGACGGCCTGCTCGCGCGCCCGCCAGGCCTTTAAGGCCCTCGAATTCCTCCGCATGGTCACGCAAGGCGGCCCGCACCCCGCCCCGCGCGGCTTTGTCGCCCGCTCCATCCTGCCCACCTCCGGCCCCGACCCCAATCTGCACGACTCGCCCGCCCGCGACCGCGCCAAACAACTCACCGACCATCGCTGGAAGCTCATCACACCCCGCTGGCCGCGCGACGCCTCCGGCCAGTGGTATTGGAAGTCCGATACCAGCTCCGACGAACTCGACGGCCACTACTTCTTCTACGGTCTCTACTACGACCTTGCCGCCAAAACGGAGGAGGACCGCCAGGCCGTTCGCACGCAGGTCCGCGAGCTTACAGACCATCTCATCGGCCACGGCTTCACGCTGGTCGATCACGATGGCCGCCCCACGCGCTGGGGCTATTTCAATCCCGCCGAACTGAACCTCAACCGCGACTGGTGGGAGGAGCGCGGCCTCAACTCGCTCTCCATGCTCGCCTACCTCAAAGTGGCCCATCACATCACCGGTGATGAGCGTTACGCCCGCGCCGCACACAGCCTAATCCAATCGCACGGCTACGCCGCCAACGCCATGATCGCCAAATCCCACCTCGGCCCCGGCGGCGGCAATCAGAGCGACGACGAAATGATCTTCATGAATTACTTCAGCCTGCTGCGTTACGAAACCGGCCCGGATCTGCGCCAGAAGTATTTGCTCGGCTTCTACCGCCACTGGCAAAATGAGGCGCCGGAGATGAACCCGCTGTTCAACTTCCTCTACGCCGCCGTTGCCCGCAATGCTAGCTTTGAAAGCGCCTTCGGCCGCGAAGATCTCTCCATCTCGGGCGCATGGCTGGAGGATTCTCTCGCGACGCTTCGCAGCATCCCGCTCGATCGCGTCGGCTGGCCCTTCCGCAACTCCCACCGCAAGGACCTCTCACCGCTCGCTCACTTCCTGGGCGCCGGCCGCGCCGTCCGCGTCAACGGCAAGGTCATCCCCGCTGACGAGCGCTACTTCTCCCACTGGAATCACGATCCTTACCAGCTCGACCGTTCTTCGGACGGCCTCGAACTCGGCGACGGCGCCGTCTTTCTGCTGCCGTATTACGCCGGTCTTTACTACGGCTTTTTCAAGGAATAGACCAATGAAATTACTTCTCGCTCTCGCCGCACTGCCGCTTCTCGCCTACGACGCCCGCTTTATCTTTCCGCCTCAGCCACTCCACTCGCATTCGTCGTCCATTGTCGAGCTGCCGGGCGGCGACCTCTTCGCCGTCTGGTACATCGGCTCCGGTGAACGCTCGGCCGACGATGTGCTCATCCAGGGCGCGCGCCTGAAGCGTGGGTCCAAGGTCTGGAGCGCGCCGTTCACCATCGCCGATACGCCCGGCTTTCCGGACTGCAACCCCATCGCCGCCGTCGATGCGCGTGGCCACTTGATGGTCGTCTGGCCGGTGATCCTCGACAACCATTGGGAATCCGCGCTGCTCAAAATCCTCGTCGCTGACGATGGCGGACGCGCTAATCCCATCCGCTGGACTCGTTCAGACAACATCCTGCTCCGCCCGGAAGGCCTGGGCGATGCCCTCTCTGCCTTCTTTCAGCCGTACATCGAAAAGCCTCTCGACGGCTTCAAACCCGGCGAACTGAAGCGCGCGCGGGAGCGTGCTAACGACAAGCTCTACAACCGTCTCGGCTGGATGCCCCGCACGCACATGCTTGAACTGCCCTCGGGCCGCCTGCTGCTGCCGCTTTATACCGATACGTTCAGCGTCTCGCTCATCGCCATCACGGACGATGGCGGCGCGCACTGGACTGCCTCGAAGCCCATCCTCGGCCTCGGCGCCGTCCAGCCCGCACTCGTCCGCCGCCGCGACGGCCGTATCGTCGCCTACATGCGCGACAACGGCCCGGCGCCAAAGCGCGTCATGGTATCGGAGTCGTCAGACAACGGCATGACGTGGACCCCGGCCCGCGACACGGATATCCCCAACCCCGGCTCCAGTGTGGAAGTCATCTCCCTGCGCGACGGCAGTTGGGTGATGGTGTTGAACGACACGGAGAAGGGCCGCCAGCGCCTCTCCGTCTGGCTCTCCGAAGACGAAGGCCGCACCTGGCCCCACCGCCGCGCCCTGGAAGACCAGACCAAGGGCGGCTACTCCTACCCGGGCGTCATCCAGGATTCGCGCGGCGCCATCCACGTCACCTATAGTCACAGCGTGGATAAACTCCAGTCCATCAAGCACGTGAGCTTCGACAGGACCTGGATTACAGAGAAAGAGTAATCATTTTTGTGAAACGCTCTGGCTTCAACGCGGGTAGAATATCGGCTTTAGGGCACGGATCATGGAAAGCCCGCGTGAATTAACCGGCTGGGGAGAAATTGCCGGCTACCTCGGCGTCACTGAGCGGACGGCGCTCACCTACGAACAGAAACTGGGACTGCCCGTTCACCGTTTGCCCGGAGTCCGTGGCCGCGTCTGGGCCGTCGCAGATGAAATCGACGCATGGAAGAGAAATGTCCCCAACCACGTCAATGTCCCACCGCCCCCCCGCCTCAGGCGCTGGCCGGCGCTCGCCGCCGGACTGCTGGCCGTCGCACTGATCGTCATCTGGGCCTTCTCCAACCGCGCCGGCCCACCCGCTGCCTACTTCGTCACCGGCAATGTCCTTACCGTGACGGACGCCCAGAAGCGCGTCCGCTGGAGTCACCGCTTCGCCGGGACACCCAATGTAATGTGGGACCACCAGAGCGTCTTGTTCTCGGATATTTCCGGCACAGGACACATCGGGACGCTCTTCAATTACATCCCGCACGACCAGGGTAGCGGACAGATTCCCGGCGTCGGATCGAGTCTCTGCCTGTTCGACGAAGACGGACACCTGCGCTGGTCCACGCCGTTCGGCACTGCCATGGTAAGCGATGGTCAACGCTATCCGGCTGGCCTGTTCTCGGTGAACCTGCTGGGCCGCCTCAGCCGGCCACGCCCCGATGGCGGGTTGATCATTGCCGGAGGCCACCACCAGGGGAGCTGGCTGTACGAGGTGGAAATTTATACGGCCGATGGCCGCAAAGTCGGCACCTATGTCCATCCCGGCTGGTTCTTCGCCATGGCGGTCGCAGACGCCAACCAGGATGGCGTTGAGGAGATCCTCCTCGGCGGCGTCAACGACGGCTACGGCGAAACCGGCTATGCCTCCACCCTGGTCGTCCTCGACTCCCGTAATGTTTCAGGCCAGGGTTCAGTCCCACCCGGCGGAGGGCGTCAGGTCGTTGGCGTTCCCACGGGCACGGAATTGGCTCAGATAGTGATCGCGGATTTCGCTGACAGCACCTACCCGGACAAGTATTGCCGCATCGATCGCATCGAAACGGCCAATGACTACATCATGGCGCACGCCACGCGTGATATATTCGACGGACCGCACGTTGAGTATCACTTCGACCGCCATCTCCGCCTGTTGAGCGTCCTGCCCGACGCGCGACAGGAACAGAAACTGCTCGCCGGCCTGCCTCAACCCTTGCCCCCCACCCGGCGCCGGGAAGAAGCGCTCCGCC
>CAYZIX010000131.1:0-14281 GCA_964478395.1 uncultured Candidatus Solibacter sp.
TGCGCTCTGCTGCGGCGCTCCCGGCTGCGTCGAGCCCGGTGTGGCCGGCTGGCCGGCGGCCGGCGCCGCTCCACCTTCGGCCGGCGCAGGGGCGCCGGCTTGCTCTGTCTTCGAACAACCGGACAGCATCAACACCACGGCTGTTCCGGCGATGAGCAATAGTCTTTGTTTCATCTGGACAATCCTCGCTGACGAGAGTCCGGGTGCGGGTCGCTCCCGCCCCAGCCTTATGAGCTGAGGATATCATTCTAGGCCGTCATGATCCGTCTGCGGTCAGCCGGGGTCATCTTTTCAGCGGCGTAGCGCAGGGTCAGCCGCGAGGCGACACCGGTCTTGGTGAGCAGGAAGGCGAGCGTTTCGGCCGGCCGCTTCGGGTAGGTCTCTTTAAGCAGCCAGCCGACGCCCTTCTCCACCATGTCGTCGCGCTCGGGCAGCAGCATCGAGGCAACGTCGAAGATGAATGCGGTGTGGTGGCCCTGCTTGGCCTCCTGCAACAGCGCGACGGCCGAGGCGCGGCGCTTCCAGCGGTTCGGGGATTTCGTCCAGGCGGGAAGGCGATGGCGCAGTTCCGGGTTGTATGCGATGCAGGCCGCCAGCAGCCACGAGGAGACGCCGTCGCAGTGTGCCCAGTTGCGAACGTACTGGTCGATCCACGTTTCAAACAAATCGAACTGATCGCGCGCAAAGCGCCGGTAGACATGACAGACCAGCACGCCGGCCTCCAGCTTGCCGGTACGCCACAGCATTTCAGCAAGGGCATCGCGCTGTTCCGGCGGCCAGTGCTTCAACTCGCGCGCCACAGTGCTGACCTCTTTGTTCAGCGCCGCGGTCCGCACGCCGTAGGTGTCGATCTCGTGCTTGAAGAAGCGGCGCTGTCCGGCGGCGAAGTCCGCGTCGGCATTGGCGGAGAAATAGCTCTCAATCTGCTGGAACAAGATGGCCGGAGTCATGATGCTACACTCCGAGCATATGACGGGCGGACTGGAATTACCGATAGTTGGAGGCAACACGAGCGCGCCGACGCCGCGCATCACATCGCTGCTGATCAAGCCCGCCTCGGCCGTCTGCAACCTGGACTGCGCCTACTGCTTCTACCTGGACCGCGCCGCCGACCCGTACAAAGACGTGCCGGCGCGCGTGATGACCATGGAGACGCTGGAACAGCTGGTGGACAGCTTCCTGTTCTATTCGTATCCAGCGTCGACGTTCGCGTTTCAGGGCGGGGAGCCGACGCTGGCCGGACTGAAGTTCTTCGAACGGCTGGTGGAGTTCCAGCAACGCTACGGCCGTGCGGGCCAGGAAGTGTCGAACGCCATCCAGACGAACGGCATTCTGATTGACGAAGCGTGGTGCCGCCTGTTTCGCGAGTATCACTTCCTGGTAGGCCTATCGCTGGACGGCCCGCCAGCGATGCACGATCTCTACCGCGTGAACAAGGCCGGGCATCCGACATCGGCGCGCGTCGTAGAAACACTGGAGCTGATGTCGAAGGAGCGTGTCGAGTTCAACATCCTTTGCGTTGTGAGCCAGGCCAACGTAAAGACGCCGCGGGAGGTGTACCGCTATCTGCGCGGGCTGGGCGTGGCGCATATGCAGTTTATCCCCTTGGCTGAGTTCGCGCCCGACGGCAGCCGGTTGCCGTTCACGATTTCGGCTGAGGAATACGGGCAGTTTCTACTAGAGATTTTCGAGTTGTGGTGGCCGGAGCGGCGTAAGGTGCGGGTGAGGTTTTTCGACAATCTGGCCGAAGCCGTGGCGGGGATCAAGCCGGGCAGTTGCACGCTGCACGAGACATGCGACAGCTACGTGGTGGTGGAGTACAACGGCGATGTGTTCCCGTGCGACTTCTTCGTCGAGTCCAGTTGGAAGCTGGGCAATGTGACGCTCGATTCGTTCCCGGAGTTGGCGCGGCGGCAGAAGCGGATGTCGTTCGCGGTGAAGAAAACGTTGGCGCATCCAGAGTGCCAGCGCTGCCAATACCAGACGATCTGCCACGGCGGCTGCCCGAAAACGCGCCATAGCCCGCATGGGCGTTTTGAGGACCTGGACTATTTCTGCGCGGCCTATAAGATGGTGTTCGCGAAGGCGGTGGAGCCACTGCGCCAGGATCTGGTCAAGCTATATCCAGCGGCGGGCCGCTAACTGGAGCGGGCTCGATATGGACCTGCGACACGCGCAAATCCTCCATGGCCGTGACGCGGAAGATGCGGCCGTCGTGCTCGACGGCGTCGTCCACCTGCGGAATGCGATTGAGTTCGAGCATGAGGAAGCCGGCCAGCGTTTCGTAGCCCTCGCCTGAAGGCAACTCGATACCGTAACGGGCGTCGAGATCCCGAATGAGAATAGTGCCTTCGACGTCAAAGCATTCTTCGTGTTGATCGGGCAGAACCGGCGCCTGATCGAACTCATCCTCGATTTCACCGAAGATCTGCTCGAACAGGTCTTCGATGGAGATCATTCCGGTGACGGTACCAAACTCGTCCACGACGAAAGCGAGGTGGGCGTGCTGTTCGCGCATGTCCTCCAAGGCCAGGTGAAGGGCGCGCGCTTCGGGCATGATGGGCGCCTTGCGCAGCACGTCGCTGATGCGGAAGGGCCCGACGGCGCGGCGGTGGCGGTTGGAACTGCGGCGCTCGGCCCAAAAGTTGAGCACGTCCTTGACATGCACAAAGCCGATCGGATTTTCGTTGCCCTCGACGCAAACAGGCAGGCGCGAGTAACGGGACTCACTCACCAGATCGAGCACCTCGTCAATGTCCGCCGTGTCGGCGATGGTGACCATCTGGGTGCGCGGGACCATGACTTCGCGCACGGCGCAGTCTTCGAGTTCGAGCAGGCGGCGCATGGCCTCCTCCTCGAAGCTTTCGATCAGACCGGCGGAGTGGCTGGTGGTGATGACGAATTTGAGCTCCTCGGCTGAGTGGGCGCCGTGCTGGTGCTGGCGCACACCGAGTAAACGCGAGAGGACCTTGGAGGTGCGTTCAAGCACCCAGACGAAAGGTTCGACAGTTTTGTAGAAGACCAGAACGACAGGGGCGACGAGCACAGCCAGACGGTCGGCGCGGTCGAAGGCCATATTCTTGGGGACCACTTCGCCGAGGATCACGTGCAGAAACGTCATCAGCAGGAAGGCCAGCAGCACGCTGAGGAATCCGAGGAACGGCGCGCTGGAGCGCGTCACCACGGGGCCGAACAACAACATGAAGAGGCCGTGCAACGTCTCCTCGCCCAGCCAGCCAAGCGCCAGGCTGGCGAGTGTCAAGCCCACCTGAGTGACCGAAAGCAGACGTTCGGGGTTGGCGAGCAACGCCATGGCGGCCTGTGCGCCGACCTGTCCCTCACTGGCCAGTTGCTTTAAGCGCGACGGGCGCACGCTGACCAGCGCCATCTCCGCGGAGGCGAAAAAGGCGTTAACACCGATGATCATGAACATCGCCAGAAGGCGATATCCGTAATGACTTATGCCAGGTTGCATCAAAAGAGGCTCCGCCTTGCGAGCGGCTATGTCGATACCATTGTAAAGATGTTGATGAAAAAGATTCTGCGCGCGGTGAACGTCGTGTTGCTGGCGTTGGTGGCGGTGGCGCTGGCGGCGGTGTTCTGGTGGGTGTGGCGGCCGATGCCGAAGACATCGGGCCGCATTACGGCGCCGGTGGGGGCGTCGACGCGTGTCGTGCGCGACAAGTTGGGTGTCGTGCACATCGAGGCCGCAAATATTGAAGACGCGCTGTTTGCGCAGGGCTTCGCGACGGCGCAGGACCGCTTCTGGCAGATGGATACGCTGCGGCGTCTGGCGGCCGGCGAACTGAGCGAAGTGATGGGCCGCGCGACGGTTGAGGCAGACACACGCAGCCGGCGTTTGCGGATGCGCCGGATTGCTGAAAACTGGCGCCAGCATCTGGCGGCGCGCGACCGGGCCTGGCTGGCGGCTTACGCGCGTGGCGTCAACTTCTACCTGGAGACACAGGCGCACAATCTGCCGCCCGAGTTCCGGCTGTTGGGCTATCACCCGCGCGCCTGGAGTGTGACCGATTCGCTGCTCTGCGCACTACAGATGCACCGCACATTGAGCGGCGACTGGCAGGCGGACCTGGCCAAGGCGCGCATGCTGAGCGCGGGCGACCGGGCGAAGGTGGATTATCTGTTCCCGACACGCGCCGGCGACGAACCGCAGCCGGGTTCGAATGCGTGGGCCGTCAGCGGGACGCGTTCAACGACGGGCAAGCCGATTCTGGCCAACGATCCACACCTGGAGTGGTCGATGCCAGCTACCTGGTATGTGGCGCACCTGAAGGCGCCTGGGTTGGACGTGGCGGGGGCCACGATGCCGGGCGTGCCGGCGGTGGTGATTGGCCACAACCGCCGGATTGCCTGGGGCATCACGGCGCTCCAGTTCGACAACATGGATCTCTATGCGGAGCGGATTGATCTCGCCTCGGGCCGCTACCAGTACCAGGACAAGGTGCTTGTTGCGACGCGGGAGGTGGAGTGGATTGCGGTGCGGGGGGAACGCCCGGTTGAGTTTGTGCAACTGGTGACGGTGCATGGTCCGGTTGTGGCGGCAGATGGCGGCTCGCACCTGGCGCTGAAATGGGCCGCCGGTTATCAGGATGACTATTCGTTCCCTCTGATGGATCTGAACCGGGCCAATAATTGGAAGGAATTCCGCCAGGCGCTGAGCCATTTTTCGGGGCCAAATATCAACGCGATTTACGCCGACACCGACGGCAATATCGGTTGGCAGGTGGTGGGCCGCCTGCCGGTGCGGCGCGGCTTTACAGGCGATGTGCCGCTGGACGGCGCGTCCGGCGGGCAGGAGTGGGAGGGCTACATCCCATTCGACCAGTTGCCGAGCTACTTCAATCCAAAGGGCGGCATTGTGGCCAGCGCGAATCAGAATTCATTTCCGGAAAAGACGCCGTATGAGGTGAGTGGGCATTTCGCCTCGGCGCACCGTGCGCGCCAGATTGTGGCGCGGTTGAGCTCGCGCCCGCGCTGGCAGCCTGCCGAGATGATCGGCATCGAGCGGGATGTCTATTCGAACTTCCTGCACTTCGTAGCCAAGCAGGCGGTGGCGGCCGTGGGACGGCGGCATGAAAAGAATCCGCTGGCGGTGGAGGGCGCCGCGTTGCTGCGTAACTGGAACGGACAGGCGCGTGCGGGAGAGGCGGCGCCGCTGCTGGCGACGCTGCTCTATCAGCATTTGCGTTCGACGATCAATAGAAAAGCCGCGCCCTCCGTGCAAAGCGACACGCGCACGTACATGGCGCCGGCAGTTGTCGAAAAGCTGCTTCGAGAGCGCCCGGCCGGCTGGTTTGACGACTACGACATGATGCTGACGAAGGCGCTGTCCGACGCTGTTGAGGAAGGCCAGCGTATGCAGGGCCGCAACCTGACGCGCTGGGACTATGGGCGGATGAATCAGTTGACGATTGCGCATCCGGTGTTCGGGCGGATTGGATTGCTGGCGTCGTATTTCAATGTCGGGCCGGTGGCGATTGACGGTACGGGCACGGCAATCAACGCGGCGTCACCGCGCATGGGGCCGTCGCTGCGCTTCATCGCGGACGTGTCGAACTGGGATGGCTCGCGTATTGTGCTGCCTACGGGCGAAAGCGGCCATATTCTCAGTGGGCATTATAAGGACCAATGGAAGGCATATCGTGGAGGCGGGAGCTTCCCGCTTGAGTTCACGCATGTGGTGGCCGATTCGGCGCTGGAGCTGGCGCCGCGCTGATATGCTCGAAAGGAAGCAGCATCCGGGAGGTCCGCCGCATGCGCATAAGCCGCATTATTCCTGTTCTCGCCACTATCACCATGGCCTGCGCTGAAGTCACTTATCAGAAGCCGCCGAAGGAGATATTGGACGTACTCCATGCTCCGTCGCCGCCGGTCACCAGTCTGAACCCGACCCGCACACATGTGCTGCTGCTGGAGCGGCGTCTGATGCCGCCGATTGCACAACTGGCCGCGCCGGTGCATCGCATCGCCGGTCTGCGCATCAATCCGGCCAACAACGGCCAGCACGCGCCGATGTTTACGATTACGGGCATTGCCATTCAGACGATTGAGGCGGGCGCGGTGACGCACGTTGCCGTGCCGGCTGGCGCGCGGCTATCTGTGCCGCAGTGGAGCCCGGACGGCAAGCAGTTCGCCGTGCTGAATTACACGGCGACGTCGGTGGATCTGTATGTAGGCGCGGTAGGCTCGGCGGCGCTGCGGCGCGTGGCCGGGCTGAAGGTGAATGATACGATGAGCGGCTCGGTGCAATGGCTGGCCGGCAGCAAGGAGCTGCTGGTGCGGGCCGTGCCGGCCGGGCGTGGCTCGGCGCCGCAGAAGCCGGCGGCTCCGGCCGGGCCGAACGTGCAGGAAGCGTCGGGCCAGAGCGGGCCAGTGCGCACGTATCAGGACATGCTGTCGAGCCCCTATGACGAGAGCCTGTTCGATTACTACGGCACATCGCAATTGGTGGTTGTGGATACCGCGACGCTGAAGGCGACGCCAATTGGTAAGCCGGCCGTGATCGACTCAGCGGATCCATCGCCCGACGGACATTATCTGCTGGTAGAGAGTGTGCACCGGCCCTATTCTTACGTACATCCCTATTACGTGTTCCCGTCTGAGACGGAGGTATGGGACCGCGCGGGCAAGCTGGTGAAGAAGATCCACTCGGCTCCGTTGCAGGACCGCGTGCCGATTGAAGGCGTGCCGGTGGGTC
This sequence comes from uncultured Candidatus Solibacter sp., assembly GCA_964478395.1. Classification (GTDB taxonomy): domain Bacteria; phylum Acidobacteriota; class Terriglobia; order Bryobacterales; family Bryobacteraceae; genus Paludibaculum. The sequence continues at coordinate 6,719 of CAYZIX010000131.1, forward strand.
CCCGCAACGTGGACTGGCGGCCGACGGCGGCGGCGACGCTGGTGTGGTGGGAGGCGTTGGATGGGGGCGATCCGCGTACGAAGGCCGACTTCCGCGACAAGCTGATGCAACTGGCTGCGCCATTTACGGCACAGCCCACGGAGATCATCAAGACCGAACAACGCGCGACGGGGATCCGTTTTGGCGCCACGGGCGGGTTGGCGTTCATTGGCGACTATGATCGCGACAAGCGCTGGGTGCGCACGTTCCGCATCTTCCTGGACGATCCGGTGGCAGGCGCGAAGTTGCTGTGGAGCCGCAACCTGCAAGACCGCTATCGTAATCCGGGACAGCCGCTACAGAAGCGTCTGCCCAACGGCGCCAGCGTGATGCGGCAGACGGGCGACCAGATCTTTCTGGCCGGCGAGGGCGCAACACCGCAGGGCGACCGGCCGTTCCTGGACCGCTACAACCTCAAAACCGGCGAAACTGAGCGGCTGTTCCGCGCCGGTGAAACGGGATACGAAGTGGTGGTGGATGTGCTCGCCGATGATGGCTCAAAGTTCCTGACGCGCTACGAGACGCCGTCGGAGCCGCCGAACCTGTTTATCCGCGAGCGTGGCTCAGATACGCGGAAGGCGTTGACCGCCTTCACCGACCCGACGCCGCAACTACGCAAGATCCAGCGCAAGCGCGTAACCTATCAGCGCCCGGACGGCGTGCAGTTGAGCTTCACGTTGTTCCTGCCACCGGACTATAAGGAAGGCGAGCGCCGGCCGACTATCTTGTGGGCCTATCCGCTGGAGTACACCGACGCCAACACGGCCGGGCAGATTGAGGGCTCGACACAACGCTATGTTCCGTTGCGGGGAGCGTCGCAGTTGTTCATGCTGCTGGCCGGATACGTGGTTCTGAATGACGCGACCATCCCGATTGTGGGCGACCCGGAGACCGTGAACAACACCTATATCGAGCAGTTGACGGCGGGCGCGAAAGCGGCGATCGACAAAGCCGTGGAAATCGGCGTGACGGACCGCGCGCGTGTGGGTGTGAGCGGCCACAGCTACGGTGCGTTCATGACAGCCAATCTGTTGGCGCATACGCGCCTGTTCCGTGCCGGAGTGGCGCGGTCTGGAGCGTATAACCGCACGTTGACGCCGTTTGGATTCCAGAGCGAGCGGCGCACGTTCTGGCAGGCTCGCGAGATGTACATGAAGGTTTCGCCGTTCACTTACGCCGACCAGATCAAGGACCCGATTCTGCTGATCCATGGCGAGGCGGATAACAACACCGGAACGTTCCCGATCAACAGCGAACGGCTATACCAGGGCGTCCGCGGCAATGGCGGCACGGTGCGTCTGGTGATGCTACCTTTCGAGAGCCATGGCTACGCTGCGGCTGAGAGCATCGAGCACGTGTTGTGGGAGACGCTCACCTGGTTCGACCGGTATGTGAAGAACGCGCCGCCACAATAGTTAACGTAACTTATGAAACATACGGCGGCGCTAGTCACGTCTCCCCTGGCAGGAGAATGTGATGAGTTCGAAAGCGATCCTTGTTGCAGTGCTGGCTGGAACGGCGGCCTGGGGTGCGCAGTCGAGCGCTGCGCCCTACCACCAGATTGCCGCCACGGCGCAGCAGATCGAGGCGACGGCGCAGCAGATACGCGAGTTGGCCGGTGCGGCGAAGCCCGATCAGGCTGGACTGCTTGCCTTGGCCAATACGCAAGTGGCGCAGACGTCGCTGTTAATCCGGGAATTTGAAGTGATGCAACTGGATGACATGGGCGTGGAGCGGGATTGGGTCCTGCATGAGAAGGCCGATTCGCTGGCCGACCTCGCCGCGCTGGAGATTTCGGTTTTGAGCGGCCAGCCCAACTGGCGCTGGCTGCGGAAGTCCGCTAAACAGCAGGCCGGTCTGGCCGCCGAGCTTTCGCGCGCCGCCGGCAGTTTGTGAGGAGTGAATCACCATGGATACGCATGCGATCCGTTTTGTATTCGTACTTGCGTTGTTCCTTTTCGCTGCGGGCCAGATGGCGGCTCAGACGCCGGCCGCGATCACCGACCAGATGATCAAGCTGACGGCCAGCACGCACGAGATTGAAGACGGGCTGGCGGCGATGCTCGAAAAACCGTCGTACGACCATCAGAAGGCCACGGCCCAAGTGGCGTTGGCGCAGCAGAACGTGCGCAAAATTCGTACGCTGCTGGACGATCTTGACAACCAGTACGAGAAACTCAGCGAAACGCAGCGCAGCGCGGTACGCGAGGCCTGGGATGTGGTGATGATTCTGAGCACCTATGTTGACGGCCAGATGAAGCCAGCCTCGAAAGAAGATGTTGTGATTGCTGGCGATACCGAAAAATCGATGCTCGAAGAGGAGCGCACGACGGCCGTGTGCGCCTCGCGCCGGACGGCGATGTTGGCCGAGGTTCTGGAGCGTCTGAAGTAAAGTTAAGCGCGCCGGTAATTCGCGTAAAATGGTCGCTGGCAAACGACCATGAACGCGGATTCCATTTTTTCATCACTCGGACTCGGCAAGCTGAATTCGGGAGCCTGTGGCGCGGATTGGATCCAGTCGCCCACGGGCGGTGAACTGGTCAGCCTGAATCCATCCACTGGCGAGGAGTTGGCTCGTGTCCAGATGGCCTCGGAGGCCGACTACGAGCGCGTGCTGGCCGAAACGCAGGAGGTGTTTCTGCGTTGGCGCATGACGCCGGCGCCGGAACGCGGCCAGATTGTGCGCCGCATCGGCGATGAACTGCGGCGGCACAAGGACGCACTGGGCGCGCTGGTCTCGCTCGAAATGGGCAAAATCCTCGCCGAAGGCAAGGGCGAGGTGCAGGAGATGATCGACATCGCCGACTTCGCCGTCGGTCTGTCACGCCAGCTCTACGGCATGACGACGCACTCCGAGCGCCCCGGCCACCGTATGTACGAGCAGTGGCACCCGCTGGGCGTGGTGGGCGTGGTGAGCGCGTTCAACTTTCCCGTGGCGGTGTGGAGCTGGAATGCGCTGATTGCGGCCGTGTGCGGCGATTGCGTGGTGTGGAAGCCGTCGTCCGAAACGCCGCTGACGGCCATCGCCGTGCAGCACATCTGCAACAAGGTGATGACCGAGGCGGGGTGGCCGGGCGTGTTCACGCTGGTGATTGGGCGCGGATCGACCATCGGTGAAAAGCTGCTGGCCGACAAGCGAATTCCGCTGGTGAGCGCGACAGGCAGTTGCCAGATGGGCTACCGTGTGGCCGAGGTGGTGGGCAAGCGGCTGGGCCGCACGATTCTTGAACTGGGCGGCAACAACGGCATCATTGTTGAGCCCGACGCCAACCTGGACATGACGTTGCGCGCCGTGCTGTTCGGCGCCGTGGGTACGGCCGGGCAGCGCTGCACGTCCATACGGCGCGTGTTCCTGCAACGCTCCATTGCGCCGGAGTTCATTGAAAAACTGAAAGCTGCCTATGGGCAGGTGCGGGTGGGCGATCCGCTGGATGCGCGCACGCTGATGGGACCGCTGGTGAGCGCGGCGGCAGTGCGCGATATGCGCGCGGGGCTCAATCAGATTCGCGAGCAGGGAGGGGAAGTGATCTTCGGTGGCGGTTTCCCGGCGGGGCCGGGCAACTGGGTGCAGCCGACGCTGGTGCGCTCGCGCGCTTCCATGCCAGTGGTCAAAGAAGAGATCTTCGCGCCCATTCTGCACATCATCGAATACGACACGTTGGCCGAGGCCATCGCGTGGCACAACGACGTGCCGCAGGGGCTTTCGTCCGCCATCTTCACGACCAATCTGATTTCGGCCGAAACGTTTCTCAGCGCGCGCGGCTCCGACTGTGGCATTGCGAACGTCAACATCGGCACGTCGGGCGCGGAGATCGGCGGGGCGTTCGGCGGCGAGAAGGAGACGGGCGGCGGTCGCGAGTCTGGCTCGGATAGCTGGAAGGCGTATATGCGGCGCCAGACAGTGACCATCAACTGGAGCTCATCGGTGCCGCTGGCGCAGGGGATCGAGTTCGACGTGTGAGGGCCTCCGTCGAGACGGGCTTTCTGGAGTTGTCGGGCGCCGGCTGGCGCATTTGCGGACCGGCTGCAACTCAAAGGAATATACGGTCCGGATCGGTGAAATGCTAGATGGAGGAGGGTGATGAGACCAATACAAGTCAAGTCCTTGGGGCCGGTTTGCTTCAGCCTTGCGATAACGGCAGCGTGTCTTTTCGGGTCAGCCGGCCGTCTGGATTGGTCAAATGCGTGGGTCCTTCTGGGGCTCTCCCTAGTGACCGGCTTGGCGTTTATCATCGGGCGCGATCCCGAGTTGGCCGCTGAACGGAGTAATGTCAAGACCGGAAAAAGCTGGGATAAATTGCTCGTCGGCATCACGGTTCTGCTCGGGCCAATGGCGGTGTGGATTACAGCCGGGCTGGACAACCGATTTCATTGGTCGAACGGCGTGTCTTCGGTAGCGGTTGCCACAGGCGTAACGGTCGCCGTAATCGCTGCGGCTCTGATCACCTGGGCCATGCGTTCAAACAAGTTTTTTTCTTCGGTGGTGCGCATTCAGAAGGATCGGGGACACACGGTTGTCGATGGCGGGCCGTATCGATTCATCCGGCACCCTGGCTACGCCGGCATGGCCGCCTTTACGCTTGTGACACCAGTGATCCTCGGCTCTCATTGGGCGCTTATACCGGCTGTGGTGACTGTGGCGGTCGTCATGATACGGACGGTCATGGAAGACTTAACCCTGCACCGCGAACTCGATGGCTATGCCGAATATGCGCACAGGGTGCGATACCGGGTGCTGCCGTTTGTCTGGTAGCACTGTTCCGGTGAGTCCGTTCGCGACCACAAGAGTGTGGGCGGTTTCTCTTTCTTATACTGGAGAAGGAAGTGGAACCGGGTCCGCACCTCACTTTAGTGCTGACCCGCAATTGAGGATCTCATGGCCGCATTGATGGACGCGATTGACGTCAAGCGCAGGACGCTGTTTGAGTTTGAAGACATCCCGTTTGTCTGCATGGAGGTGGTGGTGAACACGCCCACGGCGCGGGGCGGGCAGACGCTGGTGCGTATCAAAATGCGCAACCTGCTGACCAACGCGGTCTTCGAAAAGACCTTCAAGGCGGGCGAGAAGTTCAAGGAGCCCGACCTGCAACGCGTCCCGGCCTCCTACCTCTATCGCGACAGCAACGGCTCGAACTTCCTGGACCAGGAGAGCTTCGAAACGCTCACGTTGTCCGACGATGTGATGGGCAGCGCGCTCGAATTCCTGATTGAGGGCTCGATGGTGGAGATGCTCAAGTACAATGGCAACCCCATCGGCCTGGAACTGCCGCAGTTTGTCGATCTCACGGTGACGGATACGGAGCCGGGCGTGAAGGGCGACACGTCGAGCGGCAGCGTAACCAAGCCAGCCACGCTCGAAACCGGCCTGCAGATCCGCGTGCCCCTCTTCATCAAAGAAGGGGAAAAGGTGAAGGTGTCGACCGCGAACCGCGAGTTTGCCGGGCGGGCCTGAGTAGCGGTGGTGTCCGCTTTCAGCGCGCGCGGCGTCCCACGGACGGACAGTAGCCCTTTCGCCGGGGCCTGTTTTCAATAAGATAAGCGTGGCGGGCAAAGTGCCGGAGCCACGGTATGGGTACGCTTATCCAGGACCTGCGGTTCGGTTGGCGCATGGCGCTGAAAAGCCCCGGCTTCACGCTGGTGGCTATTCTCACACTGGCTGTCGGTATTGCGACGAACTCGGCGGTGTTCGGGTGGATCGAATCGGTGCTGCTCAACCCGCTGCCGGGCGTGGCTGAGGGCGGACGCCTGATGGCGTTTGAGACGCGCGCGCCGAACGGCGAGCCCATCAACGTCTCTTATCCCGACTATCTCGACTACCGGGATCACCTCAAGCAGATCAGCGGGCTGGTGGCGGCGCAGATTGCCGCGTTCCAACTGGGCGAGGCGGATCACGCCGAGCGCGTCTGGGGCGAAGTGGTGACGGGCAACTACTTCTCCACGCTAGGCGTGCGGCCGCTGTTGGGCCGGGCCTTCACGCCCGAGGAGGCGGCCGACCGTAAGGCCGAGCCGGTGGTGGTGCTCGGCGAGGACCTGTGGCGGCGCAAGTATCAAGCTGATGCGGGGATTGTGGGACGTACGGTCCGTTTGAACGGCCGCCAGATGACGGTGGTGGGCGTGGCACCGGAGGCGTTTCACGGCTCGTTGCCGGGTGTTCGTTTCGAGTTGTGGGCGCCGTACATGATGGCGCCGGCGCTGAACCTGATGCCGGAGTGGATGCCGCGCGACCGCGGTACGCGCAGCCAGTTCTGTATTGCGCGTTTGCGCGATGGGGCCACGCTGGAGCAGGCGCGCGCGGAGGCGTCGGCGCTGGCGCAGATCATGGCGGAGCGCAATCAGCAGGATCGTGGACTGGGCGTGGCGCTGCTGCCGGTGTGGCAGGGGCACTTCGGCGTGCAGGCGGCATTGCGCGATCCGCTGCGGCTGCTGATGGCGGTGTGCGGCGTGGTGCTGCTGGTAGTGTGCGCCAACGTGGCCAACCTGTTGCTGGCGCGTGCGTCGGCACGCGAAAAAGAGTTCTCTCTGCGGCTGGCGTTGGGGGCGCGCAGCACACGTCTGATGCGCCAACTGTTCACTGAATGCCTGCTGCTGGCGGCGGCGGCCGCGGTGGTGGCGCTACCGATGATCGATTGGTTTGGCCGCGCCATTGTCTGGCTGATGCCCGGTGGCACGTTGCCGATTGTTGTTGAGATCCGGCAGGACTGGCAGGTGTTCGCCTTCACAGCGGTCATCAGCCTGGTGGTGACGCTGCTGGCGGCGGTAGCGCCGGCGTGGCACACCATGCACGCGGATCTGGCCGGGGCGATGAACGATGGCGGACGTGGCGGCTCAGCGGGGCGCGCGGCGCAACGGTTGCGGTCCGCGCTGGTGGGCTGCGAAGTGGCGCTGGCGCTGGTGGCGCTGATTGGCGCGGGGCTGTTTACGCGCAGCTTTTTCCTGGCCAGCGCGACTCATCCAGGATTTGAAACGAAGGGCATTGATGTAGCGCACGCGGCGCTGGCCTCGGCCGGCTACAGTGTCGACGACCGGATCCAGTTCTGCCAACGGCTACGCGCGCGGCTCGAACAACAGCCGGGCATTACGGCTGCCGCCTACGCCGACACGATTCCGATGGATATCGCGTGGAAGGCATGGGAAGATTTGCGGATTGTGGGCTATGAGCCCGAGCCGGGCGAGAACATGAAGTTGGGGCGGAACGTCATCAGCCCGGGCTTTCTGGCGATGCTGGGCATCAAGCTGCACGAAGGGCGTGATTTCAGCGACCTGGATACGCGCGACAAAGAGCAGGTGATGATTGTCAACGAGAGCTTCGCGCGGCGCTTCTTCCGAAATCGCCAGGTGATTGGCGGGAGGGTGCGCGGTTGGGGACGCTGGTTCACCATCGTGGGCGTGGCGGCCGACGCGAAATACAATTCGCAGGACGAGGCGCCGCAGCCCTATTTTTATGTGCCGTTCAGCCAGGTGTATCGCGCGGAGCTGCCGGTGTCGTTTCTGGTGAAGGGCGCCTCGGCGATGGATGCGATGCGG
>CAYZIX010000132.1:0-14150 GCA_964478395.1 uncultured Candidatus Solibacter sp.
GGCCCACCTTGCGGTTGTATGTGGATGGGCCGCCCCTCGGCCCGAATCCGGCCATGCTCCGGTAAGAGCCGAAGTAGGGCGACGACAGATCGCCACTCGGTGCGGCGTAATTCGAGTGATTGAACAAATTCTGGGCCGATGCGGTGAACGTCAGGTTGTAACGCCGCCCGCCGCTGGACGAGCCTCCCATCCCACCCGGGCCGCCACCCATTCCCGGAGGCGGGCCGCCCATGCCGCCGCCACCACCGTGGCCGCCACCGCCCCTCATGCCGCCGCCACCGCCACCGGGAGGCGGGCCGCCGCCACCCGGTCCTCCCGGTCCGCCCATGCCCTCGGTGGAAGCCTGCGCGCGCCGGCCGAAGCTCCATGTCCGGGCCAGACGCAGGCTGGTGATGAATGTGTTGGGGCCGGTGGCGTAGTTACGCGCGATCGCCGTGCCGGATGCAGGAGTCAGGTCAAAGCAGCCGAATGCCGGTTTGTAGCTGTAGCGGCTGGTGTTGCACGAGGCTTGGTCCAGGCTAACCAGCGCGGGGCGCTCATTGGTGAAGCCGTCACCGTTGGTGTCGACACCGGTGGTGATGTTGTACGGCGAGCCGGTGTGGAGCATCACAATCGGGCTGACCGTGAACCGCAACGGCAGCGGCAGGTTGGTGCCGAGCATCAGGCGATGGCTGATGCCCGCGAAGCCGGAGCGGCCCCACTCGGCGCGCAGGTTATACGGATCGGCCGGGGAGCCTTCAGCGTCGCTCTTGCCATCAGACCAGGAGTAGAAGCCGAACAGGAAGATCTTCTTGTAATTCATGTTCGGCGCAACGATGAGCTGATGGGTCCGGCTGAAGCCGACTGGCTCGGTCAGCATGCGGAGTTGCGAATCGCCGTAAGGGTACACGCTGTTGATTGGAGCGTTGATGTTGCGCGAGCGGTGCAGATGCACGCCACGGCTTTCAACGTATTGCACGCTCACCTTCATGAAGCTGGTCACCTGGCGTTCCACCCCCAGGCTGGTCTGGTAGGAGCGGGCGGCGCGCATGTTGTCGAACAGGTATTGGAGTTGTTGCGGCTGCTGTCCCGATGCGAGGTCCGTTGTGCTCGGAATCGTCGGGTAAAAATCCGGGTAGCGGATCAGGTACGACTGCTGCGTTGTTCCGTTATAGCGTAGTGCCGACAGGGTTGAATTGATGGCCTGGCGGTCGAAAAACGTGCCGAATCCGGCGCGGATAACGGTCTTGGCCGCCGTCCCACCCCTGCCTTTCAGCCCCCAGGCGATACCGATGCGCGGAGCAAAATCCGAAAGATCACCCATGTTGGTTTGGGCTTCGTAGCGCAGCCCGTAGCTGATAGTGATGTTTGGACGCAGCTTCCAGTCGTCGTTGGCGAACAGGCCGATGTCGAACTGGTTCAGGCTCGTGGTCGGCGTGCCGCCGCTCAGGCTGAACTGCGTGGCGCCGCCTCCCATCGCGCGAATCTGCGTTCCGGTGTATCCCAGCCGCTGGAATAACAGCGTGCGGCGGTAACTCTCCAGCGCGGTGAGCGCAATCGTGTTGCTGCCGATAGTTTGATTGGTGGCATCGAGTTGCGGCCCCGTGCCGCCGAAGAAGGTGAAGGTGCCGCCGAAGTTGCTCTCCGACGTATCCTCCAGCCAGCTTTGGCGGATACGGGCACCCCACTTGAAGCTGTGCCGGCCGTGAGTCAGCGTTGTGGTGTTCGAGATTTCGAAGCTGTTGTTCGTGGAGCCGGAGTTGCCCACCTGCGCACCACCGCTGGTGAAGGCGCCGGAGACGATCAACGCCGGGTCCGTGCTGGCCGCGCGATCAATGGCGCTGACTGAGCGGTGAAGCTGGAATCGGGTTTCGTTGATGGCGTGCGCATTCAGCACGGCCGTCTCGGTGACCTGGAAAAAGTGGTTGCGGCTGGACTGGTCGTAAGCTCGCGACGTGAGGGCGTAGTCACCCACGCCTTCGTTCTCGACAGCGGAGCGTCCGTACTGGTAGCGCGCCGTCAACGTGTTGTTGGCGTTGATCGTGTAGTCCAGGCGCGGCGTCATGTTCGTGCGCGTTTGGGGCGAAAGCAACGTCTGGTTCACACTGACCGGGTTCAGGTCGTTGTCCAGCGTGGTGGCCATGATGAACGAGTTCTCTTCGATCTTGCGGCGCTCGAAGTCGAAGCCGAAGCTCGCTTTCTGCTTCCGTAGCGGGCCCGACAGCGAAACGCCGAAGAATTTCGTTTGCATGGGCGGACGCTTGGAACTGGTCAGCAGCGGGCTGCGCGAGTTCAGGCTCTCATCGTTGAACTGCATGAACGCCTGGCCGCGCAGATAATCGCTACCCGGCTTGGTGAGAATCTCAATGCGCCCGAAGCCTGGCCGCTCGAACTCCGGTGAATACGGGTTGTTATTGATGCGGATCTCGCGAATCGACGCCTTCGGCGGCAGTGAACCGCCGCTAAAGCCGTCAATGTAGACATCGCTGGAGCTTGACGTCGTACTCGGTCCGGCCAACGCTTGGAGCTGTTGTTCGAGCTCGTCCGGGTCGTCCGACAGCGCCGCAAGTTCCTTCTCTTTCAGTACAACCGAGCCGGCGTTCTGTTCTGGATTCAAATCCAGCCGCGCCACCTCATCCTCGACGTTCATCACCTGAGATTGGAACTCAATGGTGAGCTGGATATCGAGCTGTGTGTTGGCGCCCACCGTCAAGTCGCGCTTCAGAAAGATTGTGAAGCCCTTGGCGATGGCGCGGACCAAATACTGGCCCGGCTGCAACGATGCGAACTTGTATTGGCCGGACTGGTCCGTGGTGACTCTCTGCTGGCCGCCCGGGCCGACGGCCTGCACCACGGCCCCCGGCACCAATGCGCCGGACGGGTCCGTGACAGTGCCGTGCAACGAGGCCGTAGTCCGTGTCTGGGCCTCTAGCGGGGCCATCAGACCGGCCAGGATGATGAAGGCAGACAAATATCGTGCAAACATAATCAAACCTTTTGTTGAAGTCCGATTCCTCTCTGAAAAGCGCCTACGGCATCATCGACGACATGTCGAGTCCGCCCAAGCTGCCGCCGCTCATGCCGCCCATGCCGCCGAAGCCGACCTGCGTTTCGGTTTGCGCGGTGGCCAGGCGTAGGATTATCTCGGCGTTGCCGAGCAGCATGATGGCCGTAATCTGGTTGTTGTTTGTGCCCTTCACGCTCGACGTGACAATCGTCTCTCCTGGCTGAATGTCGGCCAGCTTTGCCAGCGGCATCCGTTCAATCATTTGGCCGATGTCCGGCCGGTTGCCGCCCATTCCCTGACGGCCGCCTGGGAATCCGGACGGTGGCCCACCACCGGCACGGGACGCCATTCCGGCTGGCATGGCGCCGGGCCGGCCGGCACCGAAAGCGCCCATCCGTTTGACGCGCGTATCCGGGCTGACATGCACCGTGAACGGCTTGCCGTTTTCGTAGTCCTTTACTTCGAGCGTTCCGGCCGCAGCGTCCACTGCCGTGACGGTGCCGGCGCGGAGTTGAAAGGCGCCGAAGACCACTTCCTCGGCGGTGAGCGTCAATCCGTCGGCGCTCTTCGTGCCGCGGGCGCGTAACTGATCGCCCGATTTGAGCTCCCCTAGCGAGCTCGGTTTCGCGTCGTCAAAACGGACCGTGTCCGGCGCGTAGCGGCGGAAAACTGTTTTGTCGCTGACCTTGACCACGGGAGGCTGCGCGCCGGGTTGTGCATTGCGCAATTTCAGCACAATCTCATCGCGGCCCTTGGAAGTCACCATGCCGCTCATGCCGTGCTGCATCCAGGCCGCCCGAGCGGCTTCCTGCTTCTCGGCGGCGTCGCGCGCAATTTCGCGCGCCGACATCACCACTATTCGGATAGCCTCTTTCGATGCGGTCCGGAAGCTGACCAGCACCCGGTCGTTGATAGCAATATCAGTAACCTGTATGCGCTGCGCCGTTTTCAGGCTTTTTTCGCCAGGCGCGACGCGCTGCACAATCGTGTCAGGACTGATTGTGATGCCGTGCGACTCGCCGGCATCAGTTTTTACTTCGATCTGTAAAGTCTCGGGCTTGAATGATGTAACGGTGCCGAGAACCGATTGAACCTGCGCGTTTTGCGCTCCGGCAGACCATCCGAGGCCTAGCATCAGAGCACAGAGAGCGCTAAGCGACCTTGTCATCGTGACTGTAAAGACGAGACAATTGGAGTGCGTAGCCGTTAAGTTTTGTGAAAGTGGGTCGGCTCCCGGCGTGATGTATCGTAAAGAACTGTAAACTACGTACCGCGCGTCTGATGGATGTCGTCCACTCATGAGACCCTCTGCGCCCCGGTTGGAACTATGCGCCCACTTCTTTGTATCGCCGCGCTCTTGAATTGCGCCTTCCTCGCTTACGGGCAGGACACCTCGATCCTGTTCGGCCAAGTTGTCGATCCATCCGGTTCGGCCATCCCAGAGGCGAAGCTGGTGCTGACCGACGCAACGCACGGACTGGTGAGGAATGCCTCCAGCGGTTCGGATGGCATATTCGTCTTCGATCGTGTCCCCGCTGGCACCTATAAGCTGGAAGTCGAGCGGGAAGGCTTCAGCCGCTTGACGATGGAGTCGGTCGTCATCCTGTCGCGCAATCGCCAGTCACTGCATATCGAACTCCAATTGGCGGCCATCGCCAACTCGGTGACCGTCTCCGATACCACTGAAGGCGTCGCGTCAGATTCCGGCACCGGAACGTCGGTCGACCAGGATTATTTGCGCCACCTGCCGGTGAACGGGCGCAGCATTGACACGCTGATGCAAACCGCGCCGGGCGTGGTGAGTAGCGCCGGTCCGGGAATGAACGTTAACGGCCTGCGCGCCAGCATGAACTACTACACGGTCGACGGCGTCAGCCTTGGCAGCGGCATGATGATGGGCGGACCGATGATGGGCGGCCCGGGCGGGCCGGGTGCTGGTGGCGGCGGTGGCGGCGGCGTGGGCCCGGGCGCAGGTGGAATGAGCCTGGATTCGCTGGCTGAGTTGAATGTGCAAACTTCCACCTACGCGGCCGAGTTCGGCCGTACGCCGGGCGCGCAGGTTGCCATGGTCAGCCGCGGCGGTTCGAATCAGTTTCACGGCGATGTTTTCAGCTACAACGGCCGCGACAACATGAATGCCAGCGATTGGTTTGCCAATCGCTACGGGCTTCCACGCGGCGACATGAGCCTCAATCAGTATGGTGGCGGCCTTGGTGGGCCGGTAATCAAGGACCGGACTTACTTCTACGTGAACTACGAACGGCAAAACTCCACGCTGCCCACCACAACATTGGTGAACGTGCCCAGCGCGGCCACGCGCGCATCCGCGCCGGCCGTGTTGAAGCCGTACCTGGCCGTTTATCCGGTGGCTAATGGTGCACTGTTGGAAGACGGTGCGGCGCAGTTTTCGGGGCAGTTCACTTCACCCATCCATGGCCAGTCCGCCAGCCTTCGCCTGGATCACACCTTTAATCCAACGATGACCGGCTTTCTGCGCTACGGATGGTCGAAAAACGACGGCACGGGGCGTGGCGAAGACATGACGACGCCGAACGTCGTGCACAACATGACAGGCACCCAGCAGAGCCTGGTGGGGGCGTTGACGCAGATGATCCGGCCGAATGTTTCGAACGACCTGCGTGTGAGCTTCTCTGCCGGCTCGTCGACCAGCAACTCCTGGATGGATAGTTTTGGCGGCGGATCTCCGCTGTCGGCGTCGACAGTTTTTCCGGCCGGTGTGACCACTGCAAACGGCGCCTACAGCTTCTCCGTGATGGGCGTCTCGGGCTACTCGTTCAGCCCGAAACTGACCAATCACCAGTACAGCATGAACGCCGTGGACGGCTTGTCCATGCTGGCCGGTAAGCATCAATACAAGATGGGCGTGGATGTGCGCATCAGCGCCGCACGCAACCAGATGATGCCGTACTCGCAGAGCGTCAGCTTCAACGGCTTGGGCACGACAACCGACACCTACTTCTGGGGCGCGCTGTTTTCGCTGGTTCCGAACTTCTACAACGTTTCTTCCAGCGCCGGCTCCACTTATCCGTACGTCACGAATTTCTCCGCCTATATCCAGGACACTTTCAAGCTGCTGCCGCGCACCACGGTGACTTACGGCATCCGCTGGGATGTCAACCCTGCGCCGATGGCCTGGAAAGGCCAGAAGCCCTTCGCAATCTCCAGTGTGAGCAGTGAGCGGGTGACGCAGAACGAACCATTGTTTGACACGCGCTGGACCGATATGGCCCCGCGCATGGGTGTGTCGCATCAGCTTCGCACCAAGCCTGGACAGGAGACCGTGATTCACGCCGGTTTCGGCGCCTATCATGACACCAGCGTCGGTAGCGCCCTGATGGCCTTCTCCGGTGCGCCATATGTCGCCAGCTATATGGAGACGCTGCCCGATTTTCCGCTGAGCTCCGATCTGATTGCACCGCGTTCACTGCCGGCGCGTACGCCGTACGGCGTAGTCAACGCTGCCCAGCGCAACTTGCAGTCGCCGTTGGTCTACCAGTTCAGCATTGGCGTGCAACGCAATTTCGGCCGCTCTCAGATTGCCAACATCAAGTACGCAGGCTCGCGTGGCTCGCGCCTGCTGATCAGCGACCGGACGCCGACCTTCTCCAACTACTATCAGGTGCTCAGCAAGGCCACCAACGACGCCTCATCGCAGTACAACGCGATGCAGGTGCAATACGTGCGCCGTCTCAGCACGCGCCTGTCGACGCAGGTGGCCTACACGTGGGCCAAGTCGATCGACGATTCTTCAGGCGAGGGGATGATGGGCTTTGCCACGATGTCAGGGGGCCGGCGCGGCCCGTCGGATTTCGATATCCGTCATCTGTTGAACTGGAGCGGCAACTTCAACTTGCCGGCTCCGAAATTGCCCGGTGTGGGCTTGATCCTCAGGGACTGGGCTATCGACTGGATGGCCACCGCCCGCACTTCCACGCCGTTTGACATCATGGGCACCAGCCAGCTCACCTCGAATGGCGAGGATCTGACCGACATCATGGAATCCGGCCGTGATCGCAAGACCTATCAGAGCATGTTCTCCCGCGTCCGTCCGAACTACATCGGCGGCCACGTTTGGCGCCGTGACATCTCGGTGCCGGGTGGCAAGCGGTTGAACCGCGACGCCTTTGAAATGCCCGATACTTACACTCAAGGCAACCTGGGGCGCAATTCGTTGCGCGGCTTCGGTCTGGCTCAGCTCGACCTGAGCATACGCCGCCAGATCAACGTCGCCGAGCGCTATAAGTTGAATCTGGTTGGACAGGCCTTCAATATTACGAATTCGCCGGCTTTTGCCAATCCGCGCAGTATGGAAAGCGGCGATTATAACAGCGCTAACTTCGGTGTGGCGACGCGCATTTTGAGTTCCGGCGTGGCCGGCTATTCACATGCGGGCGGGCCGCGTTCAATTCAGGTCAGTCTGCGGCTGCAGTTCTAGGATGACGGTGCGAAATATGAGGTTTGCCAGCGTGAAGCACTCTCTGTGGTTGATTCTCGTTTGTTCCAGTTTGCCGGGTCTGTGGGCTCAGAACCCGTCCGCGGCTCCCGCTGCAAGTTCAGCGAAGCAGCCGGACAGCGCCGTCGTGCCTCAGCCAACCGCCTATGTGCGGCGTTTTTCGGCTGGCGGTTCGCTGGTGTTCGGCTTCCTCAGCACGATGAAGTCGTCCACCTACACCAACACGGTGACCGATGAGCTCGACTACACCGAAACCGGCACCATCAAGTCGTCCGGTAAGCTGGGCACCGGCCCGACCTTTCAGTTTGCCTTCCTGGAGCATTTTGCGGTGAACGTCAGCATCCTGCGGCGAACCGAACATTCGTGGGAATACGACATGACGCGCTACGACGGCGAGGACCTTGACACCACGTCGTACGACGATCGCGTCAAGACCACCGAAAAACATCACACCTGGGCGCGGAACTACGATGTTCCGGTTCTGATCCGCTACTACCGCAAGGGCCACCACCAGAAAGGCTGGCGCTGGTTTGTGGAGGGCGGCCCGACTTTCCGCCAGACGCGCGATGTACGCACCTCCCGCCACTTCACATACTACGATCCGGCGCAGGAAAGGGCGGATGTAGATTACATCAAAGATGCGTGGTTTGAGAATCCCGACCGGGCTAACAAAAAGAACCTGCTCGGCTTCACCGGTGGCGTCGGCGGGCAGTTTATTGACGCATTCGGCCTCCGCATCGTGCCTGAGGTCCGCTTCACTCACTGGGCCGGTTCGACCTGGGAGATCAATTCCGTGAAATCGTCCAAGAATCAAGTGGAATTGGTCTTTACGCTTACATTTTAGGGCCATGGCGTTGCGCCGGCCGAGACGAACCCGCGTGCTATGCTGACAATCGTGCGTGCCCTGGCATCTGCTCTCCCTTTGATTCTGATCGGGTTGGCGCCGGTCTGGGCCGCTCCGGCCAAGCCTGCGCCCGCGCCTCCGTTGATCGATACGCTGTCGCGGGAACTCGATCGGAATTTCAAGACGCTGCGTGAGAAGGCCGATCCTGCCCCGTACTTCATGTCCTTCGCCGTCTCCGACGTTGAATCAGCCTCGGCCGTAGTGCGCGGCGGCGTGCTGGTGAACCGGACGGCGGGGCGGCGGCGTGTGCTGGACTGCTCGATCCGTGTTGGTACTCCGCAGTTGGACAATTACCACCTGGTGGACGGCGACCGGCCGCGTTCAGGCGCCGCCGTCGTGCTGCCAGTGGAAGATGCGCCCGACGCCATCGCGCGTCTTGCGTGGCGGACCACCGATCGCGCTTGGCGTGCTGCGGCGCAACGGCTCTTGCGTGTGCGCTCTTCCGCTCAGTTGCGTGCTTCCAAGGGGCCTGAGGCGGCCGACTTTTCGGTTGAGAAGCCGGCTACCGGTTCGCAGCCCGTGCCGCGCTACAAGTTTTCGGTCGATGAGTGGGCGCTCCGGCTCAAGCGCGCCTCGGCCGGCTTCACCGAATACGCCGGCGTGATCGTCTCCGGCGCCAGCATCAGTTGGCAGCGCGAGGTGAAGAGCTACGTCAACACTGAGGGTACGCGCGTCGAGCATGGCCGCAACTTCTACCGCGTCGAAATCTCGGCTATGGCCAAGGGCTATGACGGGAACGATCTGCGCGCGTTTGAGAGTTTTGAGGCTGAGGATCCGGCTCACTTGCCCAAGGATGACGTGCTGGCCGCCGCCGTGAAGAAAATTGGCGGGGATCTGACTCGCCTGCTGAAGGCCCAGCCTGCCGATCCGTACGTTGGGCCGGCCATTCTGTCGGGCCGTGCTGCCGGTGTCTTTTTCCACGAGATATTTGGCCACCGCGTTGAAGGCCAGCGCCAGCGCGATGAGACCGAAGGGCAGACGTTCACTGCCTCCATCGGCAAGAGTGTGTTGCCTGACTTTCTGTCGGTGACTTTCGACCCGACATTGAAATCTCTGGCTGGCGCTGACCTGAACGGCTCGTATGCTTATGACGATGAAGGCGTGGCCGCGCGCCGCGTCAACCTTGTGGAGAAGGGCATTCTCAAAACCTTCCTCATGTCGCGCATGCCCATTCCGGGTATCGATCATTCGAACGGGCACGGCCGCCGTCAGGTGGCCATGGAGCCGGTCTCGCGCCAGTCGAATCTCATCGTTGAATCCACCCGGCAGGTTTCTGAACCGGCTCTGCGCCAGATGTTGATCGACGAAGTTCGCCGCCAGAATAAACCCTACGGCTTGTACTTTGAGTCCGTGACGGGCGGTTATACCACTACGCGCCGCTCCGGTCTGCAGGCCTTTACGGTAATTCCGCTGGTGGTCTACCGTGTCTACGCCGACGGCCGGCCCGATGAAATGGTGCGCGGCGCCGACATTGTCGGCACGCCGTTAGCAAGTTTTGCCAAGATCATGGCGACGTCGGATAAGCCGGGCGTTTTCAATGGCTACTGCGGCGCCGAATCTGGTAGCGTGCCCGTGGCCGCCGTATCGCCCGCGCTGCTGGTTTCTGAAATCGAAATCCAGCGTAAGCCCGACAGCCGTGACACGCCGCCTATACTGCCACGGCCCCGTGTGGAGGTGGCGCGATGAAATGCGCAGCTCTTATAGCTCTGGCAGTCACCGGCTTGTTTGCTTTTCAGCACCCGGCCGCTCCGCTGGCTGAGGAGCGCAAGGCCACTGTCGCGCTGCAAGCCGATCCGTTGCTGCGCGCCTGTGTCGAGGAACTGTCGCGCGCACGCACCCTGCGCTCTCTCGGCCAGGCGGTTTACTACATCGAGATCAGCATCGACGATGCCGATTCGTTCTCTGTCGGGGCCACGCTCGGAGCCAACTATGAGCCGCAACATTCGCGCCTGCGGCCCGTGCGCGTGGCCGTGCGCGTCGGCTCGCCCAAGTTCGATAACACCAATTCCATTTACTCCGATTACTTTTCCGGCACGCGTTTGGACTCGGATCAACTGCCCCTCGATAACGACGTGCCGGCGCTACGTTCGGCCATCTGGCTGAGCCTCGACCGCGCCTATAAAATGGCCGTTGAAGGCTATGGGCGTAAAGCCGCCGCCATGCGCGGTGTTACGGCAGTGGACGATTTGGGCGATTTCTGGGACACCCCCGGCGTTTCGCACGTTGAAGAGACGCGGCGCATCAAGATCGACGAAGACGCCTGGGCCAACCGAGTGCGCCAGCTCTCCGCCATTTTCCTGGACTACCCGGCTGTGGCGAACTCGGCCGTGAACTTTGAATCGTCGCAGGGTACTTTCTATCTGATCAATACGCTCCGCTCGGTGGTGCGTTCGGCCGATCGGGTTGCAATGTTCCGTGTGCAAGCTAGCGCCGAGGCGCCTGATGGCATGCAGTTGGCCGGCGGCATTACCATTGCCTCACTCGATCCTTCGCAAATGCCATCTGAACCGGCGTTGCGGCAGGCCACGGAAGACGTGGCGCGTGGTCTGACGGCGCTGGTGGCGGCGCCGCGCGGTGAAGCCTACACGGGCCCGGTGCTGTTCGCTGGCCAGTCTGCGGCGCAACTGTTTGGCGAGGTGTGGGGCTCGCAGCTTTCCCTGACGCGCCGTCCGGTGTCGGAGCCCGGCCGTCCCGTCTCGGCTCCGGTCAGCGATCTGGAGGGGCGGCTCGGCATGCGCGTTTTGCCGGAGTGGATGAGCCTGACCGACGACCCAGTATTGAAGGAATACCGCAAGCGCCCGCTGCTCGGCTCCTATGCTTCCGACCTGGAGGGCGTTGCGCCCGAGCCGCTGACGCTGGTCGACAAAGGCGTGCTGAAGGCCGTGCTGACCACCCGCCAACCGGTGCGCGGCATGAGCGGGTCGAACGGTCACGCGCGTATTCCTGGCGCGCTTGGAGTGAAAACAGCGCGCCCGTCCAACCTTTTCGTGAAGACGTCGCAGGGCCTCCCTGACGATCAGTTGAAGGCGCGGCTGATTGAGATGATCAAAGCCCAGGGCAAACCTTACGGCATGCTGGTTCGCCGTATGGATTTCCCGAGCGTTGCTCCCATCGACGACCTGCGCCGCGCCGCCGCGCGCGCCGGCCGCTCAGGCGCTGGCCGGCCTGTGTCACAGCCCGTGCTGCTCTACCGCGTTTATCCGGACGGGCGTGAAGAGTTGGTGCGCGGCCTGCGCTTCCGCTCGCTCACTGCGCGCAGCTTCCGCGACATCGTTGCCGCGGGCTCGGAAGAATATCAATTCGACTATGTTGATAATGGCGCGCTGATGGCCATGTCGGGCGCGTCGAGTTTCATTGTTGGTTGTTCAGTGGTCGCTCCCGCCATGTTGTTTGAAGACCTGGAGTTGGAGCCGGCCTGGGACGACATGCCTAAACCGTCGGTGGTGCCGCCGTCGCCATTCTTGGCCAAGCCGTAGGCAAAGCGTGGGGATTCTTTCACGCACGATTTTTTTTGAGGTGGCCTCCAGCGCGCTGCTCGGCTCGCTGCTGTTTATCTTTGTTTTGTTTCTGCAGAAGGCCGGTCAGCTCTTCTCGATTCTTGTCTCCGCCTCCACAACGCCGGAAACCGTCGGCTACCTGTTCCTGCTCCTGCTGCCGGCCACCATGCCGCTGACGTTGCCGCTAGGCGCGCTGGTGGGCACGCTCATCGCGCTCGGACGCATGTCGAGCGACGGTGAGATCATGGCGTTGCGCGCTGCCGGCGTGCCTGCCTGGCGCGTCGTCTGGCCCGTGGCTGCGTTCGGCCTGTTCGCCATGGCCGCCACGGCTGGCTGTTCGCTCGGCCTGACGCCCTGGTCCAACGCTGAAATGGTGCGCGTCATCAACGGCCTGGGCGCAGCCCAGATGACGGCCGAGATTCAGCCGCGCGTCTTTGAAGAGAGCTTTCCCAATCGTGTGCTCTATATCGGCGACGTGCTGCCCGGCAAGCCTGCACGTTGGCGCAACGTCTTCATCGCGGATCTGACGCCGCCATCCGAGGATAAGAACTCGGCCCAGGCGAAAGCCGAGGGGCCGCGTGTCACTATCGCCACCGAGGCTGTTGTGATGGTGGACGAGCTGCGCAACCGCCTCCAGCTCTCGCTTTTGAACGGCGCTACATACGAGGCCGCGGCCGACCCGAACGAGTACCGCACCATGTCCTTCCCGCGTGGCGAGCAGGAGCTGGCCTCGCGCGAGCGCCGTGAGGTGAAGGCCAAAAACTACATTGCCACGCCAACCATGGAGCTCATTGCAGAGCGCCATTCAGGCGGCGTCGAGGCGCGTCTGGAACTGCACCAGCGCTTCGCCCTGCCGCTGGCCTGCGTACTGCTGGCGCTCACCGGCCTGCCGCTTGGCGTCAGTTCGCGCAAGGGTGGAAAGAGCACGGCCTTCGTCGTCACCGTGCTGTTTGCGTTGTTCTATTACATGACGCTGATCAGCCTCATCGGCCTGGCGCGCGAAGGCCGCGTCGGACCGGCCTTCGCTGTCTGGGCGCCGGACGTAGCGTTCGCTCTCGCCGCCGCCTTCTTGCTGCTGCGGCTGGAGCGCCCGCACGACCTATCACTGCCGGAACGCATGGGCGGCTGGCTGGGTGAACTCTGGCAACGCTGGCGCCAGAACGGGGGGGCGGGGTTTCTGGTTCCGCGCTCCGTCTCGCACACACGGCTGTTTTTCCTGCCGCAGGTGATCGATGCCTATATCGTCACCAGCTTTACCTTCTACTTCCTCACGCTGCTGTTCAGCTTCGTGATGCTCACGGAGTTCTTCAATTTCTTTGAGCTGCTGGGCGACGTCTTCAAGAACCAGATCCCGATGAACGAGTTGTTCCGCTATCTCTTTTTCCTCGCTCCCAAGCTGATCTACGACGCAGCGCCGGTCAGCGTGCTGGTGGCCTCGCTGGTCACCTTCGGCGTGATGGCGAAGAACAACGAGATCACGGCCATGAAGGCCTGCGGCGTCAGCCTGCATCGTCTGGCCGCGCCCGTGCTGGTGGCCAGCACTGTGCTTAGCGGTCTGCTGTTCCTGTTCGACTACGGCGTGGCCACACGCGCCAACCTGATTCAGGACGCACTGCGCAGCAAGATCAAAGGCAACCCTGTCCAGACCTATCTGACGCCGGACCGTAAGTGGATCTTCGGCCGCGGCTCGCGCATTTTCTATTACAAGTACCTGAACGAGACCGACAACGTGCTGGGCGGCGTCAGCGTTTACGAACTTGATCAGCGCTCTTTCCGCATGCACCGCCATATCTATGCCGAGCGCGCCCGCTGGGAGCCCTCGTTGAAGGCCTGGGTCTTCCAGAATGGCTGGGTACGCGACGTGCGCCCGAAACAGGATTCGTTCCGTTTGTTCCAGGGAGAAACGGCCACATTTTCTGAGCTGGATGAGACGCCCAGTTGGTTTCTCAAAGAGGTGAAAACCTACAAGCAGATGAACTACCTTCAACTGGACGACTACATTGCGGAGTTGCGCCAGTCGGGCTTCAGCACCGTGCCGTTGCAGGTGCAGTACCACAAGAAGTTTTCCGTGCCGCTGTTCGCGCTCGTCATGGCGCTGCTCAGTGTGCCGTTTGCTTTCCTCACTGGCACGCGTGGCGCCATGACCGGCGTCGGCGTCAGCTTCGGTGTCGCCATCGCCTATTTCGCCCTGAACTACTTCTTTGAGCAGTTGGGCAACGTCGGCCAATTGCCGCCGGAGGTGGCTGCCTGGTCGCCGGACGCCCTGTTCGCGCTGGCCGGCGTCTATCT
>CAYZIX010000133.1:0-14099 GCA_964478395.1 uncultured Candidatus Solibacter sp.
CGCCGCCTTGCCGAACTTACCCTCAACAAAGCCGCGAATGGCCTTGTGAGTGTCTTCAGCGATCTCGGGCGTGGCCACCTTGCCGGTGCCGATAGCCCACACGGGCTCGTAAGCGATGACCACCTTGGCAAACTGCTCAGGAGTCAGGCCGGCGATGCCGCCGTCGAACTGCGCCTTGAGCACGTCGTTGGTCTTGCCTGCCTCGCGGTCGGCCAGTAGTTCACCGACGCAGATCACGGGCTGTAGGCCGGCCTCGAGTGCGGCCAGAGTGCGCTTCAACACGGTGGCGTCGGTTTCGCCGAAGTACTGACGGCGCTCCGAGTGGCCAATGATGACGAAGCTGGCGCCGGCGGCCTTCAACATGGCGGGCGTCACCTCGCCGGTAAAGGCGCCTTCCTTGTTCTGCCAGTAGCAGTTCTGGGCGCCAACGGCCACACGCGAGCCGGCCGTCGCGGCCACGGCTGCCGGGATGTCGACAAACGGCGGGGCGATGGCGATGTCGACGCCCGCCGACTTCGCCACCAGGGGCAGGAACGCAGCAAAGAATTCTGAAGTTTCCGCCGGCGTCTTGAACATCTTCCAGTTGCCGGCCATCAAAGGAGTGCGCATATCTCTATTCTAGCGGCTTTACGGAGCCGCTGGTCCGATTGGTAAACAACGAAGCGCCGGGCCCCGCTGGATACACTTCCAGCGGGGCCCGGCGCAAATACAAGACCGCCGACGCGCCGTTAGGCGAAGTGGGCGGCGTTTTTCTCGGCAAAGCCCGCCAGGTCGGCCGGCAGTTCGTCGAGTACATAGATAGAACT
The DNA here is from genome assembly GCA_964478395.1 of uncultured Candidatus Solibacter sp. Taxonomy (GTDB): domain Bacteria; phylum Acidobacteriota; class Terriglobia; order Bryobacterales; family Bryobacteraceae; genus Paludibaculum. The sequence goes on from CAYZIX010000133.1 coordinate 807, forward strand.
GGTTGGGCACACCGGGACGCAAGCGCCGCAATCGATGCACTCACCCGGGTTGATGAAAAGCTGCGGGGCTTCCTCGTAGCCGGCTTCGTCCGGCATCGGGTGAATGCAGCTCACCGGGCAAGCTTCAACGCAGTGATTATCCTTGGTGCAAGTGTCGGTAATGACGTAGGCCATGAATCAAAAGGCTCCAGTAATCAAACGATGCAACCAGAGTACCATTCGGACGACCAGAGCCAAAACCCCTGTTCGTCAATACTTAGCCGTTCCGGGCGATTGCCGGACGGTGGGGCAAAACACACACTAGCGGCAACTGCCCCTGAACAGGTATCATCTTTTGCGGTTCCCGGAGTCCACACGAATGGCCACACCGCACAAAGAATACAAACCTTTCGTCCCCCCGGATATGAAGATGCCGGAGTTTACGCTTCGCGCCGTCATCCTGGGCCTGATCATGACTGTCGTACTTGGCGCCGCCAATGCCTACCTGGGTTTGCGCGCCGGTCAAACCATCGCGGCCACCTACCCGGCGGCCGTTATCGGCATGGCCGTGTTGCGCCTGTTCAAAGGCTCGGTGCTCGAAGAAAACATCGCCCGAACTGTGGGCAGCATTGGTGAATCGGTCGCTGCTGGCGCCATCTTCACCATCCCCGCGTTTGTCATCGTGAAGGCCTGGCCGGCGTTTGACACGTTTGAAGCCTACTGGCAGTCGAGCGTGTTGATGCTGGTTGGCGGCACGCTTGGCATTCTGTTTGTCACGCTGTTGCGCCGCGTGATGGTGGAAGATCCAGAGTTGCCGTACCCGGAAAGTTCGGCGGCGGCCGAGATTCACAAAGCCGGGCAGCGCGGTTCCGATGCGGCGTCAACGCTGTTTAAGGCGATGGGGATCGGCGGCGGTACGTTCCTGCTGGGCGAGCTGAAGCTGTTCTCGGCGAGCAAAGATTTTCTGTTCGGCATTGGTGAGATCGGCAAAAGTTTCGTGCGGCTGGGAAAGGCCGGCGTCGCCAACGTCGGCGGCGTCACGAAATTCTCATTGCCGGCCATCTCTCCCGCGTACCTGGGCGTCGGCTACATCATCGGACCACGGCTGGGCGCGCTGAACTTCGCCGGCGGCGTGCTTGCGTGGGGTTTGCTGGTGCCGCTGCTGGTCTACTTCCTCGGGCCTGAATTGTCCAAGACGTTGCCGGCCGGCACGCCCGAAGAGGCGTGGGACATGGTGGCCAATCAGGTGTGGCGCAACATTGTGCGGCCCATCGCCGTGGGCGGCATGCTGGTGGGCGCCAGCTACACCATGTTTAAGATGCGGAACCAGTTGGCGCAAGGCATCCGGCGCGCCGTGGCCGATCTCCGCAAGGCCGGCGGGCAGAGCGATGCGCGCAACCGGACCGAGATCGACCTCAATTTCAAGGTGGTTTTCATCGGTCTGGCCGTCACCTTCGCGGCGATGATCCTGCTCTACAACTTCTTCGCGCAGTCGCTGCCCGGCGCCGTAGTCGCCGCGGCCGTGATGATCGTGCTCGGATTCTTCTTCGCCGCGGTCAGCGGCAATCTGGTGGGCGTCATCGGCTCGTCGAACAACCCGATTTCCGGACTGACGCTCTCCACGCTGATTGTGGCCGCGCTGTTGATGGTGGCCATTGGCGTGAAAGGCGTTGCAGGCGTGGCCGCGGTGCTTGGCGTGGCGGCCGTGGTCTGCGTCAGTTCGGCCGTGGCGGGCGAGATGTTGCAGGATCTCAAAGTGGGCCACATTCTGGGCGGCACGCCGCGCTCCATGCAGATCGGCGATTTCATCGGCATTGCCGTGGCCAGCCTGGTGCTCTATTTCCCGCTGTTGCTGTTGCACCTGGGCAACATCAAGGAAGGTGGCATCGGCTTTGGCGACGCCAAGCTGTCGGCTCCACAGGCGGGCCTGATGGCCATGTTGAGCCAGGGCATTATCGGTGGAGAGATGGCTTGGCCGCTGATTGTCGTCGGCATTTGCATGGGCATCACGATGATCCTCATCCAAGTGAAGAGCCCCATGCTGGTGGCCATTGGCATGTACCTGCCGTTGGAAACGACGTTCGCCATCTTCACCGGCGGCGTGATCCGCTGGCTACTCGACCTGGCGCGCGACCGCCGCGGCTTCAACGATGCGCAAAAGGCGCGCATTGAAAATGCCGCCGTGCTGATCGCCTCTGGCCTGATTGCGGGGGAAGCGCTGATGGGTTTGGTGAAGGCCGGCTTCAACATCGCCGACCGGCCGCTGCTGTCGATCCTCAGCTTCTTCTCAGCCGAAGCAGCCGATGGCCGCGCCATCACGCTGCTGGGTGGCCACACCCCCACGGCCATTGGCCTGGTGGTGCTGGTGCTGCTGGCTGTGCTGATGGTCCGCTGGCCTCTGGCCAAGGCGGGCGATCCGAATGAGCCGGCTCCGCCCACGGCCATCATGTAGCCGCCGATTCGAATGTGAGCCGTTCCACCAGCCGTGCTCGACTGGTGGAGCGGCTTTCTCTTTGCTGATTCTCTCTTGTGGGGCACTCGCTTGCCCCACAATTCCCACTTCGGCTAAAACGGGTACTCGCGAGAGACAAAATCACAACCGTTGGTATTGCGCTGAGCCTGTATCATAGTGGTTTGTCGATCGTATCTTCCTCGCTTTCGGGCAGAAGTAGCGCTTGGCCCAGCCTCTATGTGGCCGTGGCACTGACCACCTCCGCGACGCTGGTGCTTGAGCTGGCATTGACGCGCATTTTCTCGGTTGTCTTTTACTACCACTTCGCGTTCCTGGCGATCTCCATTGCTCTGTTCGGGATGGGCGCCGGCGGCGTCTTCTCCTACCTGGTGGAAGCACGCGGCGCGGACCTGTTCCGTCGGCTGGGCGTGCTGGCTGCGCTGACGGCTGTGGCCGTGGTGCTTTCGCTGGTCATCACGCTGCATCTGGCCGGGATGGGCCTGTCGGCGTGGGTGTTGGCGCTGGTTTACATCTGTGCGGCCATCCCATTTTTGCTGTCGGGCATGACTGTTTCCTTGGCCGTGGCTGAGACGGTGGAGCGAATTGGCAGGGTCTATTTCTTTGATTTGCTGGGCGCCGCCGCCGGTTGCCTGCTAGTGATTCCGTTTCTGAACCTGATGGGTGGCCCGGGCGCTGTGTTGGGATCGGCTGTGTTGTTTGCCGCGGCCTCGGCTGTATGGTTCGGTCTGGCGCGCGCCTCGGCGGGCCGTGTACTGGGCGTGGCGCTGGCGCTGGCGCTGGTGGCGCTGATCATTACGGACAAGAGCCACCCGCTGGTGAGCATCCGCTCGGCCAAGGGCGACCGGCTGGGCCGCGAAGTGTTCGTGCAGTGGAACAGCTTTTCGCGCGTAGCGCTGGTGGACGGCACACCGCCGCAGATTGTTATCGATGCCGACACCACTTCGGCCATCCCGGACTTTGATCTGGATCATCTAAGCGACGCTCAACGGGCTGAACTGGGAGCCAGCGGCCCAGGCTTCGCCTACCGCCTGCGGCCCGGCGCCAAGAGCCTGATCATCGGCGCTGGCGGTGGCTGGGATGTGGCGCGCGCGCTGGCCTCCGGCTCGAAGGACGTGACGGCGGTGGAGATCAATCCGATCATCGCCGAAACCATCATGCGCGGACGTTTCCGCGATCTGAGCCGCGGTCTCTACTTCCGGCCGGGCGTGCGCGTGGTGATTGAGGATGGGCGCAGCTACGTGCGCTCCAGCCGGGAGCGCTACCAGTTGATTCAGGCCACGCTGGTCGACACCTGGGCCACCACGGCAGCCGGCGCCTACGCGCTCTCGGAAAACAACATCTACACTACCGAGGCGTTCGTCGATTATCTCTCGCATCTCACCGACGACGGACTGCTGTCGTTCACGCGTTGGGGCTTCGATCCGCCACGCGAGTCGCTGCGGCTGCTGTCGTTGGCCCGCGCCGCACTCACGCGCATGGGCAAGCCAGACGCTGCGCGCCATGTCATCGTTGTGCGCGAAGAGGGACGCTACCGTTCCGGACGCGGGATGACCGACACGGTGTTGATCTCGCGCGAGCCGTTCCGCGTCGATGAACTGGAACGCGCCGCGCTGGCGGCCGCGCAGGGCGAGTTCGAAATCGTCTACATGCCCGGCCAGACACCGGATTCCGCCTTTGCGACGCTTCTGCAATCGCCCGATCCGCGGGCGTTCTACGACACCTATCCGTACAACGTTGCGCCCACTACCGACGACCGGCCGTTCTTCTTTTACACCGTGCATCCGCGTGATATCTGTAGTTTTCGCTCCAACGCCGATCATTCAAGCGCCGACTTTCAGATCAATCTGGCTGTGCCGACGCTGGTCTCGCTGGTATGTGTAAGCCTTGGCGCGACGTTGATCACGCTGCTGCTGCCGCCGTTGGTGCTCGGTTCGCGGTTGAAGAGCAAGCCGGGCCTCAACCTCTTCCTGCTCTATTTTCTGCTTCTGGGCGCAGGCTACATTCTGGTTCAGGTGGGGCTTATCCAGAAGCTTGTGCTACTGCTGGGCCATCCCACCTACGCCTTGACGGTGGTGATCTTCTCAATGCTCGTCTGGAGTGGGCTGGGCAGTTCATTTAGCCGCCGCTTGGTGGGTGAGGCGGACCGGCGCCTGATGGTTTTGCTGGGCGTGGTCGCGGCCGCGGTCACGCTACTGGCGCTGCTGGTGACGCCGCTTGTCAACGCCGGCGCCGGGCTGCCGCTGCCGGTGAAGATGCTGGCCTCGGCGTTGTTCATTGCGCCGGCTGCTTTCCCAATGGGCATGGCGTTCCCGTGCGGGCTGGCGCGGCTCGATCGTTTTCATCACCCGGCCGTGCGCTGGGCGTGGTCGCTGAACGCCGCGGCCAGCGTTCTGGGCTCTTGCGCGGCGGTCTTCCTGGCCATCACTTTCGGCCTGCAAGCCACGCTGCTGGTGGGTGCGGGGCTGTACGTGGCGGCGCTGCTGATTATTCCGTTCAGCGCGCGGCGGATGGCCTAGACGCCCATGATCTGGTAGCCCGAATCGACGTAGAGAACATTGCCGGTGACGCCGCGGCCCAACTCCGAAGCCAGGAACACGGCGGCGTCGGCCACTTCATCTGGATCGGTGGGGCGGCGTAACGGTGCAGTTTCGGTGACCACCTCAAGAATTTTCGAGAAATCCTTGATGCCGCGCGCCGAAGCGGTCTTGATCGGGCCGGCCGAGATCGCGTTCACGCGAATGTTGCGTGGGCCCAGTTCAGCAGCCAGGTAGCGGACGCTGGCCTCCAGCGCCGCCTTGGCCACGCCCATCACGTTGTAGTTCGTCATTACGCGCTGGCTGCCCAGATAAGAGAGCGTCATGATGGAGCCGCTATCGCTCATCACCGGCGCAACGGCGCGCGCCACGGCTACCAGCGAATAGCAACTCACTTCCTGAGCCAGCAGAAAACCTTCGCGCGAGGTTCCGGAGAACGGCCGCGCCAAGTCTTCTTTATTCGCGAAGGCGATGGAGTGCACCACCGCGCTCAGGCTTTCGCCTTCGGCGCGCAGAATTTCACCCAGGTGCGTGATGTCGGCTTCCTGTGTAACGTCACAGCTGAGCACACGCGCCGCGCCGAGCTCGCGGGCCAATTCCTCGACTGTGTCTTTCTGGCGTTCACCCTGGTAGGTGAGTATCAGTTGGGCGCCCTCGCGGCGATAGGCGCGGGCAATGGCATAGGCTATCGACCACCGGTTGGCCAGTCCCAGGACCAGGGCGGTCTTCTCTTTCAGCAACTGCGGCATGGATTACTTCTATTGTAACCCGGAGCCGGACTGTGCCGAAAAGACGTGAAATCACAAGCGGTTAGCGATATAGTCAAGCTAGGCGATTGGGGAAATAGCATGTTGAACCGAGTTTTGCCATTAATCTTCATGGTGGCCGCTGCGGCAGGCTCGCTTGAGGCCAGCGTCTTTTGCACGCTATCGGCCGTGCCCGTGCAGGTAAACGCCGAAGGGCTTGCCGAGCCGATGGGCGACATCCTGGTTAACTGCTCAGGGGCCAACGCCGGCTCCACCATTACTGGGACTTTTCAAATCAACGTCGGCGGCAAGATCGCCAATGTCATCGATCCGGAACAGAGTCTGACAGGCGGCATCACACTCAGCCGTCTTGACTCGGGCAGCTACGTTCCTGTTCCGTACAGCTCGCTCAGCCGGCTCGACAACAGCATCTACTTTCAGGGCTCACAGGTGCTTGTGTCGGGCGACGGCACGTTTACCGTGAAGATCTCCGGTATTCGCGCCAACGGTTCGACGTCGCTCGCCTATGTCCAGCACGTGGGCAGTACAGAGAGCCTGTCGGTGACTTCTCCGGTGGTCAGCATTGCGCACGCCAGCGTAGGCCTGTATGGCTCGGTGTCGGGCGCTGTCGTGGCCGGCTTCGGCCCGTCTGTTCCCTCAACCCTGGACTTCGCCAATCTGATCGCGCTTGGCGCCCCGGAAGCGGGCGTCCGTGTCACTGAGGGCTACGCCATGGCGTTTGAGCCCAGGGGTGGAAGCGTTTCGGCCACCAACGGCACGCGCATACGCATCAAGCTGACCGGCATCCCCTCGGGTGTGCGGCTGTTTGCTCCGGACGCCGTTGCCGGAAGCGACGCGACGCAGCCCACCTGGGCGTCGGCTTTCAGCAATTCCACGGGCCCTGGCATGTATGGCGCGTCCGAGGGGCATTCGCTCCTGCTGGTGAGGCTGAACTCACCGGCCATTGACGGTTCCGGAGGGGGCTCGGCAATGACTGCACCTTCCAGCCTCTCCGTCTTGTCCGGCGTGGGCGAGGTGACCGTCAGCAACAGCACGGCCTACATCGTCTACGAAGTTGCGGATGCCAACCCGGCGGCGCTGGAGAGCGCGCAGATCCCTATTTGGATCTGCTTGCCCATCGGCTATCAGGTCGCCGCATCACAAATTGGCACAACCATCAATCTCGCCCCACTGTCCGCGGCTGAGGGCGCCGTGATCGACGCTCCCATACCGCGTTACCGCGAGGCCGCCGTGTCGTCCGATTGCGCGCTACAAGGCGACTGCGAATCATCGCGCTGGCCCAGCCTGACGGCGTCGCCGTCGCAGACCAGTTTCACGCTGTCGGCCAACGGCGCGTCGGCGACGGCTTACGTCTCGTTGCAGAACGCCGGCGGCGGCATCCTGCAATGGCAGGCCTCGGTGCGCTACCGCAGCACGACGGGTTGGATTAAGACGTACACCAATATGGGCACCGGCGCGTCCACCTACCGCTTCGACGTCTCATCGGCGAATCTGGCGGTGGGCCATTACGAGGCCGACCTGGTCTTCCAGCAGATCAATTCGCCCAACGGCGTCAACGTCTCGAAGACCATTCCTGTTTCGCTTGACGTGACAGCCGCTCCGCTGGTGGATCCGGCGCCCGTCATCACTGATATTGTCAGCCTCGATACGGGCTGGAATATGGCGGTGGCGCCAGGCGGCATCGTGCTTGTGCAGGGTAGTAACCTGTCCACCTCCACGGCTTTCACCGTCGGTGGCAAGACTGCGCTGGTGACGGCCAGCGGTGACTCAAATGTCACCTTGGAGGTGCCTTCCGACGTGCCGCTGGGTGTTCAGAACGTTGTGGCCATGAACGGCACCAGCACCGGCAAGGTCTTCTACCTGACCATCCAGAGCGTCGCTCCAGCCATCATCATGATGCTCAACAGTGACGGCACGCGCAATGCCGACGGCGTTCCGGCCACTACGGGCCAGGAGCTTCAACTCTACGTTACGGGCATCCGGCAAGCGGCCGGCAAGCTGGTTCTGCATCTGCACGACCGTGAGCTGACCCCCAGCGTGGAGGCCACTTCCCAAGTGGGCGTGGATCTGCTCCGGGTGACTGTTCCAGTGGACTTGCCCACGATGCAAACGGCACTGCACCTTTGCGCCACCTCAGCCGACGGCGAGACGGTTTGCAGTTATCCGAAGAATATCTGGCTGAACTACGGCGGCGAGTAAGCCCGCTCTACTCCTGTGGCGGAGGGGCCGGCGGGCGCTGCATCTGGCGGCGTTCGCCACCGGGGCCACGCATTCCGGGCGGCGAGAACATACGCGGACGGCGCCGCTGCAATTCGCGAAACTGCTCCACGTTCAGCAGAGCCCGCATCCGCATGCTCATCTGGGTGACGTCGCGGGTCAGGTCGCCGCGCGCCGTAATCAGACGCTCCAGCGCCTCGTTGGCGCGTTTCTGATCAAAGCTCTCATCGTTGAATGCCGTTTCCAGATCCGACTCGGCACGCTCCAGCGCGGCGCGGTGTTCCATCAGCCGCGACCGGAACTCGCGAGCCACGCTGCGGATCTGGCGTGTCTGATCTTCTGACAGATTCAGATCGCGGGCCATCGGCGTGTCCCACCAGTTTGTTACGCCGCGCGGCGGCTGTGCCGCCAACGGCAGCGCCAGCACCGCAATCCAAAGCAGACGTTGCATGGCTAGCGGACCTCCGTTGCCGATGTCTCACTGAACAGCGCCCGCATCGGGTCGGCCGCACGCGGCGTGTCCTGGTTAAGCAGAGAAGCTACTTCAGTCATCAATTGCTCGTCACTGATTTGGGCTGTCGCCGTGGTGACGGGCGTGTTCACCCTTGGTGCGGGCTGGTTTAAGGCCACGCCGAACAGCAGCACCAGCGCTGTCGCCGCTGCCGGAACGGCGCGCCAGACCAGTGGCCGGCGCGGCGTCTCAATTCGCTTCCAGATGGCGGCGCGCTGCTCACGCAGACGCTGGTCGCTCAGCTCTGCCGCACGACTCTGTTCCAACAGACCGGCACGCCGTTCGGTGAGCGTCCGCCAGCGCGCCGCGCACTCTGCGCAGTCGCACTCACCGCCGCTGACGTACAACCGGTCCAGCAACTCATCGTCGGTCCAATGCGCGTGCTTCTGATTCACACTCATAGCCTGCTGCCTCGCCTCAGTCCGTAGAGATCCTTCAACTCCTCGCGCAATTTCACCACCGCGCGTGACATATGCGCCTTCACCGTGCCGACATCGAGATCGAGAATCTCAGCGATCTCATCCAGACTGCAATCGTCGAAATGACGTAACGTGAACACGGCCCGCTGACGGGCTGACAGACGGTCCAACGCCTGGGCCAGCCGCGCCCCGATTTCGCCGGCGAAACAACTCGCCTCGGCGTCGGGCAATGCGGATGGCGTCATGGCCAGAATCAGTTCTTCGTCCTGCTGGTCCGGCCGCCTGCGCCAGAACTGCCAACGCCGCGAGCGCAGCTTGTCCAGACATGTGTTCACGGCGATGCGGGTTAGCCAGCGCGCCGGCTCGTCCAGCGGAACTTCTTGTTTTTGCAAGGCCTTATAGGCCTTTAAGAACACGTCCTGGGTGGCCGAATCGGCTTCATCCGCCTCGCCCAGCATACGCTGGCAGAGCAGGAACACACGCCTCTGCTCAGCCAACATCCACGCCGAGAAATCCCCGGTGTGGGACATGCTGTTCGTGGTGGCGACGAGCTGGTCAGCCATCGAGCTCATTCTACTCTCTACTTCCCTGACGAGCCCGATCGCTTTTTGGATTACAAGGCCTATCCGGCGTTCATATGGGCAAGGTCAGTATTCCAGGCCTCAATCAGCTTGAGTTCGCCCGGGCCCACCAGGTCCATGCGCACCAGCGCCTCGTAGCAACGCAGCAGGTTCTCTCCGTTGGCGTTGGCGCGCAGCGTCAGGCGCTCCAACTCCCCGGCAATGCGGCGGTTGTTCAGGTAGCCGGGCAGCTCGTCGCGGAAGTCGCGCATCAGGTCGTGCTCGTTGCGCTCCTGCCAGACGCTCGGTTCGTGGAAGAGGACAGACCAGCCGTTTTCCCAGGCAATGCGCTGCGCGACCATCCCGCGCCAGATGTCCGTCATCCGGATGGAACAGAACGATGGCATGTAGACCAGCGTGAATGCGTCGCGGTACCAGGTCGTAATCTGGCTGTTGAACGGGCACCAACTGCCGTGCCCCAGCGCCACCCGGCGGTCCATGCGGAACCGGATGGGCAGCGGCAAGGTGAGACGGTAGATGGCGTCCACATCCGGGTTTTCGTCCGCCATGCCCTGCTGGATCGGACAATCGGCAATGCCCACCGGAAGTGCTTCGTAATCTGTCAACGGCGCTTGCACGCCGTCCAGCGGAAAACCGCGCGGCCAGGAGTGGGTCTCCGTAAACCACTTATAAACGTTCGTCCAGCCGGAGCCTTCAATGTGTCTGACACTTGCCAGCCGCGGCCGGATTTCGAAGAACGACTCGTGCGGATAGTTGTCGTCGTCGGTCTCGATCAGCACCGTTGCGCCGTCGCGGATGGCCGCCAGGTACGCCATATTCTTGCGGGCATAGTGGCGTTCGGGCAGCGTCTCGGCCAGCTTGAAGCCGCTGGCGCGCTGAGCGGCAATGTCCAGATAGGTGCAGCCGGATAGTGCAAAGTCAGCCGGGCTCTTCACGTCCCCGGCTACGTAGAAGCCGTAACCCCTCTGCTGGCAGCCTTTAGACAACTGCCGCATGGCCGGGGTGGGCGCGAAGATTGTCGTCACAACAAGACAGACACGGGCGTTTTCTGGCTTGAGCAAGGTGCTACAAGGCTCCCTTCAGTCGCAGCTTGAACAGACGGAACAGATGCCGGAACGCATCCTTGATGGCGCTTGAGCCCAGGCGTGGGCTGGCCGCCTGATAGTGGATGGGCACTTCAACCAGCCGCAACTTGCGGCAGTAGGTCTTCATCTCGGTCTGGAAAAAGTGCGCGCGTGAGACGATGCCGCGCTCCAGAATCATCTCCAGCACGTCCCGGCGGAACAGTTGAAAGCCGCTGGTCATGTCGGTCTGGTGGGTGCCGAGCAGGAGATTGGCCAGAATTGTGCCGCCGCGGCTAACCATGTAGCGGTGGCGCGCCGAGTTGAAGATCTCGCCGCCCGGCATGAAACGGCTGCCGAAAACACAATCCCAACCCTGCTCCATCGCGTCCAGAAACTTCGGGACGTCGTCTGGTGAGTGACTGAAGCCGGCGTCGATTTCCAGAATCCAGTCTGATCCGGCCGCGAGCGCTTCGCGGTAGCCCCGCATGTAGGCGTCCACCACGCAGCGGTTTTCCGGCGCCCAGACTACTGTCAAGCGGGGCTCCCCGGCCGCATATGCGCGCATCTGCTCCAGGCTATCATCGCGGTTGGCGCGGTCGAATACGGCGAAGAAGCGGACCGTGCCGACGCCGTTCAATTGCTGCAGCACGGCTTCGGCAAAACGTACCGCATCGGCGCCTTCATTGGCCATCGGGCACACCACACCCAGCCTCACCGAGGCGCGCGGCATGGTTGCTGGCCGTGGTGTCGAGCATTCTGCCACTGGCATGAGCCCCCCGCGATCTCGACCGCTCATCCTATCACCTTGCTGATGTGAGGTTGTGTTCAGGCCGTGCGGGCGCTGCGATGCTCCAGCAGGTGAGCCGAGCGGCCCTTGTCTTCGTTCGAAAGCGTGCGTGTGCTGAAGATCGAGCACTGTTGCGCCAAGCTCTTTACGTCGCCGCCCTCTTCCACTACCATCTCGTGTTCCACCCAGTTCGACAGCGGGATGTTGCGGAAGAAGAGCCGTTCCTGCAATACCAGCGCTTTACGGTTGACGAACATCGACTTGTTCTCCCGCATGTAGTGCCGCTCTTCCACCCGGAAATCCCCCAAAAACTGATCGAACGCGCGCCGCAACGCTGATTCCTCGGCGGATTTTACCCGCTCTTCAATCAGCTTCTCCTGGCTGCGGATCACGGCATTGGCTTCCGCCAGGCTCTCGCGCTCTTTGGCGACGGCCACTTCCAGCCGTGCCTGCATAATGTAAAAGCTCAACAGCGCACTGCCGGCCGCGACGAACAGAGGGAGGAGAATCCACAGCATGGCACTCATAATTGCGTCCTTTGCAAAGTATCGGCCGCCGCGGGGGTGGGCTTTAGGGCCGGCGGACCAGTTCGCCCGGATGGCGAAGCGGATCCAGATTGAATTCAAAGCGTTCGGCGCCGACCTGGGCCACCAGCCGGCCCTCGCCCCACTGGTGTGCGGCAGCGATAAAGAAAACGGCTCCATCGGTGGACTCGCCCGGCCGCAAACGCGTCGGCACCAGCACAATGGCCGAAGCCGCCGCCGCGGCCTTCAGCCGGGAGGAGTTCACTTCAGCCAGAGCCGCCTGACGGCGTTGCTCATACCCATTGGTCGACTGAAAGCGGCTTAAACCGTAGAGCCCCATCTCGTATGTGCCCACCAGCTTAATCACGTCGTTACGCCCGCCGCGGTCGAGAAACCGCTGCACAATGTCGCGTGCCGGAGAGGCGCCAAGCGCTGTCCCATCGGTCCGTTCAAAGCGGAAGTCCTCGGGCTTCACCGTGCGCACCGACGGCGATCCGTTCGACACCGCCACCTGTAACACGACATAGTTTTTGACCAGCGTTGGCAATGGCGCAAACATAATTGTCAGGCCGTCGCGGGTGATGGTCTGGTACTTCAGCCCGTTCGATTCGAATTCAATCGCCTGGGCAACAGCCGGCCCGGCACAGGCTGCCGCCAGCAGCAGCGCCAAACCAGCCGTCGCATGGAACCTCATAGCACCATGATAAACTCAACAATGTCAAAGACCCCGCGTAGGCCCTCTTTGCAAATCATTAGATCTAATTCTGTACAGGTATATCTACTATGAAGAACGCAGGTGTCCGACCCAGTTGCCACGGGCTCCAGGAGCTGGGTTTCCAGGAAGCGGCCGTTAAATGGTGGAATCTTGGCACTGGCCGGCTGACCGAGATGGCGCTCCAGCGCCAGGAAGGCCAGCTTGCCGGCAATGGTGCTTTGGTCGTCCGGACCGGACAGTTCACTGGCCGTTCGCCGAAAGATAAGTACATTGTTCGGGACTCGTCCACCGAGTCGACCGTGGCTTGGGGCAGCGTCAACCAGCCGCTCGAGCCCGCGCAGTTCGATCGTATCTGGAGCCGCCTGATGACGTTCCTTCATCACAAGGAACTGTTCGTCGCGGACCTGCTCGCCGGCGCCGATCTGACCTATCAGATGCCGATTCGTGTGGTTACACAGCGCGCCTGGCATTCCATGTTTGCCCGCCAGCTTTTCATCAAGCCGGCGCTTGAATCGCTGGAAAGCCACAACCCGCAGTTCACGTTCGTCTTTGCGCCCGACTTCAAGTGCGACCCTGCGGTCGACGGCACCAAGAGCGAAACCTGCATCTGCATCAACTTCACGCGCCGGCTCATTGTTATCGTCGGCACCTGTTACGCCGGCGAGCTGAAGAAGAGCATGTTCAGCGTGCTGAACTACCTGTTGCCGATGCGCGACGTGCTG
>CAYZIX010000134.1:0-14029 GCA_964478395.1 uncultured Candidatus Solibacter sp.
GATCGGATCGATCTCGGTGATGAGCACCCGGGCGCCGTAGGACCGCATCGACTGGGCACAGCCCTTGCCGACGTCGCCGTAGCCGCAGACGACCACCACTTTGCCGGCCACCATGATGTCGGTCGCCCGCTTGATGCCGTCGGCCAGCGACTCGCGGCAGCCGTAGAGGTTGTCGAACTTCGACTTGGTCACCGAGTCGTTGACGTTGATGGCGGGAACCAGCAGCGAGCCGTCCTGCGCCATCTTGTAGAGCCGGTGCACGCCGGTGGTGGTCTCTTCCGAGACGCCCTTCCAACCAGCAACGACTTCGTGCCAGTGGCGCGGGCTGGCGGCGTGGACCTTCTTCAAAAGCGCCTTGATAACGGCTTCTTCGTGGTTAGAACTGGGCGTATCGACCCATTTTGAGCCGTTTTCGAGCTCATAACCCTTATGAATGAGCAGCGTTGCGTCGCCACCGTCGTCCACAATCAACTCCGGCCCCAGTCCGCCCGGATGCGACAGTGCTTCGTAGGTGCAATCCCAGTATTCTTCAAGCGACTCGCCCTTCCAGGCGAAGACTTCGACGCCGGCAGCGGCGATGGCGGCGGCGGCGTGGTCCTGGGTGGAGAAGATGTTGCAGGAGGCCCAGCGCACGCTGGCGCCCAAGTCTACCAGGGTCTCGATGAGCACGGCCGTCTGGATGGTCATGTGCAGCGAACCGGTGACGCGCACGCCGGCGAGCGGCTTGGCGGGCGCGTACTTCTTGCGGATGGACATCAGGCCGGGCATTTCGCTCTCGGCGATGGTGATCTCCTTACGGCCCCATTCGGCCAGCTTGAGATCGGCAACTTTACTCATTCAGGGAGCCTCCAGAAAAGAACATATCGAGATATCACGATACGTTGATATAATGCCAAACAGCCAGCCATGCCGTCAACCTTGCACGCCCTGAAACTACTGTCAGACCCGAACCGCGTGCGCGTTCTGCTGCTGCTTGAACGCGAGGAACTGACGGTGGCAGAACTCCAGGAGTCGCTTGAGTTCGGCCAGAGCCGGCTGTCGACCTATCTGGCGCAGTTGCGCCGGGCGGAACTGGTGGAAGACCGGCGTTCGGGCAAATACGTCCGTTACCGCCTGCACCCGCGTACAGGCGAGTTGCTGGACGATCTGATCCGCGCCGCGGCCGAAGAGATTCCGGAACATAAGAAGGACCTGCGGGCGCTGACGCTGGTGCTGGACCGGCGGCGGGACCGCGTGCGCGCCTACTTCAACGAACTGGCCGGCAAGTTCGGCCAGCAGTACGTGCCCGGACGCAGTTGGCGCGGGCTGGCCGAGGCGTTGCTGGAACTGCTGCCGCCGCTGAAGGTGGCGGACCTGGGCGCGGGCGAAGGCTCGTTCACGCAACTGCTGGCGCGGCGGGCCGAGCGCGTCGTTGCCGTGGACAACTCCGAGCGCATGGTGGAGGTGGGCCGCGCGTTGGCCGAGGAACATGGCCTCCGGAACGTCGAATTCCGAGTGGGCGACATGGAGGCCGTGCCGATTGCGGACGGCGAAATGGATCTGGCATTTTTCTCGCAATCGCTGCACCACGCGCAGCATCCGGAGCGCGCCGTGGCGGAAGCCTTCCGTATTTTGCGCAGCGGAGGGCGAATTGCGATTCTCGATCTAGCCAGCCATCACGTGGAAGAAGCGCGTGAAATGTACGCCGATGAGCATCTCGGTTTTGGCGAGGTGGAGTTGCGCGAGTATCTAGAAGCCGCAGGCTTCGAGGTGCTAACGACGGCGATGGTCCATCGCGAAGAACAAACGCCGCATTTCGAAACGCTGTTGGCAGTGGGCGTGAAGCCCTGAAACCGGTACACTGAACGGTATGCCAGTTGAGGGAAAACGCGTTGCAATTTTTGTCGATCAGCTCTACCAGGAGCTGGAAGTCTGGTACCCCTACTATCGCCTGAAGGAAGCGGGCGTGGACGTGCATCTGGTGGGCGCCGAGGCGGGAAAAACATATCCGTCCAAGGTCGGCTATCCGTGCACGGCACAGTTCAGCTACAGCCAAATAAAGGCCGCGGATTACGACGGAGTGATTGCGCCGGGCGGCTTTGCGCCGGACTTCATACGGCGCCATCCGGCAGCGAACCAGTTCATCGCCGATGTGTTCAACCGCGGCAAGTTGACGGCGGCCATCTGCCACGGGCTGTGGTGCCTCTGCTCAGCCGACGTGCTGAAGGGCAAGCGCTGCACGTCGTTCTTTGCAATTAAAGATGACGTGAAGCATGCCGGCGGACTGTGGGAGGACGCCGAAGTGGTGGTGGACGGCAACATGGTGAGCTCGCGTAAGCCGGACGATCTGCCGGCGTTCATGCGGGCGTGCCTGAAGGTGCTGGAGGGCTGACGTGCACAACCGCTCGTTGACACTCGCGGCTCGTAGCGCACGGACACCGGCAGCCGCCGTGATGGAGCAGTGATGGACACCGACATCGCCGTACATGGGCTGCGCAAGAGTTATGGTGCGCTGGAGGCGGTGCGTGGCATCGACTTTGAAGTAGCGCGCGGCGAGGTGTTCGGTCTGCTGGGCCCGAACGGCGCGGGCAAGACCACGACGGTGGAGATTCTGGAAGGGCTGCGCTCGCGTAGCAGCGGGGATGTGAAGGTGCTCGGTTTCGACCCGGCCGACGATGCGCGCGCGGTGAAGGACCGCATCGGCGTCTCGCTGCAAGCCACCGTATTGCCCGATAAGATGACGGTGGGCGAGGCAGCAGAACTGTTCGCGGCGTTTTATTCGCGCTCCACTGATGTCACTGTCCTGCTAAAACGCCTGCAATTATGGGAAAAACGCACGGCGCTTTACCAGACACTTTCAGGTGGGCAGAAACAGCGGCTGGCGCTGGCGCTGGCGCTGGTGAACGAGCCGCAGGTGGTATTCCTGGACGAACCCACCACGGGCCTGGACCCGCAGGTGCGGCACGAGATCCACGCACTGATTGAAGAGTTGCGCGCACAGGGCCGCACCATCCTGTTGACCACGCATTACATTGAAGAGGCCGAACGGCTGTGCCATCGCGTGGCAGTGGTGGATGAAGGACGCATTGTCGCGATTGGAACGCCGCGCGAGCTGCAGCAGCGTATTCTGGGCCATGCCCGCGTGGAACTGGCCACGGTAGATCCACTGCCGGAACGGCCGGCCGGGGAGTGGCCGGAGGATCTGCGCGTGAGTTTCGCACCCGACCGGCGGCGGCTGACCGTATCGGCAGAGCATCCTGCGCGCGCGGTGGTGGAGCTGGTGAGATGGCTGGAGAAAGAGGGCGTCGAAATTGACGATCTACACATCAAACGGCCCTCGCTCGAAGATGTGTTCTTGGAACTAACCGGAAAACAATTGCGCGAATAAGCATCATAATGCGTCCATATATCGCCTATTTAAAGAGTACGCTGCGACTGACGGCGCGCGACAAACTGGTATTGTTCTTCAATTACCTGATGCCGCTGGTGTTCTTTGTGGCCTTCGGCGAAGGTTTTGGCGCACGCACGTCGCAGGGCGCTTTCGCGCAGGTGCTGGCGATGGTGCTGATGTTCGGCATACTCGGCTCCGGCTTTTTCGGTGGCGGCCTGAGAGCCACGGCCGAACGCGAAATGGGTATCCTGCGGCGTTTCAAGGTGGCGCCGATTACGCCGGGCCCGATTTTGATGGCTTCGATTGTGACCGGCTGGGCGTTGTTCATCCCGTCGGCGGTGCTGTTCATCGTGCTAGGCAAGCTGCGCTATGGCGTGGAGCCGCCGCATCAACTGGGCGCGCTGCTGGTGATGGTGAGCGTGGGTGCGATTGCGTTCCGGGCCATCGGATTGATTGTGGCGTCGGTGGTCAACTCGATGGCCGAAAACCAGATTCTGGTGCAACTACTGTACCTGCCGATGTTGATGCTGTCGGGCGCGACGGTGCCTCTGAACATCATGCCGGACTGGCTGCAAACGGTGGCGCAGTTTCTACCGGCGACGCACCTCTATTTGGGAATGCAGTCGATTCTGGTGCGTGGCGAAGGGCTGGCCAAGAACTGGGCCGAACTGGGCGCACTGGTGCTAACGACGGTGGTAGCGCTGGTGGTGGCGGCAAAGCTGTTCCGCTGGGAAAAAGAGGAAAAGCTGAAACCGTCGGCCAAGCTGTGGGTGGTGTGCGTGCTGGCGCCGTTCCTGGTGGCCGGCACATGGCAAGCCTGGCGCGGCGACAACCTGAAGAAGACGCGCATTCTGGCGCGCGAAATGCGCCGTGGCCAGACAATGCTGGTGCATGACGCACGCATCTTCACAGGCGATGGCACGGTGATTGAACGCGGCGCGGTGCTGGTGAAAAACGGCCGGATTGAACGGATCTACAACGGCAGTTGGCCAAGTGCCGACCAACTGCACGCCGACGAGGCGGACGGCGCCGGGCGCACGCTGCTGCCGGCTCTGGTGGACGCAGGCGTGAATCTGGCAGCGAGCGGCATCGGCCGGGACGATCCGAAAGTGATTGCCAAGGAGATGGAGCGTGCGCTGGCGGCGTATCTTTATTGCGGCGTAGGCGCGATCCGCACGACGCCCGATATGAGCGGACAGGCCGCAGCGGTACGGGCACGCATCGAAAGCGGTGAGCTTCCGGGAGCGGCGGTGTATTTTGGCGCGGTGGACGAGAATGAGCTGTCGCTGGTAGCTGCGGAGGCCGAGGCGGGAGGCACCGCGCTAATTGAATTTCCGCTGACCCAACAGGTGCTGGGCGAGCGTGGCCGGCGAGCGCTGGCAGCATTGCGAGTGCGCGTGAAGCCGAAGCCGGACGCCTATGAAAAAGCGTTGCAGGCCTTTCAGGCACGACGCGCGGCTGGCATTGTGCAGGCACCGGAGACGCACTCCGGCCTGGCGCTGGTGCCGCACGGTGCGGCGTTACACCGGGAGTTGCAGTTATGGGTGAAGGCCGGCGCAACGCCGCGCGAGGCGCTGCTGGCGGCGACACGCGGCGGCGCCGAACGGCTGGGAGCGAGCAACCGGCTGGGCCTGATTGCCGTTGGACGCGAGGCGACGTTCATCCTGGTGGACGGCAACCCGCTGGAAGACATTGCGGCCACAACCCGGATTGCGATGGTGATGAATCGTGGCGAGCGCGTGGCGCGCTCTGGGCTGATCGAAGAAGACAAGAAAGAGGAGAAGAAATGACGCTGCTGCTGGCCTTGGTGCTGAGTGTGGCACCGGCGGATTGGAAGAGCGTGCGGGGCACGGTGAACGTGGACGCCTCCACAACTCATCAGGGCGCAGCCAGCGTGCGTGTGGCGGCAACCGGCAGTGATGCCGTGGCGCGCGGAAAAGAGGCGAAGCTCACGCCGGGCAAGCGCTACCGGCTGGAGGGATGGCTGCGCACGCGTGCGCTGCATGTGAACGCCGGAGACCGGACGACGGTGCCGACGGGCGTCAGTCTGGCCATGCGTTCGATGCCGTGGGACGTGCATACAACGTCTCTTTCCGGCACGCGCGACTGGACGCGGACAACGCTGGATTTCACAGCGACACGGGCGACGGATGCACCCGAAATCCGCGTGGCGCCGGGCTCAACCTTTAGCGGAGAAGCCTGGGCGAGCGGAGTGAGCGTGACGGAGATCGGCACGCCGCCGGCGTGGCCATCGAAGGTGGCGGTGCGTGGCTTCGGGCCGGCGTACCGCTACGGCCAGCGCGGTTGGACGTACTTGCACATCGAGGGCGAGCCCTACGAGCGTGGCTTCCAGCATGGCTACCTGATGGCTAAAGAGATTGAAGAATACATCGACCGTTGTGCGGCACAGATGAATGCGAAGGACACGCGGAACGGCTATATGGCAGGCCGTGGCGTGGCGGACGCTGTCTTCACGCACGCCTTTGATCGCGAAATTCTCACCGAGATGAAAGGCATTGCGGCCGGCGCGGCGGCGGCCGGTGCGAAATACGGCGGGAAAGCCGTGGACTTGGCGGACATCGTCTTCGCCAACACAATTACCGAGGTGGAACTGCTGGCACCGGCCGCTGCGATTACGCCGACCGGGTTGGAGGGGCTGGGGCTGACGCCGCCGTCGTACTTTGATCCGAAGAAAGTAGTTGGGCCAACCGAACGCTGCTCGGCGTTCGCGGCGACGGGCAAGGCGACGCGCGACGGACACATGGTGATTGCGCACACAACATTCTGGCCGCTGACGCTGGCCGAGCAGACGAATGTCATGCTCGACATCAAGCCGGCGCAGGGACGACGGATGCTGATCCAGTCGTACCCGGGCGGCATACAGAGCGGTACGGACTGGTATCAGAACGACGCCGGCATGGTGCTGAGTGAGACGACCATCCGGCAATCGCCGTTCGACATTACGGGGCTGTCGGTGGGCATGCGCGCACGCAAGGCGATTCAATACGGGACCGACGTGACGAGCGTGGCGAAGTATCTGGAAGAGCGCAACAACGGGCTGTACACGAATGAATGGCTGATTGCGGACGCGAAGAACGATGAGATTGCGATGTTTGAGTTGGGCACGCGCAAGACGAAGTTGTGGCGCAGCTCGAAGAACGAATGGTTCGACGGCACCGAGGGCTTCTACTGGGGCTGCAACAATTCAAAAGACCTGAACGTGCGGCTGGAGTATGTGCCCGATCCGCAGGGGAGGCCAACGCACTTGCCGTTCATGCCGTCGGCGCGCGACCTGAAGTGGAAAGAGCTGTACACGGCCGGGCGCGGAACCATTGACGAGGGCTTCGCGTTCCAGGCGTTCCGCACGCCGCCGCTGGTGTCGTCCGCAGCGTTCGACGCCAAGGTGACCACGTCTGAGATGGCGTCGCGGCTGATGCTGTGGGCCGTGCTGGGCAAGCCGAACGAACGCGAATGGGCGCCGGCGGCACGGCATCGCGAGTATCCGAAAAACGAGGGCATCTATAGTAGCGGCTATCAACTATTCGAGGCATTGAAGACGGCGCCAGAGTCCGCCGTGGCGGAAGCGCCGAAGCCGGAAACGAAGGGCACGCTGAAGAAGATTGACGCGGACAAGCTGTGGAAGGGCTGGCTGCTGCCGGCGACGCCGCAGGATGAGTGGATCACGCTGGGCTCGGTGGCGTGGCTGCGGATACTGTCGGCAAACGATCCGGACGAGTCGTTGAAGATCTACCTGGCGCGAGCGCGCGAATCAGACAACGACGCCAAGACGGCCCATGCAGTGGCGATGTTTGACGCCATACGCAAGCAACTGGGCGACGAAAAGTTCGTCACGATGCTGAAGGACTACTACGCGAAGAACACGACGAAAAAGGTAACGACGGCGGACTTCCCGGTGGCCGTGCCGAAGGTGGATTTGCCGGACGCAAAGCGCACGGCGCTGTTCACGGCCCTGTTCGGACGGCTGCAGAACGCGGTGATCGTCTACGGCACCGACGGCGAAGCGGGCGCGAACCGCTATGCCGCCGAGAAGATGCAGCAAACGTGGAACTCGTGGTTCGAGCGTCAGATCCCGGTAGTGCCGGACCACGCGTTCACGGCCGAATTGTTTAAAACAAAAACGGTGATCTTCGTAGGACGGCCGGAGACCAACTCGGCACTGCGCGAGGCCGGGCCGGCGCGTGTGAAGTTCGACGGTGCTTCGTTCACGGTGGACGGGCGCACGTACGCGGCCGAACGCGACGGCGTGGCCATGGTGGAGCCGAATCCGCAGAATGCGAATGAGCTCATGGTGGTGGTGGCCGGCAGCTGCGGCGCGGAAACGGTGCGCGTGACCGAAGCCGACCTGGGCGCACGGGCGTGGCTGGTGACGCGGCGCGGCGAGACGAAGCAATCGGGGTTCTGATGCGCATCGGCATACACTGCTCCACTTCCGGCGCGTTGGTGAACGCGGCGCGCCGGGCGCACGAGATTGGCGCGAATTGTTTTCAGATCTTTTCGGCCAGCCCACGAATGTGGCGCGCGCAAATGGCGCCGCAGACGCAGATCGACGAGCTAAAGGCCTTCCGCGCCGAGCACGACCAGACGCCGCTGGTGGTGCACGACTCGTATCTGATCAACCTGGCTGCGCCGGATCCGGTGGTACTGGAGAAATCGAAGGCCGCGTTCCGCGGTGAACTGGAACGGGCCGCAGCCTACGGCGCCGAGTATCTGGTGATGCATCCGGGCTCGGCGAAGGACGACGGCGTGGAGGCGGGCATCGCGCGCATCGCCGAATCGATGGCCCAAGCCGCGCAGGGCTTTGAGAGCGAGACGCTGACGCTGCTGCTGGAGAACACGGCGGGCGGCGGGGCGACCATCGGGCGCACGTTTGAAGAGCTGGCGGAACTGCGGGCGCGGATCGAAGGCAACGTGCAGTTTAAGGTGGGCTTCTGCCTGGACACGTGCCATCTGCTGGCGTCGGGCTACGATGTGGCCAGCGTGGCGGGGCTCGCACAGACGCTCAGAGACGCCGAACACCTGCTGGGCCTGGAGCACGTGCCGGTGATCCACGTGAACGACAGCAAGGGCGAGCTTGCCTCACGGTTGGACCGGCATGCGAACATAGGAGAAGGCCACATTGGTCTGGACGGGTTCGGCCGCATCCTGAACGAGGCGCGTCTACGCGCCAAAGCCTTCATTCTGGAGACCCCGATCGACGAGCCGGAAGACGACCGCCGCAATGTGGAAACGCTGAAATCACTATGCCGGAAAAGCCGTACCGCCACCAAGAAATCGAGCTGAAATGGACTGAGAGCTGGAACGCCCAGCCGGATCTGTACCGTGCCGCCGACGACGGCAGCAAGCAGCGCTATTACGTGCTGGAGATGCTTCCCTACCCCAGCGGGCGGCTGCACATGGGGCATGTGCGGAACTACTCGATTGGCGACACGCTGGCGCGCTACCAGTGGATGCGCGGCTTCGACGTAATGCACCCAATGGGGTGGGACGCCTTCGGTCTGCCGGCCGAAAACGCCGCCATCAAGAACAAGCGCCACCCATCCGAGTGGACCCTGTCGAACGTGGCGCACATGAAAAAGCAGTTGAAGCGCCTGGGCTTGCCCGACGATTGGGACCGCGAGGTGAACACCTGCCAGCCGGATTACTACCGCTGGAACCAGTGGATCTTCCTGCGGATGATGGAGCGCGGGCTGGCGTACCGCAAGTCGTCGCTGGTGAACTGGTGCCCGGAGTGCGCCACGGTGCTGGCGAACGAGCAGGTGGAGAACGGCTGTTGCTGGCGGCATGAGACAACGCCGGTGGAGCAGCGCGAGCTGGATCAGTGGTTCTTCCGCATCACGGCCTATGCCGATGCGTTGCTCGACGACATGAAGCAGATCGAGACCGGCTGGCCCAGCCAGGTGCTGACGATGCAGCGCAACTGGATTGGCCGCAGCGAAGGGGCCGAGATCGACTTCAAGTTGAAGACAACGGGCGAGCCAGTGCGCGTGTTCACGACGCGCGTCGATACCATATACGGCGCGTCGTGCCTGATCATGGCGCCCGAACATCCGCTGGCCAAGCGCCTGTGCACGGGCGAGCTGGCCGCGAAGCTGAAGGCCATGGTGGACGACCAGGGCCGCAAGGATCCGGAAAACCTCGAAAAAGAAGGATTCTTTACCGGCCACACGGCGGAGAATCCGTTCAATGGCGCGGAAATTCCCATCTGGATCGGCAATTTCGTCCTGTGGGGCTACGGCACAGGCGCGATTATGGCCGTGCCGGCGCACGACGAGCGCGATTTCGAGTTCTGCACGAAGTACGGTCTGCCGATTATCCCGGTGATCCAGCCCAAAGACGGCGCGTTGCCGGACAAGCTGGAAGCGGCGTACTGCGAGTACGGCGTGATGGCCAATTCCGGTGAGTGGACGGGCCTGACCAGCGCCGAAGGCCGCAAGCGGATGGCCGAGAAGGCCGAACGCGAGGGCTTCGGAAAGGCCGCCATCACCTACCGGCTGAAGGACTGGGGCGTGTCGCGCCAGCGCTATTGGGGCACGCCGATACCGGTGGTGCATTGTCCGAAGTGCGGCGTGGTGCCGGTGCCGGACGATCAACTGCCGGTGGTGCTGCCACCGGAGGTGGAATTCACCGGGCGCGGCAAATCGCCGTTGGCGAATCTGAAGAGTTTCTTGGAGACCACGTGCCCGAAGTGCGGCGCGGCGGCGCATCGCGAGACGGACACGATGGACACGTTCGTCGATTCGTCGTGGTACTTCTTCCGCTACGTGGATCCGCACAACGACAAAGCTCCCTTCTCTGCTGAGAAGGTGGAGCCGTGGTTCCCGGTGGACCAGTACATCGGCGGCGTGACGCACGCCATTCTGCACCTGCTCTATTCGCGCTTCTGGTGCAAGGTGCTGCGCGACATCGGGCTGGTGAAGGTGGATGAGCCGTTCAAGAACCTGTTTACGCAGGGCATGGTGCAGTTGAACGGGCAAACGATGTCGAAGTCGAAGGGCAACATCGTCGACCCGGATGAGATGGTGGAAAAATACGGTGCGGACACGTGCCGTCTGTTCACGCTATTCGCGGCGCCGCCAGAAAAGAACATGGACTGGAACGAGTCCAGCGTGGAAGGCCAATGGCGCTTCCTGAGCCGGTTGTTCAAATGGGTGACGCGCAACGCGGACGCCGAGGGCACGACCGGTGAGACCGATACGCGCGCGTTGCGCAAGCTGCATCAGACGGTACGCAAGATTACGGCTGATTTCGACAACCGCTGGCACTTCAACACGTCGATTGCGGCGCTGATGGAACTGCTGAACGAGTTGACGGCGTGCGAGGCGGGCCTGAGCGCGGCGGCGCGGCGCGAATGCGCCCGTACGCTGACATTGCTGGTGGCGCCGTTCGCACCATTCGCGGCCGAGGAACTGTGGGCACTGCAGGGCTTCACGGGGCCGGTGTTCAAGCAGGGCTGGCCCGAATTCAACGCCGCGCTGGCGGCCGAGGATTCCATCGAAATCCCCGTGCAGGTGAACGGCAAGCTGAGGACAAAGGTGACCGTGCCGGCCGGCGCGTCGAAGGACGAGCAGCAGGCCGCGGCGCTAGCCGATGCGAAGATCCAGCCTTATACCGAGGGCAAGACCATTGCGAAAGTGATTGTCGTGCCGAACAAGCTGGTGAACATCGTCGTCAAAGGCTGATTTCGTAGACCGATGTGCGCGCCGTCACATAGATGGCGCGCCCGTCGCGCGAGAAGGCGCAGTTGGACGATGACTCAGGGATTGGAATACTGCGTAGGAGCGTGCCGTGTGCATCAAGAACCACAACGCCGGGCGCGCCGCAGACCCAAACATTGCCGGCCGAATCTGTTTTAAGGCCATCGGGACCGGTGACCCGTGTAAAGACCCCACCCGACGGTAGCAAACGGACCTCACCGGCATCGGTATCAGCGACGTAGAGCTGTTTTTCATCGGGCGATAGCGCGACGCCGTTCGGACTCTTGCAGATGCGAGAAAAGACCGTCAATACTCCGCGCGGCGAGAGTTCGTAGACCGCACTGAAGCCGGTCTTGGCCGGATTGGCCCAGGCTGTTTTCGAGCGCAGATCCGTAAAGAAGATCGTTCCATCCGAGCGCACGGCAAGATCGTTCGGATCATTCACCCCCTTGTCTTCAAAGGTGTCGGCGAGAATCGTGATGCGGCCGTCGGCATCAGTCCGCGTGAGGCGGCCTCGCTCGCAAACCAGCAAGCGCCCTCGCGCATCGAGTGCCAGACCGTTGGCCACGTTGCTCGAGTTGCGGACCACCCGCAAAACACCATCTTGCGAGCGGCAGTAAATGCGTTCCGCGCCGACGTCAGAGAAATAGAGATCGCCGTTGGCGGCGCAGGCCGGGCCTTCAGTGAAGACGAAACCGCCACATAAGCGGCGCGGTTCACGCAACGACATGAGAGCGGCCAGCAGACGGCGGCGCGTCATTTGCCCAGTGTACGTTAGTACGTGGTCAAAAGCCGTGCGCGTCCGCTCACTTACGTTCGCGGCTCTGACGCACAATCAGCGCAGAATCGGCAGCAGCGTGGTGTAGTCGTCCGTCCAGGCGCGGATGGAACGCGACACCTGCAGATCTGTGAAATGGGGCGGCGGAGCCTGATTGGGACGCAGCAGCAGAACCCAATCCGAGTGGCGGCAAAGCAGATCGTCTTCCGGCGGCTCGTAGTAATCACCGACGGCGCGCAGGTGAAGCTCGCGTGCAGCGGCAGCGATGACGGGGCGCAGGTCGAGATAACGATTGGTGATATGCAGCGCCAACATGCCATTCGGCGCAAGGTGCCGCAAGTAGCCGCGCATGGCCTCCAGCGTGAGCAGATGCGTGGGGATGGAATCGCCCGAAAAAGCATCCATGATGAGGATGTCGAAGTTCTGTGGCTGGTCGCGCTCGAGCATCAAGCGACCGTCGCCCAGTACGTTTTCGACACGTGCTGGCGTGTCAGATAAGTACGTAAACTCGCTCTTGGCCAGATCGAGCACCTGCGGATTGATCTCGTAAATGCGGATGACATCGCCGGAGCGGCCGTAAGCGGCCAACGTGCCAGCACCAAGGCCGAGAATTCCGATGCGGTGAGGTGCGTCCGGTGGCAGCGTTTGGAGAGCCTGGCCGATGCCGCACGCAGTGCAGTAATAGGCCGTGGCTTGATGACGGAACGTGCCGCCAAAATACTGCTCGCCGTGCTTGACGTGACCGTGGTACATAACCAGGACGCGCCCGACGTCGCTGTCGTTCGATTCGGACACACGCGTTTGTGAATAGAAGTTGCGCACCACAACCTTGTAGTCGGTGACGGTATCATGCGCGTCCCAGGCCAGCCAGCCGCAATAGCAGGCCGCGGCGCCGGCCAGCGCGAAGCGCAAATAACGCCGCGCGCCGTTCCACACAACCACAACGGCGAGCACGGCGCAGAGCCCCAGCGCAATGGGGAATTCAAACATGCCGGTGAAAATTGCCGGCGCCAGCAGGCCGGTAAACATACCGCCCAGCGCTCCGCCAATGGAGAGCATCAGGTAGAAGAGCGTGAGATGAGCCGGCGACGGGCGGCGGCGCACCAACTCGCCGTGGCACACCATGCAGAAGACAAACAACGCGCCGTTTAACACCAGCACCATGGCGGGGATCTTCAGGCCGCCGTCCATCCAATAGGCCACGGCGATGAGCGCGGGACCGATCAGCGCCAGGAACGTTGGGCGGTGGTAGTAGCGCGGTGCGTCGAAGCAGAGGATAAAGCTGAGCAGGTAGACGCTTAGCGGGATTACCCAGAGGAATGGCACCGGCGCAACGTCTTCAGTCAGGTGGCGCGTGATGGCCAGTAGCAGCGTGGAGGCGCAGGCCGCCAGCAGAATCCACAACGCACAGTCGCGCCAGGTGGGCAAGGTGTCAGGCGCTTCATCCGCGCAGGAAGACTCGTTCGCCAGGCCACGCCCCGAACGCCATGCCGTGGCGGCGCAGACCAGCGCGAACAGCGCGTAGCCAGCCGACCAGACGTAGCGCTGCGTAGGCATGGCCCAGCGCGGCTCCACCAGGATGGGGTAGGTCAAAAGGCCAAGCATGGAGGCAAGGTTCGACAGCGCGTACAGGCGATAGGGCATGGAGCCGGAGAACGTGCGCGCATACCAGGCCTGAATGAGCGGCCCGGTGGTGGAGAGCATGAAATACGGCAGGCCCACGCTGGACGCGAGCACGACGAGGACGGCCCAGGAGGGATGCGCCAGCGCAGCGCCCTTCCAGGACGGATCCGCGTGCACGGGCAGCACGGCGAGGCTCGCCAGCAGCAACAGGCCGTGAATCAACGCCTGGCGGCGTGGCGAGAACTTCTTGTTCAGCCAATGGGCGTAGAGATAACCGCCAAGCAGGGTGGTCTGGAAGAAGACCATGCTGGCGCTCCAGACGGAAGAGGAGCCGCCAAACCACGGCAGAATCATTTTAGCGGCAACCGGCTGGATCTGAAATAGGAGAAAAGCCGAGAGAAAGATCGTGAGGATGTAAAGGATCATCGGACCGCACAGAGTGAGAGCATCTGGCAGTGCGAAACCGAACTCACATGGGCGGCATATGTCGCAATGCCACCTTGAAGTTTATCAAAGCGGGCAGGCTCAGTGTCCCTGGCCGAA
>CAYZIX010000135.1:0-13650 GCA_964478395.1 uncultured Candidatus Solibacter sp.
ATTATTCGAGCACGTGGGGGAGGTTTACGACGGCCGATCCGTACACGATGAGCGGGGGAATGGGGAATCCGCAGGGGTGGAACCGGTATGCGTATGTGCAGGGGGATCCGGTGAACTTGTACGATCCCGCAAGGCTGATGGCAGCAGCGCCGGTATTTGGCTACTGCCCGGCTGAGTATACATATGCGGAGTGTTATGGCTACGATGGCACTTACAGTTTTGGAGGGGGCGGGGTGGCGGATTTATCAGCCCTGTGGCGCCAACCACTGGCCCTACCCTGTCTGACGAAAGGAAAAAACGTGAAGCGGCGATCGCGGAAGCGATGGCTGCAATAGCTGCGAACTTGAGTCAAGGCTCAAACGGCCGTTCGCAGATGTGGGCAGCTGCGCTGAACGTTCTTTCGATCTGTCCGACAACCGTTGGTGCTGCAAAAGGCACATACGTAAAGTACGAGGTTATTAATCAACTGGGGACCAGGATGAGAATGCAAGATCTTATTGGGGTCTCGATAACGGAAAGCTTTGTCTACCAAACCGGAAACCTGGGTGACCTGAATGCCCCGACGAACAAACAAACATGGACGGTACCACGGACCATTGATTCCAAGGGGATATTCACCGATACGTTATCGACGAATAACCCGTTCACATTCCTGAATGTGTCTGGTACGGCCGGTCAAGTGTTCACGGCAACAGGCCGATTCGGCTCGCAGCCGCTAGACATACTACTTGACGGCAAATCTTACAGCGGAGTGAATGGGCTGGTGTTTTCCAGTTCCGGCGTAAGTGTAAATGGCATTACAAGCTACAATTGCGAGTAGTGATTATGAGGTTATCGATCATAGCAGCTCTTCTGGCGGCGACGATGCCTATCGGAGCATCGACGGCGCCGGACCGCTTTTCGTGGCTCTTCAAATCAGCCGACATGGTCATTGTCGGGTCAGTGGAGTCGGCGCGACAGCTTCATGGTTCGACGGAACAGGAGAGCGCTTCCAAGGGAAAGGTGTTTCCTTATTCGCCTGGATTTACGTGTGAATATGCCGTCCGGGTTGCCGTTGTCATCAAGACCGGTGCACGTGCCGTCGCGCCGGGCGAAACAGTGAATATTCGCTGGCGCAGGGCATCTCCAGACTGTTCCGTCTCTGCCGGCGCAGACCGTGTGACGTCGATTTGGATGACGGAGATCAAGAATGGCTTTCCGCAGGTAGTCGACGACAGTGAATACGGGGTGTGTCCCCTGAACTATTTCTCTGCCGAGACTGAAAAAGAGCTTGCGAAATGGAAAGAGCCTTCACTTGCGGCGGCGTACCTGGTTCTCAAGCCGGGAGTGTTGCTCTCAGAGGGGCAATATCCCCATTCCTGGCTCCCCGCAGATATGGTAGACCTGATTGGTTTTCGGGACTTTCTTTCAATGCTCGGGTCAATCTATGTTTCGGCCAGTGTTTCACAGCGTGATGCGATCGCTCTGACAACGGAGCCGCTGGGTTTCTGTGTAAATGCCGCAAGGCGCGCCGCGGCCATGTCTGGACAGACCGAGGGGTGGTCCGAATTTAAAGAAGCGACTATCCGGCGAACCGCAGAGGTTGACTTAATTCAGATGTCAGTGGGGAGCAAAGAGAAATACATAGACCTGTTTGTGACCGCCGAGAACGCAACGCAGAACTTGACTCTGCTCACGTGCAATAGCGACCGGCGGGTGAGAAGCCGCGCGGGCGCACTGTTGCTCCAATATTTTGGCATTGATCCATCCACTATTGCCTGTATTCCTTGCGAAGAGTAGGTGAACTGGCGACGAACTGGGTCATTGAGCGTGAATGTGAGCCCGCGTTCTGTTCGAATCTGTTCATCTCCAACGGCTAGCCATCCAGCATCTGTGAGGCCCAGCGCTGAAGTTGACGGTGCTGGCGTCAGCGACGCCACGCCACGGATGCGGGAGCCGCAGCAGTTTCTGTTACATTGCCTCATGGATGAGATCGGGCCCGGTCTTGGGCTCTAGCCTGCTGAACTACTATGAATCTGACACGAAGAGCGCTCTTTCAACTTGGAGCGGGTGGCGCCGCTACCCGGCTCAAAGGTCAGCCCGCGCCTAGCTACGACCTGAGACAAGGTCTCCACCCGTCCAGGCTGACCATCGCCATGTGGGACTTTTCGTGGCTCAACGCCCACTATGCCGGTGGCCCGTTTGCAGACTGGGACCGCGCTACGGACGCACTGCTGGAGCGCCGGTTCAACACGGTCCGCATCGACGCCTTCCCTCTGGCAATCGGGTCACTCAATTCGTTCGATGGGGAGCTCACGATTCCCGGGGACCCGCTGGCCAACTGGGGCTACTCGGACCGCGACCGCCCGCACCGTGTGGCGCGCGAGCTTGTCGAATTCCTGCGCATGGCGAAGCGCAAAAAAGTGAACGTCATCCTGTCCACCTGGAATCCGCCGGTCAAGGAGCGCCCGGACCTGCGGACGCGCGCCGCGGCCGATCGCGACATCTACCGCCAGGCGTGGAGCAGAACGCTCGACTTGCTGGGGGAGAACGACCTTCTGGACACCGTTCTCTATGTAGACCTGGACCAGGAGTTCCCCTTCTTCAGCCCGTATGCCGACGAACTGAAGGCGCTCCGCTCCGCGCCGAAACCGAAGTCCGCCTCTCTTCAGGACGCAATGCAGGATGCCGGGCAAGTTGAGCCGGGCCTGGCGAAGATGGCGTGGACGCAGCCACAGATGCAGTACGTCGAAAAGCTGTTCAGGGAGATGATCCCCCATTTTCAATCGCGCTACCCGGGCCTTCGTTTCACCTACTCGCTCACTAGTTTCTTCAAGGAGATCCGGTCGATGGGATTGCAGCTCTTCGATGTCCTGGAGTTGCATCTGTGGATTCACTCGCCGCGCTTTGATAACCGCACCGGGTTCAGTCAACTGACGAAGGACCGCGGCGAACACGACTACAAGGACTATGCGGTCCGTCTGCGGAAAACGATGGAGACGGTGCGCCCGATGCTGATGCAGGAGATGCACAATCGCCTCGCCTTTGCGGCGGAATGGGCCCGCGAGGCCGCCGCGCCCCTGACGACCACCGAGGCTTGGGGCCCGTGGTGGCACATGGATCATCCGGACCTCGACTGGCAGTGGCTTAAAGACTGGTGCGAAGAGTCGATGCGGATGGCCGGGCACTACGGCTTCTGGGGTACGACGCCGTGGAATTACTCGCACCCCTATTGGAAGAACTGGAGCGATGTTGACTGGTATAGACGAGTCAACGGGCGATTTCTGGAGAGCTAGACGACTGATGTAGCTGTGAAGCCCCCGATTCTCCCGCGACGGTCATTTGCGTTTGTGGCCGCAAGTGATTGCGGCTTGGGCACGCCGCGGGTGTTATTGGCTGACGCGTGCGAAGAGGAAGCCGCGCGGGCCGGGGATGTCCACTTTCAGAACACCGTGTTCGAGGCGGGCGTGGCCGGAGCCGCCGAGGAGTTCGACGCGTGTGGCGGCGGGGTCGAGAGGCAATGGCTCAGACCAGGTGGATGACTGCGTCAGGCCACGGAAGATGAGCACGTAGCCGGAACGGCGGTCCGCGGGGAAACTCAGGAAGCCGCTCCAATTCGTGCCGTCGGGCGCTTCGCCGATGGGAAGAATGGTCCCGTTGAAGATGGCCGCGCGGTGCTGCTTCCAAGTGCTGACCAGCTTCGAAACCTCAGTCACGTACGCATCCGGCAGATTGGAAGTCTCAAACCAGCCGAGCGGATTGGAAAACATGACCGAGGCAAACAGCGCGGCAGGCGAGTAGGTGGCCGGCGCGAGCGGGTCGCCGGAGTAGCGCTCCTGCTGGCGGGCGTTGTTGAGGAACTCCATGCGCAGGCGGAGCGGATCGACATAAGCGGCCAGCTTCCAGAGATTGCGCAGCGTCTGGTGCGGCCAGTAGCGGCGGGAGTCGGTATAACGGTTTTCGACGAAAAGCGGGCCGACATCGGGCGCGCCAAAGTAGCCCGGACGGACTTCGGCGGTGACGTCCAAATCGAACGTCACTTTACCGTGGCTGGTTTCGAGCACGGTGTCGAAGAAGCGGCGGAGGTTGCGCTCCGCAGTGGGCGTGATGGCCTTGACGGAATCGATCTTGAAGTAGTTGATGCCTTCGGTGCGGTGGAGTTCGAGGATACGGGCGGCGTCGCGCTGCCAGTTGGCGAAGTCGTTGCTCGAATCGGGGGCATACCAGAGGCCAAAGCGGAGGCCGAGTGCGTTAGCCTGCTGGACCAGCGGGGAAAGGCCGGCGGGGAAGTTCTTCGCGTCGGGGAGCCAGAAGTTGGGGTCGGCAGCCCAGAAGCCGTTCCAGACACCGGAGCCGCGAGTGGAAGCGATGGTGCGTCCCTTCTGCCAGCCATCGTCAATCTGAATGACGTCGACGCCGAGCCTGGCGCCAGCGGCAATTTCGCGCTGCATGAAACCGGCATTGATGCGCGAGTCGAGCGAGCGGTCGCCCCAGGTGTTGGAGAGGAAACGGGCGTCGCGGGCTGGGTCAAACAGGCGGAGCTGACGCTGGAAACGCTGGAGGACTTCGGTGCGGCCGGCGCGTCCGCCAGAGTAGGCGAGGACAACGCCCGTGTAAGGGCCGCCATTGAACAGGCAACGGACGGAGCGGCCCTCGACGTGGGCCTCGAGATCCCATTCGTCCTTGATGGGACGGGAGTACGGCAGCGGGCCGAGCTTGAGGAAGATGAGCCCGGATCGGGTAAGCGTGTTCTCGGCGATGAAGAGGTTGCCGGAGAGGCGCAGAGCGCGCTCGTTGGTCTGCAGGAGCCACTCATTTTCAAAGACGAGTTCGTTGCGCCCATCGGTCTGATCGAGGAGTGTGACCTGGGTGAGGCGGATGTGTTCGGCGGCAAGATCGAGCGCGTCTGGCAGGGCGGCTGAATCGGCCTGCACGGTGACGCCGCTCGCCTCCGGGTAGACGCGGAAGTGGTAGGTGACGGCGGGGGAGGCGAGATCGACAGTGAGCGCTCCGGCTGAAACGGCCGAGGGCGCGCCGCTCTTGCTGGAGAAGACGAAGTGGCCGGTGGCGGCGGTGGGCAGCGGCGTGGAGGGCTGGGCGAGCCATTCAGTGCCAGTGGAGAGATCGCGGAAGGAGAAGGCGTGGAGGGTGCCGTCTTGCAGGCGCCACTGGCGCTCGATATGCGCGTTGCCGATGGTGAGCGAGGCGCCATCCCAGCGGGCATAGCAGGATTCGAAACGGGCGCTGTCGGCGGCGGGGAGCAGCGCGGAAAGGGCAAGGACCGACGAGAGAAGACGGAACATGGTTCGGACGTCATTGTATCGAGCGCAAGGGGTCGGACGCCGAAGACGAAGGGTCGCGGGGCCGCGCAGCGACACCTGCGCAAAATTGAGGATGATAAGGGCACAGACATGCGGACGATTGAACAGATTGCTGTTTTGAAGACGATGGCGGTTTGCCTGTGGGGCGCACTCATCGGCGCCGGGTTGGCAGTGGCTGGCGAGCCCGTCTACCGGGACCGGAATGCACCGGTGGAGGCCCGGGTGGAGGATCTGCTCCAGAGGATGACCGTGGAAGAGAAAGTGGCGCAGATGACGATCCGCAGCACGCGCCGAATGCTGGTGGACGGTGCTCTTCCGCTGAAAGATGGCCGGGTTGACGGCTCCCGGGTTGCCTCGGTGCTCGACGGGAAATGCTATGGCCTGCTGGAAGGCACATTCGGGGCGGATATGCGTGTGATGCCCGGAATGATCAACGCCGCGCAGCGCTACTGCCTGGAAAAGACGCGGCTGGGCATCCCGATGATCCCGTTCATCGAAACGCTGCATGGAGTTATGTTTTATGGGGCCACGATTTATCCGCAGTCTATTGCCTTGGCCAGCACCTGGGACACGGAACTGGTGCAACGTGTGGCCGCGGAGATTGCCGACGAGGCCAGTTCGCTGGGCATCCGCCAGGCGCTTGCTCCGACATTGGACGTGATCCGCGAGCAGCGTTGGGGCCGCGTAGAAGAGGCATATGGAGAAGACCCGTATCTGGTCAGCCGTCTGGCGGTGGCGTATGTCAACGGTCTCCAGGGCCCCGCTAAACAGAGTGCGGCTGGAATTGACCAGCAGCACATCGGCGCCATGGCGAAAGTCTTCCTGGGGCACGGATTCCCGGAGCGGGGCATCAATCTGGCGCCCATCCTGCTGCCGGAGATCGAGATGCGAAGGTTCTGCCTTCCGCCGTTCGAGGCCGCAATCCAGGAAGCCAATGTCTACTCCGTGATGCCTGGCTACAACGATTTCAACGGCGTGCCGTTGCACGGGAGTAAAGATCTGTTGGACGGCGTCCTGCGCAAGGAACTGGGCTTCGGCGGATATGTCTTTTCCGATTACGGCGGGATTGGAATGATGGTCGGTTTCCACCGCATTGCCAGGGACCGGGCCGATGCCGCTCGCATGGGCGTCAATGCCGGTGTGGATGTGGAAGCGCCGTCGGATGAGTGCTATCGCAACTTGCCGGAGATGGTCCGGGCGGGTCGCGTTCCGCTGGCCCAGATTGACGCAGCCGTCCGGCGGGTGCTGACCGCAAAGTTCAAGCTTGGCCTGTTTGAGCACCCCTATGCGCCGCGAGATGCTTATCAGGCCAGGGTGCGAACGCCGGAGCACATTGCCACGGCCCGCCGGGCGGCGGAAGAGTCGGTGGTTCTTTTGCAGAACCGGGGATCGCTGCTGCCGCTCGACGCGGGCGCGCTGAAATCCATCGCGCTAATTGGCCCGAATGCGAATCAGGTCCAGTTCGGTGATTATTCGGCGACAAAGGATAACAAAGACGGCGTGACCATCCGGCAAGGCATCGAGGCGCTGGCCGGTCCCGGAGTGCGGGTTCGCTATGCGAAAGGGTGCAATCTGCTGGGTGCGGACAAGTCGGGATTCGCGGAGGCGGTCGAAGCTGCCCGCCAGAGCGATGTGGCCGTGGTGGTTGTGGGCGAGACCAGCATGCCGCTGCAGGGCGTCGGCTGGCTGGTGGAACCGGTGGACTATCGCCACGCGACGTCCGGTGAGGGCTACGACCGGACCAATCTAAACCTGACCGGCGTGCAGGAAGAGCTCATTCAGGCGGTGGCAGGCGCAGGAAAGCCTGTCGTGGTGATTCTGGTCAATGGACGTCCGCAGACCATTCCGTGGGTGGTCCAGAACATACCGGCGATTCTCGAAGCCTGGTATCCGGGCGAGCAGGGCGGGCACGCGATTGCGGGCATTCTGTTCGGCAAGATCAACCCCTCCGGCCGGCTGCCGATTACCATTCCCGCCACGGTGGGGCAACTGCCCGTCTATTACAATCGCAAGCCTTCGGCGGATGGTTACTATCGCCGGCCCGGTAGCCCGGACAAGCCGGGGCGCGACTATGTGGACGCGTCGCCCGCACCGTTGTTTCCGTTCGGGCACGGCCTCAGCTATACGTCATTCGCTTATTCTGACCTGCGGCTTTCGGCGCCGAAGGTCAGGCCGGATCAAGACCTGGAAATCCATTGCCGGGTGAAGAACACCGGCGGTCGCGCAGGCCAGGAGGTAGTTCAGCTTTACATCCGCACGAATTCCAACGTGGTGACGATGCCGGTACTGGAACTCAAGAAATTCGCCAAGATCCGGCTGAGCGCCGGTGAAGAACGGGAACTTCACTTCCTGCTGACGCCGAAGGATATCGCGCATCTTGATCCCCGTTTTCAGGCCATCGTAGAAGAATGCTCGTACGAGGTAATGGTGGGGGCGTCAGCGGCGGACATTCGACTACGGGAGGGCTTTGAGGTAGCCAGGTAGAAGCGCCCGCATCAGAATCGGCTGATCCTGACGCGTGCTGCGATATGCTAAAGATTCGTTGCTGAATAGAACATGCTGAGCCAAACACTGCGGGAAATGGGCGTTGTCGGCGCCGGTGGAGCGGGTTTCCCCACCGAGGTGAAGGCAAAGTCCAAGGCCGAGTTCATGCTGGCCAACGGGGCCGAGTGCGAACCGTTGCTGCATAAGGACTTCGAACTGATGAAGCGCTGGCCCGCCGATGTCGTCTCCGGGATGCACCGGATGATGGAAGCGGTCGGCGCGGCCCAAGGCCGCTTCTGCGTCAAGGACAAGAACAAGGCCGCCATCCAGGCCATCGAGCCGCACGCCAAGGCGGCGGGCATCGGGATGACGCATCTCGGTGATTTCTATCCCTCCGGCGACGAGTACGAGATTGTCTACGCCGCGACGGGGCGGTTGATTCCGGCCGCGGGTATTCCGCTGGCGGTGGGCTGCGTCGTCAATAATGTGGAGACGCTGTACAACGTGGAACGCGCGGCGCAGGGCGAGCCGGTAACGAAAAAGTTCGTCTCCATTTCGGGCGCGGTGCGGAAACCGTGCTCGTTCTGGGCGCCACTGGGCGCGAGTTTCGAGGATCTGCTCGCCGTGGCCGGCGGGCCGACGCGCGATGAGACAGCTGTGTTCGTCAGCGGCCTGATGATGGGGCAACTGGCGAAGGATTTATCCGGTGTCGTGACGAAGACGACCTGCGGGTTGATTGTGCTGCCGGCCGAGCATCCGCTGGTGCTGCGGAAGAGCCAGCCGCGTGAGGCGATGGCGCACATCGGTAAGAGCGCCTGCGACCAGTGCAGCGCCTGTACGGAATTCTGCCCACGCTACCTGCTGGGCTACGACGTGCAACCGCACCGCGTGATGCGCACGCTGGGCTTCACGCTGGCGGGCAAGGAGAACTGGAGCCAGTGGGCCGAGCTGTGTTGCAGTTGCGGGCTATGCACGCTCTATTCCTGCCCGGAAGACCTCTTCCCGAAAGAGGCGTGCGATCAGGCGAAGCAGGATCTGCGCGCGGCCGGGATCAAGTACACGCAGGTGAAGCCGGTGCGGGTCCACCCGATGAAGGAATACCGCCGCGTGCCGCAGGCGCAGTTGCGCCAGCGCTTACAGATCGAGCAGTACGAAGGGCACACTCCTTTTGTGGAGACCGAACCGGCTGCGCGCCGGGTGCGGATTGCCACCAAGCAGCATACCGGCAAGCCGGCCACGCCGGTGGTGCAGGTGGGCGAGCGCGTGACGCGCGGCCAGACGGTGGCGAAGATGAACGATGGCGAGTTGGGCGCGAACGTGCACGCCAGCATTGACGGGCGCGTGGCACACGCCGATGCCAACTGGATTGAGCTGGAGGCATAAACGATGGCGCGCAACGCTGTGGGATTGATTGAATTGTCGAGCATCGCCGCGGGTTACGCGGTTTGCGACGCGATGCTGAAGGCAAGCGACGTGGAACTGGTGCTTTCGCGCACTATCTGTTCGGGCAAGTATCTGGTGCTGGTGCGCGGTAACGTGGCCGACGTGGATGCCGCCGTCGAGGCAGGGCGCTCAACCGGAGATTTCAGCATCATCGACGCGGGCGTCATCGCGAACGTCCACGAGGACCTCTTCCCGGCCATCAGCGGCACGTCGAATGTGACCGAACTGGAAGCGATCGGTGTGCTGGAGGCCTTCTCCGTTGGCAGTATGATTGAGGGCGCCGACGCGATGGCGAAGGCGGCCAACGTACGGCTGGTGGAGGTGCGTCTGGCGATGGCGCTGGGCGGCAAGGCGTTTACCACCGTGACGGGCAGCGTGGCGGCGGTGCGCGCGGCGATTGATGCCGGCGCTAACGCTATCGCCCGCAAGGGGATGCTGGTAAACAAGGTGATTATTCCGCAGCCGCGTCCCGAACTGCTGCGCGACATGATCTGAAAATATTACTGAGAGATTTCCGTCCGGTCCGAAACTACTCAATTCAGACACAACAACTGAACAGCTCCGCTCGAAAGGCCGCCGGTGTGTGCCGGGGGCTCAATAACGGAGGACACGGACACGATATGACGGGTTTAAACTGGGATGATGATGGATTCCAGGAGGGCCTTCTAATTCGTCGCTCCGCGCAAACCTGCCTGACGCCAAAGGAGATCGAGGAGTATCTCTTCGACCGCCTGTCGGGTGTGACGCGCGAAGTGATCGAAGAACACCTTCTGGTGTGCCAAAACTGCCAGGATGCGGTAGCGACCGAAGAAAACTACATCGGCACCTTCCGCTCAGCGGCACGGACTGTTGAATCCGAGGAACTGGACCGCGCCTACAACGGCACACCGGAAGAGGTGAAACCGGCGCGCGCGAAGTGGCTGAATTCGCTAGGCTTGCGCTGGGTGATGGCGGGAGTTTTCGCCGCCTCCCTGGGGCTGATCTTCCTGCCACGGCAGATATCGAAGCAGAGTGGGATGGACGTCACGCTGAATGCGGAGCGCACGGGCCAGCCGGCGCGGGCACAGGCGCCGGCGGGAAAGACTCTGCGGCTGAAGGCGGATCTGACGGGGTTGCCACAGACGGCGCCGGTGGCATTTACGGTGGTCGATTCGACGGGCCGGGAGATCCATTCTGCGCAGGCGGCCATGATGTCCGGCGTGGCGCAGATCACGATTGAGAACGGTCTAAGAGCGGGCAATTACTGGGTGCGGATTGCGCCGCGCGGGCGGCCGGCTGAATTATTGCGCGAGTTCGGGCTGCAAATCCGCTAGAAAACGCGGCGTTTCAGGCGTGAAATGCTGAATTTGGCCGTCTCGGCAACAGCCATAACGGTCATCACGCCGGCCTGAACGGGATCGCTGACGACAAGATCGGCCGCGTCGGGAACGCTGCCGGCCATATTCAAGCTGACAACCAGCAATCCCTGGGCGCGGACCTCGCGCACGGCGCGCTCAATTTCGCCGCCCATCAAGGCGCCGGCCATCACCAGTGCACAGGCGCGGGGCAGGCGCGCGACGGCTCGCACGGCGTCGGCCAAAGCCTGCTCTCCGACCAGCGGGATGGTGTCGACCGAGATGTGCTCACCGCGGATATTGTGGCGATCGGCTTCGCTGATGGCTCCGATAGCCACCTGGCCCACCTGGGCACCGCCACCCATGATGATGATCCGCTTGCCGTAGATCTTGTGGAGGCTTTTTTCAGCCCGGACGCTGACCACTCCGCTGATGGCGCCGAGTTCCTGGACAAGCGCGTCGCCGTCACCTTCCAGTTCCAGTTCGAAGTAGATGCGAGGCCGGCCCGCCGCGCCGCCGAGCATCTCCACTGAGGCGATGTTGGCCTGACGGGCGGCAATGGCTCCGGTCAGGGCGTGCAGCACGCCGGGCTGGTCGAGCACCTCAACGACGACGCCAATGCGTTCGCGGTTCATAACTCGATTTCGTAGTGATCCAGGATGGATTGCCAGAGACCCTGAGCGTCAAGGATCAGTTCAGTAGCCTCGCGCAGCGCGCCATGGCCGCCGACGGCGGTAGTGGTGTAGTGGGCGGTGTGCTTCACTTCAGGGACGGCGTTGCCAACAGCAATGCCGAGACCGACGCGCTTCATCAGGATGGCGTCGGTGAGGTCGTCGCCAAGATAAGCCACCTGGTCGGCCGTGAAGCCGGACTTTTCGAGGATCTCGTGGAAGATGGGCAGCTTTTCGGTGTTGCCCATGTAGCAGTAGGTCATCTTGCCGGTACGGGCGCGCTCGCGGGTGGATTCGGCGTCGCGGCCGCTGATCAGGCCGGACTGAATCTTGCAGCGGTTGAGCCATTGCAGGGCGATGCCGTCGAGCGAGTCGAACATCTTCACCTCAAACAGGCCACCGCTGGGGTGCGGGACGTGGAAGTACTTCCCGTCGGTCAGCACGCCATCCACGTCCATCAGAACGAGTTTGATACGCGCTGCCCGGGCCCGGACGTCGGCGCTCACTTGAGGTGGCATCGGATTGAGACGATCTCCTTCGCTTGGGGGTAGTCCGCGGCGTCCCTTACAATCGAGCAAGGCGACCGAAGCGCAGTGCTCACGGAACAAGTCGCGGAAACTATTCACCGTTATAACATGCTGCCCGGCTCGGCCCGTATGGGAGTGGCCGTGTCGGGCGGAGCAGACTCGGTGTGTCTGCTGTTGGTGCTGGTGCAATTGGGCTGGCGGCCGCACGTGCTGCACCTGAATCACGGGCTGCGGGCCGGGGAGTCTGATGGTGACGAGCGGTTTGTGTGTGAATTGGCCGCGCGGCTGGGGTTGAAGGTGACGGTGGAGCGCTGGCGGAAGCCCGAAGGGGCGGGGAACCTGGAGCAGCAGGCTCGCGAGGCACGGTATGCGTTCTTTGCCCGGGCGGCAGGCGAACACGGGTTGGAGCGGATCGCCACCGGACACACACAGACCGATCAAGCCGAGACCGTCCTATTCCGGATGATGCGGGGCACGTCGGAAGAGGGGCTGGCCGGCGTGCGGGCAGTGACGCGCGAGGGCATTATCCGGCCGCTAATTGAAGTGAGCCGAGAGCAGGTGCGAGCGTGGCTCACGAAGCGCCATGAAGAGTGGCGGGAAGATTCGACCAACAACGATCCGAGGCGGGCGCGCAACCGAATCCGGCACGAACTGTTGCTGCTGCTCGAACAGATCCGCCCGGGTGGCGTGGAGGCCGTAGCGCGGTTGGCCGGGTTGGCGGCCGAGGATGCGGCGTATTGGGAAGAGATGGTGGAGCGGGCCGACGCGGAACTGGGCGTGAATGAGCCGCCATTCGTTGTGCCTGTGAAAGCGATTGGCAGCCACCGGGCCGCGTTTGGCAAGCGGCTGGCGCGGCGGTTGCTGGCACGGACCAGCGGATCGGCACGGCGCTTCACCAGCGCGCATCTCAATCAATTGTGGGCACTTGCGACGAAACAGGCGGGCGAGGGCAGGGTGGAGTTGCCTGGCGTCGAGGTGCGGCGTTCGTTCGGGCTGCTGCGGTTTGCGCGGGCTGGAGAAGAGACGACGCGGCCGTGGAGTGTGGAACTGGCCGGACCGGGCGTGGCGGCGGGCGCCGGAGTGCGCGTCGAAGTGATTGAAGAGACAGGCGATTGGGATTCCCGGTATACTGTGAACGACGGCTGTTTTGACGCAGACCGGGTGAAGTTTCCCCTGGTGCTGCGCGGCTGGCAGCCCGGCGACCGGTTCCAGCCGGAAGGCCGGCGGGCTGGGGTGAAGCTGAAAGATTTGCTGGCCGATCTGGGTGTTGCCTGCTGGGAAAGGCCGAAGTGGCCGATGTTGGTGTGTGGAGACGAGATTGTGTGGAGCCGCGGCATGGGCGTTGCCGGTTGGGCGGCGGCGCAAGCGGGCTCGATGAGGCGCTGGCGGGTCAGGGAGCTGGATGGCTCAACACCCGTAACTTAACGCGCGTAGGTGAATCACACGCGCTATATTTGGCGTCTTAATAAGTGGAGCTACAATTGTTCGAGCCGGCCGCGTTGGAGAAGGAATGAATTCGAACGTCAAGACTGCGATCTTCTGGGTGGTTCTGGTTTGCGTGGCGATATTGCTATGGACCGTCATGAAGGCCAACAACACC
The DNA here is from genome assembly GCA_964478395.1 of uncultured Candidatus Solibacter sp. GTDB lineage: Bacteria > Acidobacteriota > Terriglobia > Bryobacterales > Bryobacteraceae > Paludibaculum. The sequence continues at coordinate 13,360 of CAYZIX010000135.1, forward strand.
CGGGGGGTGACCGATCTCTCGTTTACGGACTTCGTCAAGCAAGTGGAAGCTGGGCGGGTTAAAGAGGTGCAGATCGGCGGCACCGAAGTGCATGGCACGTTCCAGGACCGCACGGAACTGAAGACTACTATCCCGGCGGGCTACGACAAGATCTATGATCTGCTGAACGAGAAGAACGTTATCACGCGAATCAAGGAGCCCACTTCAGGCAACTGGATTACGGTGATCATCAACGCCGTACCGTTCGTGCTGCTGTTGGCGTTCTGGATCTTTATGATGCGGCAGATGCAG
>CAYZIX010000136.1:0-13588 GCA_964478395.1 uncultured Candidatus Solibacter sp.
GCTGGCCGTGCATGTAGGAGGGCGGTTTGACGCCGGCCAGACTGAGCACGGTCGGTCCCAGATCGACGAAGCTCACCAGCCGGTTGTTCAACGCGCCCGGGACGTAATCCTTGGCCGCCAGTTGGCGGAAGCGCTCCGGGATATGAACCGTGATGGAGACATTCAGGCCGGAGTTGTAGCACCAGCGCTTGGAGCGTGGCATGCCGGAGCCGTGATCGCCATAGAAGAAGACAATGGTGTTATCCGCGAGCCCTGATTTTTCCAGTTCGTCCAGCAGGCGCCCGGCCTTTACGTCCATGGTGGTGATGTTGTCGTAGTACTGCGCCCAATCGTGCCGCACCTCGGGCGTGTCGGGATGGTAGGCGGGCACGCGTACACCCTTCGGGTCGTGGACCAGCGTATGCGGACGCGCGCGGATCTGGCTTTCGTGTGTTTCTAGCAGATTGAACACCGCGAAGAAGGGCTGGCCCGCCGCGCGCTTCGAGTAGTGCGCGTTCTTGCTGGATTCGTCCCATGTGCCTTCGGGCTTTTCGACGTTGTAGTCTTCCTTGGCGTTGTTCGTGCAGTAGTAGCCGGCCTTGCGCAGCAGGGCGGGGAAGAGTTCCTGCCCGGCGGGCAGCGGGATAATCGAGCGCATGTTCTCGGCGCCCAGCGCCGACGGGTAGCAGCCCGTGATGATGGAAGTGCGCGCCGGCGCGCACACCGGCGCCACGCTCCAGGCGTTGCGGTAGGTGGTCGAGCGCACGGCCAGCCGGGTGAGATTTGGCGCGACGGAATAGGCGTCGCCGCAAAAGGGGAAATCCGGGCCCGTGTCCTCACAAGTGATCCACAAAATGTTTGGGCGGGAGGACGGGGCGGCGTTCAGCAGCGGAGCGGCGAGCGTGGCGCCAAACTGGCGGCGAGTAACCATGGCTTCAATTCTCTGCCGGCCGCATAGTTGATTCAACCGGTACTTCTGCTATTGATTGGAGACACATGCTGGTGCTGGAAGAAGCTGCCTGGCAGGCCATGGCTGCTCATGCCGAACGTGACTACCCGCTGGAGTGCTGCGGCATTCTGCTGGGCAACAGAGAGCGCGTCGCGCGCGCCATTGCTGTTGCAAATGTGGATGAAGTGGACCCGCGCCGGCGCTTTTTGCTAGACGCCGAAGCGCACCTGCGCATCCAGCGCGAGGCGCGCGAAACAGGGCTCGCTGTAATTGGCTTCTACCACTCGCATCCGGATCGCGCCGTGTACTTCTCCTCGACCGACGAGGCCGAATGCTGGCCGGGCTACTTCAACGTTGTGGTCTCGGTCCGCCAGGGGCGGGTTGAGGCATGGGGCGCCTTTCGCGTCGCCGCGGGGCAGACCGAGACCATTCCGTTGACTCTCTATTTGAAGTAGCCGTTCAGGTCGAGAATCAGGTGCGTCGCGTTGGTCACGTAGGCACTGATAGCTCCGTTGGTGCCCGCGGGCACGATGGCGGCATTCGATGTGATGGCACCGTCGGAAGCATTCAGTGTGGCGACCAGGGGTTGTGTTACGCCGGCCGCCCACAGGGTGAGGTAGCCGAGTTCGGCGTCGGGCACGACGGTCGCGCTAAGCGAGTAGGCTGAAGCGGTGGAGGGCAGGCCACAGGCCGATGACGGTAGCGTAAAGCTGCGAGTGGACGCTGCCGAGAGCTCCGGACCTCCGAAGTCGCCCGTCGCCAGGCGCGTGTCCACCATGCGGCAGGGGCTGGCAGCGTAGAACGAGAGCCCGCCCGTGCCCGCCGGCGCGAAGTACCCGTTCACGTCCACCACCACGTCGGTGGCGTCGCTGGCATAGATGTTAATGGAGCCGTCCGTGCCCGCCGGCACAATGGCCGCGTTCGATACCACCGTGCCCGTGGGCGCGTTCAGGCTGGCCACCAACGGCTGGCTGGTGCCAGTGCCCCACGCCGTCAGGTAGCCGAGCGTCCCGCTGCTTGGCACGGCGGCCAGATTCAGCGAATAGGCTTGAGCGGTGGTGGGCAGGTTGCAAGTGCCGCGGATGGGGAAGGTACGCGTGCCGCCGGCGGAGAGTGACGGTCCGCCAAGGTCTGAAGTGGTATTGCGAGTATCGACCAAGCGGCACGGCGTAACTGGATAAAACGCCAACGCTGAAGTGTCAGTTGCGGTCGCAACGAAATAACCGTTAATGTCCAGTACCAGGTCCGTGGCGTCGGTGACGTAGACGTCGATGGTGCCATTCGAGCCCGCCGGCACAATGGCCGCGTTCGACTTCACGCGTCCGTCGGTGGAGTTCACGGTCGAAACCAGCGGGCGCGTTGCGCCGCCGGCGTAAGTGGCGCCGGTGGGGTACAGCGTCGTGTAGCCGAGCGTCTTCACCGGCACCACGGCCACGTTCAGCGAGTAGGCCGCCGCCGTGGACGGAATGCTACAGCCGCCGTTCGGGACGACGATGGATCGCGTCTCGCCGGCAGTGTACTGTGTGCCGCCGAAGTTGCCGGAGATGCGCGTGTCCACCAGCCGGCACGGCGTCACCGGGACGAACGAGAGCGCTGTCAGCCCGTTCACAGACTGCGTGATCACGTATGTGGCTCCGGCGATGGTCAACGTGCCCGTGCGCGAGCTGGTGCCGGTGTAGGCCGCCACGGAGTAGATCACCGAGCCGGAGCCCGTTCCGGAAGCGCCGCTGGACACCGTGATCCAACTGTCGGAGGCAGCGGCTGTCCAGGTGCAAGCCGTTGCCGCCGTCACCGTAATGGTGCTCGACCCGCCGCTGGCGGCATAAGTCGCCGAGTTTGACGACAGCGTGCCTGTGCAACTGGTTGTGGATGACGCCGCCGCCTCCTGCGTGATGGTGATGGTTGTGCCGGCTACAGTCAGCGTCGCCGTGCGTGTGCTGGTGGAGGTGTTGGCCGCCACGGCAAAGGTCACCGTGCCGGAGCCCGTGCCCGACGCGCCGCTGGAGATGGTCAGCCAACTGTCTGACGTAGTTGCCGTCCAGGAACAGCTGGAGGCGGTGGTGACCGTAACGGTGCTGGTGCCGCCCGCGGCAACGAAGCTGGAGGCGGCGGCCACCGCGGTGTAGCTGCATGATGTCGTGGGTGGCGTCGAGCCTTTCGGCAGCAGGTAGCCTCCGTTTTGCAGCGTGAAGGTGCCGCTGGCGAGATAGGAGTTGGCCGATGCCGTGGCGTCGTAATAGAGGTTGTGCCCGTTGCCGGTGATGTTAGTGATGGACGAGCCGGAGACGCCGGCCGAGTCGGCCAGCGTGGTCACATAGGAGTCGCCAGCCAGCGTCCACGTGCTGGACGAATCCATGGTCACGGCCACGCTTTCGGCCGTTGAGGCCGTGTTGATGGCGCTGGTCAGCGCCGACGAGTTTTGCAGTGTGAGCGCGATGGAACTGATGCTGTCGGCGGTCATCGCGCCGCTGATGGTTTGTCCGCTGAACGTGAGGATGGCGTGGCCACCGTTGGAGCCCGAAGTGCCCCAGCTGCCGGCTGCGGCGGACAGCAGCACGCCGGAGTTGTTCGTCACCGCAACGCCCGTCATGTTGAAGTACGAAGTGGCGTTGGTCGAATATAACAGCGGCCCCGACGTCGGCGTGTACTTGAACGAGCCACCGGTCATCGAGAACGTGCCGGTGCTGCCTTCGGCGTCGCCCGACATGCTCTGGTAGACCATCACGCCCCACTTTTCCTTGTTCACGGTCATTGAGGAGTTGTTCACCGTGATTGTGTTCGAGCCTTCGATCACCGCCCCCTCCGCGCCGTTGGCCACCATGGTGGCGTCGTTGGCGACAATCGTGCCCGTCGAGTAGAGCGACGCCGAGTTGCTGCCAGAACTCGTGATGGTGCCGCCGTTGACGGTGATGGTGCCGCTCCCGCGGTCTGTGGCGACGACGCTGGAGGAGCCGCCAGTGGTCGTCATAGTCAGGTTATTGGCGATCACCGTTCCCGCGCCGGTGGCCATGAAGGCGTGGCCGCCATCGCCGGTGCATTTGATGGTCATGTTCGACATGGTCAGCTTGGCGCCTGTGCCGTAGGCGAAGGCGCCGTTGGCTCCCTTGCCGGTGGTAGTGATGGTTCCGCCCGTGACGGTGGCTGTGCTGCCTGTGGTCACCAGCAGGCCCGCGTTCAGGCCGTAGAAGCTGCTGTTGTCGGTGGAAGAGGTGTCACCCGTGGTCGAAATGGTGGGGTTGGTCAGGGTCAGATTCCCGCCATTGGCCACCCAGACGGCCGAGGTGTCGGCCGCGCTGGCCGTGTAGGTCTGATCCGAACTAGTGGCTGTCGTGCCGTCCACTTTATACGTGGCGTAGTAAGTCACGGCAGCCAAGGCGGTAACCGTTGCCAGCACTAGCATGCCGGCGAGAGCGACGCGCCGGGAGTCGGCATCGAAATGCATAAAGCTACTCCAAGTAACGGAGACAATGAGCTTCACGCAATCCGTCCAGGCGCGTGGTTTGAGTTCTCCGTCCGATATTTCAAACCCAGACGTCTGGAAAAGGTTTTTTTAATTGGTTGAGCCGTCGCGCTAGCGCGAAGTTTCGACGGCACAAGCGGAGTTATCGGACAACGGCGCCGGAAGGTAGTCGTTCCAATGGTTGCGATAAAAACGCAAAGTTGCCTCCACGCCTTGAGCGAAAGAGGTCCGTGGCGACCAGTTTAGGACGCGGCTGGCGCGGGACCAGTCGGCCACGTAGCTGCCGATGTCCCAGGCCCGCTGATCGGGCGGGAATTCAACGCTGCGGGCGTCAGCGCCCGAGCCGGCCAGCCGTGCAATGAGCGTGGCGATAGTGCGCAGATTCAGCGCGCAACCGCCGCCGAGGTTGAACGAACGTACGGGCAGGCGGTCGATGGAGCCTGCGGCCAGGAAAGCATCGACGGCGTCGTCAACATAAATGGGGTCGCGCAGTTGTTCGCCGGTGCCGTATACGGTGAGACGCTCGCCGTTCAGCGCGCGGCGAATGAAAACTCCGAGAAAGCCCTGTCCGCCGACGTCCAGCGCCATTCGAGGTCCATAGACGTTGCTCAGCCGGAGCACGGCGGCGTCCAACTGTCCCAGCCGTGAGTACAGCATGTGATACATCGTGGCGGCATATTTGTGGATACCGTTGAAGTCGACCGGGTCTACCGGGTGGTTTTCGTCCACTGGCAGGTGCAGGGGAGTGCCATACACCTGTCGCGTGCCGGCGTAGACTACGCGTACGCCGGGCGAGTACTGGGCCAGCAGCGAGAGGAAGCGGAGCTGGGCCACGGAATTCAGTGCGCAGTCACGCTCCGGCTCGGTCATGCTGCGCGAGTGGCTGATCTCACCGGCCAAATTGAAGACAATTTGGCAGCGCCCGCAGGCGTCCAGCGCGGCGTCGGGATCGCCAATATCGCCGCGCACGATGCGGCAGGGCTTGGCAATGTTATTCAGATTGAGCAATTTGCCACCGCAGCCAGGTGTTAGCGCGTCAAGCACTGTCACCTCCGCGCCGGCCTCGGCCAATGCGTGCGCCAGATTGCTGCCCAAGAAACCGAGCCCGCCTGTCACCACCACGCGCTTGCCGGCATAGCCACGGCTGAAGGGTCTCATTGGTAAAACCTCCGGATTGCTGAGGCGATCCGCTCAACATCGCCCGGACGGACGTGCGGGCCGATTGGAAGCGAGAGGATCTCGCGGCAGGCACGTTCGGCCACCGGCATGTCGCCTCGGCCCAGCCCCGTGTCGCGGAAGGCCGGCTGCAGGTGCAGCGGAACAGGGTAGTGCACCCCGGTCTGTATGCCGAGCCCGGCCAGATGAGCGCGCAGCTTCTCACGGCGCGCTACACGGACAACGAACAGGTGATAGACGGACTCGTCGGAGTCGTTCAGGAGCCGCACGCCCTCGATTCCAGCTAGCGCCTTGCGGTAGTGCGCGGCCAAGCGGCGTCGATGCCCGTTCCAATGATCGAGATGCGGTAGCAAGGCGCGCAGATAGCACGCCTGCATTTCGTCCAGCCGCGAATTCACGGCCGTCACCGCGGCGACTTGGCCGCCGTTGCGTCCGCCGTCACGCAGCAGGCGAACCCGGCGTGCAACGTCTGCCGAGTTGGTAAGAACGGCGCCCCCGTCTCCCAGGCAGCCAAGGTTCTTGGTTGGATAAAAGCTGTAGCAGACAAACGGCGACCAGCCGGTCAGCGCGCGCCCGGCGTGCGATGCGCCGTGTGCCTGGCAGGCATCCTGAACGAGCGCCGCCCCATGCTTGCGGCAGAGGTGGGACAGCGATTGAAGCGGGCAGGGTTGCCCATAGAGATGCACGGCGGCAACGGCTACCGTGTTGTCTGTCCAGGCTTTAGCGGCTGTTTTGGCGGTAATCAGCAAGGTGTCATCGTCGACATCGGCGAAGCGTGGGCGGCAGCCGGCGGCAACCACGGCCTGTGCGGTGAACAGCGAGGTCAGCGCGGGCACAACTACTTCGCCGGCTCGACCCGTGGCGCGCAGTGCCAACTCCAGGGCCGACGTGCCGGTGCCGACGCCAATGGCGTGGCCCGCGCTGAACGTCTCGGCCAATTCCTGCTCGAACGCCGCCACTTGCGGGCCCAGAATGTATTGCCCGGCGGCGTGCATTTCGCGCAGACAGGTGCTGATAACAGGCCGCGCCCGGCGCAACGCGGGGCGCAGGTCGAACATATGGACGGACCGGATCCGGGGTTGCACAGGTTGTTTCTACGGACGCCGGTGAGAGCGGCGCCTAATCTCCTTCAACGGGCCGGGATTCGCCCGGCGAAATCACGAAACGCGCGAAGAATAGCCGCGCCAATTCAAAAAAGGTGCCCAGCAATGGGCGAATCCGGAAGAACTGCGACTGTCCGTGGCGTCTCGGGTAATGATGTACGGGCACTTCCACAACGTTGAGCCCGCTCGCCTCGGCCGCCAGCGCCAGTTCCACGCAAATGGTGCCGCCATCGGCTCGCAGGTGTCCGTTTGAAACGATGGCGCGCCGCAACAAACGGAAATCGCAGTCAATATCGCGCAAACGGATGCCGAACAGGTGGCGCACAAAGAAGTTGTATAAACGGCCGATCCAGATGCGGTGGCGCGCGTCCTGGCGCGTCAGTTTGTAGCCGTTCACCAATCCGACGTTGTCTTTAGCTTTGTCAAGCAATGTGGCCAATTCGGCCGGGTCGTACTGGCCGTCGCCATCGGTGTAAAACACCCACGGATAGCGCGCGGCGGCGAAGCCGCTGCGTAGCGCCGCTCCGTATCCGCGATTCGTTGCGTGAGTGACGATGCGTAGATGCGAGCCGAGATTAGCCTGCAGGTGATCGAGCACGGCCGCGGTTCCGTCCTGGCTGCCATCGTTCACGACAATGATCTCGAACTCGTCGATTCGCTCGGCCAACAGAGCATACGCGGTCCAGACCAGCGCGCCGATGGTTGGCGCGTCGTTGTACGCGGGAAAGAAGACCGAGAGGCCGTTAGCGGGCGACGAAGCGTTCATAGGTGATCCGGATCGGAATAAATGAAGGCGGCCGGTTCAGCGTTGGCGCCGGCGCGGACGCTTTCCGGCGCGCGGCCCAGGCCGATGGCCGCGGCATGTTGATACACCCAGATGGGGAAGGGCGCGCGCGTGACAACAATCGGGCCCGGGTGGGCGCGCGCGGCGCGCAGATAGCGTTCAGTGGCGGCGGCGCGGCGTTCAAACTGCGGCAGCTTGCGGACCCAAAGGTTGGCGACGTTGCCAGCTACGAATAAAATGCACAACGCCCACACAATCCGGCGCTTCCGGCCGCGAAGAAGCTCGCATGCCGTATCGAATGCCGCCGCCATCAGTACAGCCAATCCAGCAGCGGCCATATAAGTGTGGCGGCTGGGGACGCGTGTTTGGTAGGTCAGAAAGATGTACGGTGTGAGACTCACCGCCATCCACCCAAGCGCGCCCCACACCAGTCGCTGCCGGGCGGGTGTGCCGCGCCACCCCACCAGCGCAAGCGCCACCCAGCCGGCGGGCCATAGCAATCGCGCCACACTATGCGGCCACGTCAGCCAGAACGGTGCGTGGAAGGAAAACGTACCATCGTTCAGATGCTGATGCGTCGGCGCGCTGCGAAAGATCGCGAAAGCGTAGGCAAGCGTAAATCCGGTCAGCGCCGCGAGAACAAGCAACCGCTTCCAGTCGCGGTGCCCAGAACACCACCACATATATCCAAGCGCTGGCAGCAAGACGACCGCCGACTCCTTGGAGTAGAGCGCCAGCAGGTAGCTTGTGGCCAGCGCTCCACTCCAGGCACCCCAACGGTCATCTGAGGCGAGCCAGCGGCGCGCACACAGCAGCGCCGCAGCTCCAAAGGCAAACAGCAGCAACTCGTGCTGCGATGCGATCCAGACCACGGCTTCCTGGTGGCCGGAGTGGCAGGCGAATACGCATGCTGCTACCAGAGCGCCCGTTTGGCTGAGATCAAGGTGCAGCGCCAGACGATAGAGCAGGAACGCGTTCAGCGCGTGCAATGCCAGTCCGGCCAATAGATGTGCCGGCTGCCAGAGCCCGAACGGTATGTCGAGCAGACGCGTCAGCGCCAATGAGGTAGCGCGGCTGCGGTAGAGCGGGTCGGCCCACAATTCAGCCAGCCCGTCCAGCCGTATGTAGCGCCGTGCGAAGAACCATTGCGTGTAATCATCTGAAATCAGTGGCAATCCGACGAATGGAAGGAATGGCAGCACGGCCAGGCAAGTGAGCACACCGGCCACTAACACGCCAGCCAGCGGCACGGCCTTCGCACACGAGTCCGGGATAGAGAGACAATATGGAGCTGAACGGTGGCCCAAGCACGACAGGCTATCGAATGGCTACCCCGGGTGGCACTCCGTCTTTGGTGTTGAGGGCTGAGTCTTTCGGTCAGGAAGCGGAATCTTCCGGTCAAAAGGTGCAACAAAGGGCAATGTGGCGGGTTATCACGAAGTTTGTGCAGACCACGCGAAGCTGCGGCCGTGCGGAGGGTGGCGTCGGCAACTGGCTGAACCTGTTGCTCGGCTTAGACCGTGCACGTGTTTTGCTGGTGGCTGGGGCGATGGTGATTGGCGTGGCGCTGCTCGACTGGCGTGTCGGGCCGGACGTCACGCTGGGCACGCTTTATCTGCTGCCCGTCGTGCTGGCCGCGATTGCTGCACCCCGGGGCCAAATTATACTGCTGGCGCTGATCTGCGCAACCTTGCGTGGCGTCTTCTCGACATCGAATTCCGTACTTGAGTTTTGGCTCCGCTACCTGCTCGGATTCGTTGCCTACTCAGCCACCGGGCTGCTGATCGCTGAAATTCTGAAGCATCACAGCCGGATGCAACTGCATGTCCGCGAGCTGAACGAGCAGCAGCAGCGTAAGCAGGAATTGGAAGAGCATTTGCGCGAGCTGGCCGAAAGCAGTCCGGCGGCGATCTTCACGGCCGATGAGCAGGGCCGCGTGCTGACCGCCAATGAGGAGACGCGCCGGCTCTTCGGTCTGGCGCGGGACTGCGAGCCGCGCGGCCGGCTTGTCACCGAGTTCCTGCCTGTTCTGGAAGGAGCTCTGCGGCTGGATCCGCAGGCTGGGGTTTTTCGGACCAGCACGGATTGCCAGGGCCGGCGTGCCGATGGGGAGCCATTTTTCGCACAAGTCTGGTTCTCTGTCTACGGCGTGGCCGATCGGCGGCGTTTGGCCGTGATCGCCGTCGATATCTCGGACGAAATCCGCGAACGGGAAGATCAGCATCTGGAGCTGCTGGCCAAGCATAATCGGATCATCGCCGGCGCGGTTAGCCACGAGGTGAAAAACATCTGTGGCGCCATTACGTTGGCGCTCGGCAACCTGCGTGACGCTTCAGACACGGCGCGTCCGGCGGCATTCGCCACGCTGGCCTCGCTGGTGGATGCGCTACGGCGTGTCGCTTCAGCCGATCTGGCGGTGAAAACCAGAAGCCCGCTGGCCCCGGTTAGCCTGCACGACGTATTTGGCCAGTTGCGTGTGTTAATTGAACCGGCCTGGCGCGACTGTGGTGGCGGCGTGGATTTCGATCTGGAGCCCGATCTGCCTCGTGTCATGGCTGATCCGTCCAACCTGACACAAGTGCTTTTGAACCTATCCAGCAACAGCCTGCGCGCGGTGCGAGACGCCGAAGCCAAACGTTTCAGCTTGCGCGCCTCGCGCCACGGCCCCGAGGTTCATATCCACGTGGCCGACACCGGGTCCGGCGTCTCGCCCAATACACACCTGTTTGAGCCGTTTCAGCAGCAGGCGGTTGGTGTTGGATTAGGGTTGTATGTCTCGCGGGCTTTGCTGAGAACCTGTGGAGGGGATCTAAAACACGAGCCTTCGGCCACAGGTTGCGTGTTCTGTGTGAAACTTCCGGCCGCGTTGTGACGCCTATATGCTGTCGGCTGCCGACGTCTGCAAACCGATGACAGAACCACTTGATAATCCAGTACCGGTCAGGCTGTATCTGATCGATGACCACGCGCTATTTCGGGAGGGCTTGGCCAGCGTACTGAGCCGCGATGCCTCGTTGGTGGTTGCCGGCATGGGAAGTTCGGTCGAACAGGCCGTGAACGAGATCCCGCGCGCCATGCCGGACCTTGTACTGCTGGATGTGGATCTGGGCAATGAACGGGCGATCGATTTCCTCTACGCCGCGCGCGCCGCTGGACTTAACTGCCGTGTTTTGGTGGTTACGGCCGGAATCAGCGATGCCGAAGCTGTCGCGTTGATTCGCGAAGGTGTTGCCGGCATCTTCCATAAACAGGCTTCGCCGGAAGAATTACGCCAGGCTATCCAACGCGTTGCGGCCGGCGATGTCTATCTGGAGCAGCGCTATCTCAGAGGACTGTTTGAAAATGTTGAGGGCGGAACGCGCGCCTCGGGTGCGGCGCTGTCTGAGCGCGAGTTGGTTGTCATGCGTTCGTTGCTGCGTGGGCTGGCCAACAAGGAGATTGGCGAGCGCATCGGGCTCAGTGAGAGCACGGTGAAGTCCATTTTGCGCGGACTGTTCGACAAACTTGGCGTACGCACGCGCAGCCAATTGGTGAAAATCGCCCTGGAAGAGTATTCCAGCCTGCTCTGACACGCTGAACTGGATCTTTAGGCTGCCGGATATCTCCGTTTATGCCCGCGTAGCAGTTGCTAATGCGAAGCGCCCCCCAGATTCCATTCGGCTGCGTCGTATTTGCGTGCGATCTCGACAAACGCATCAACCGCCCTTGGTGCGTGCGCATCGGCCACACTGGCCAGCACGATTTTCCCGAGCAGCGGCGCCTCGGTCTGCCGTACGAGCCGTAGACTTCGCCTCCTGATGTCTGCTGCGACAGTCCAGTAAGGCAGCATCGACAACCCGAAACCTCCGCAAACCATTGCTTTGATGGCGTCCGCATTATCAAACCGCATGGCCACCTTGGGGTGAAACTCGTACTTCTGGAAATACCGGTCGATGGCCTCCTGTATTCGCGCTCCAGTTCTGAACAGGACGAAGTTTTCAGCCGCAAGCCGGTGGATAGACACCGGTGCGATTGTTCGCTTGGCATGAGCGACAATTACGATCTCGAACACCCAGGACAGATGCCTTTCGATCTCGTGTTCGGCCTCGGTTGACGGTTCCACCAACAGCGCAAGATGAATTCCACCGTCACGCAGGCTATTGAGCAATTGGTTCGTACTGCCGGTCTCCACAACGATGTCGATCTCTGGATGAGCGTTCCGGAATGTTGTCAGCAAGCCTGGCAATAGATAAGTTGCGATGGTCGGTCCGGAGCCGATCCGAAGTACGCCGCGGCGTAGGCCTTTCCACTCCTGGATTGCGCTGACAGCCTCCTCCTGTTGTGCCAGCAGATTTCGGGCGTAAGGGAGAATCAGAAGGCCGGCTTCGGTCAGGCGCACCTTGCTGCCCAACTTGTGATACAGCGGCACCCCAAGCTCGTCTTGTAGCACTCGCAGTTGCTTGTGAATCGCGGCCGGCGTCAGGTGCAGCTTCTCCGCCGTTGCCCGGAGACTGCCGGAATCAGCCAATCCAACCAGACTTTGCAGTTCGCTGAAGCGCATGCCTCAGTGTATACCAATGGTAAATGCACGATGAAATCAATTCACTTGTAAGAAACAAAGGGTGATGATTGAATCGTACCAGCCATTTGAATGGCCCACGAGGTAACTATGAGGATCGGTCTCAGTTTGATCGGTGCGTTGACAGTCACCTGTAGCCTGCTGCTGGCGCAGACCAACACGGGCTCGATCGGCGGTACTGTCACCGACACGACGGGTGCGGTGATGGCCGCTGTGAGAGTCGAAATCGTCAACACTGGCACAAGCGTTAAGCGCGCTGTGGAGACAAATGAGGTCGGACAGTTTCTGGCTCCGTCACTGCCCCCCGGCACCTATGAATTGACTGCTGAGCGGCAGGGATTCAAGCGGCTGGTGCGGAACAACATTAAGCTCAGCGTCCAGGACGCATTGGAGTTCAACCTGGAGATGAGCCTCGGCAGCGTGACGGATGCGATTGAGGTGAAGGGCGAGGCGACACAACTACAAACCGCTACATCATCGCTCGGCCAGGTGGTCGATAACCGCAAGATCGTCGATCTGCCGCTGAACGGCCGCAATACGCTGGCGCTGGTTTCGCTGACTGCCGGCGTTCAGCCGGGCTCGAATTTCGGTGGCCTGGTGGCGACCGGCAATGCCTACACACAGGGCAACTTCTCGGTCAGCGGCGCGCCGGGCTACTCGTCGTCAGTCATTTTGGACGGAGTGTCGGTGGACCAGAACCTGTACTCTGCACCGTCGGTCGTGCCTTCGATCGACGCGGTGGAAGAATTCAAAGTTCAGACCAACTCGTTTTCCGCGGAATTCGGCCGCACCGGCGGTGGCGTGGTGAACGTGATTATGAAGTCCGGCACTAATCAGCTGCACGGTAATACCTATGAGTTTCTGCGCAACCGCGTGTTGGATACGAACACCTTCTTTAATAACGCCAGCGGCGCGAAGAAGAATGTATACACGTACAATCTGTTCGGCGCGACCGGCGGTGGGCCGATTGTGCTGCCCGGCGTGTACAACGGCAAGGATCGTAGCTTCTTCTTCTCGTCCTATGAGGGCTTCCGGAACCGCGTTGGCGTTTCAAGCCTGATGACCATTCCGAGCACCGCGCAGCGCGGCGGCGATTTTTCGAACACCTATACCGCAGCCGGATCGCAGATCGTGATCTACGACCCGCTCACCTCAACGCTCAATTCATCGACCGGCGTCTATTCGCGCACCGCCTTTGCGGGTAACGTCATTCCGTCCAGCCGCTTCGATTCAGTGGCGAAGAAGGCGATTGCCTATTACCCCACTCCCAATCTGCCGGGCACGGCGTTGACCGCCGCTTACAACTATCTCGGCACGGGCGCCATCACAAACAAATCGGATCAAGTCAATGAGCGCATCGATCATAGCTTCAGCCCGACACATCATATGTTCGGCCGTTACAGCATGAATCGCGCCGATCGAGGCGCCACCAATCTGTTCAGCGCCAACAATCCGTTTGGCGGCTATAACCCCTCCGGTGGCTACGTCGACATTCTGATCAAGGGCCAGCAGTTTGTGCTGAACGACACGCTGACCCCCAGCCCGACGTTCATGGTCGACCTATCCTACGGCGTTTCGC
>CAYZIX010000137.1:0-13520 GCA_964478395.1 uncultured Candidatus Solibacter sp.
CGCCAGCCTGCCGCGCCTGTTTTCCCACCGTTGACGAATAAGTGCTGGTCTTCAAGCGCGTGGCATAAGACTGATAGAACTTACCCGTGGTGGGAATGCGAGCGATGATGAAGCTGGTCGACACCGCACCCGGCGTGTTGATTCCTTCGCGTTCGAGCGCGGCGCCCTTTGGATCCGTTATCTTGAAGCGGACTTTCACCGTTCCGTCGGTAGCAATGTCGGCGCTCACAATAGTGAACACCAAGCCGGGCCGAACGAAGTTGACCGTCGCCTCATCCGCATAATATGCCTTGTCACGGGCGGTGAACGGGGACTTGGTGGAACTGACCAGCGCCGTCGAGGCAACCAGTACCATCACCACCAGAGCCCACTTCATCCAACCGCCGGAGCGTGTGTGCAAGCGCATGTGGTCTCCTTCTTTTGTCTCTTTCGAGTCTGAAGCATAAAGCAAACTAACCTGGACCGCCGCAGACGGCCCAGCTCCCGCATTGCAGGATCCAGGCCAAACCTATCTCAAAATGGAGTCCAGCGTCAAGGGTAATTTTTTCAATGACTTGAATGTATTGTTGATATTTTCAACACAGTCTGAATTTCAGACCAATGTGGGTGAATCCAACCACTCCTGCGTAAACCCACACACCCAATCTACGCAGTTCCGCGAAATGGTCCACCAAATCACCAGGAGCCCCCTACAATAAAAAGACGGAGGGGCTGGCCAGACTCCTTAGACCATGTATCTTCAGGAAATCCCCACAGAGCTTCATATCAACGAGTCGATCGATCTGATGTGGCCGTCCATCGCGCTGGCCGCGCTGACTGCCGCATCCATGATCGTTTGGATGTACTTCAGCCGGAAGCGCTGGCGCAGCATAGAGGAGTTGACGCCCACGGAGGGGAGTGGCGCGCCTCCGCTGCCAGATCATTGCGTGGTCATCCCGGCCCGTAATGAGGAGAAGACGATCGAAGCCGCGGTGGCCAGTTTTCCAGGCTCTCTGGTGCTGGTGGTGGACGACGAATCAAAGGACCGCACGGCAGAGCTGGCTGAAGCGGCGGGCGCCACGGTGCGGGCGGCCGGTCCGCGCCCGCCGAAGTGGCGCGGCAAGGCGCACGCCTGCTGGACGGGCGCGGAGTGCACCGAGTCGGATTGGATTGTCTTCGTCGATGGCGATACGCACTTCGAACCGGCGTTCCTCCCCGCCCTGCTCAGGCGCTGCGTAGAGTTGGAGGTGCACTGCGCGTCTGTTCTCCTGGAACCGGCCACCACGCGCTGGCACGAGCGCACGCTAGCACCCTATGCCACAGCGCTGCGTTTCTGCGCCGCACGCGACATCGACATGGGCGTAGCGCGCCCGATCGACCTGTTGATCGACGGCCGCTGCCTGGTCTTTTCGCGTCAGGCCTATTTGTTCGCCGGCGGCCACAAGGCAGCGGCGACGGAGATGCCCGATGATGTGGCGCTGGCGCGTCTGCTGCGCCGTCATGCGTTGAAGATGAACTATTTCCGCTCCGGCCAACTGGGCAGCGCGCGCATGGGGCTAACATTCGCCGAATACCGCGCCAGCGTGCGCCGCAACGCGCGGCGTTTCATGAGCATACGGCCACGCCAAGCGACCCGGCTGGCGCTGGCGTCAACCACGTTTTGCCTCTGGGCTCCACTACTTGGAGCATTGGCATGGCAAGAGCTGTGGTGGGAAACGCTGGCCTTTGCGCTGTTGCCCGCGTTGACCTTAGGCGTCTGGTACCGCCGTTGGACGTCGGCGTTGTGGGCGCCAGTAGCGATCTACGTTTACCAACTGATTGGCACGCTCGGCGTGGTGCGCGCCATGCTAGGCATCCGCACGACGTGGAAGGGGCGGCGCGTCTAGCGCGGCTCTCCCAATCCCACGCGGCAGACGTGCGCGGAGGCGTTCTGCTCCATGTCGCGATAGGCGCGGTTGCGGCGCGTCAACTCGTCGAAATCCACTTGATGCGCGTCGAACTCCGGCCCGTCAACGCAAGCGAACTTCACTTGGCCGCCCACGGTGACGCGGCAGCCGCCGCACATGCCGGTGCCGTCAATCATGACCGGATTCAGGCTGGCGTGCAGCTTCAGCGGCCAGGCGCGCGTGGCTTCGGCGGCGGCCTTCATCATCGGGATGGGCCCGATGACATGACCCTCGGTAAATGTTTCGGGCCCGGCGATGCTCAGCAACAACTGCACAACGTTGCCGTGGAAGCCGTACGTGCCATCGTCGGTGGCCCAACGCAGATCGTCCACCACCTCTTTGAGCTCGGCGTCGAGAATACGGTAGGAATCCGAGCGCGCGCCACACAACGCCGTGACGTGGTTACCGGCATCGTGAAACGCCTTGGCCACGGGCAGCAGTTCAGCCACGCCCACACCGCCAGCCATGCAGACCACACGCTGGCCCGTACCGATGGTGGCCGGCTCACCGAGTGGACCCACCAGATCCACCAGCGCCTGGCCCGGCTCCAACGCCACAGCCTGGCGAGTAGTGGCGCCAATGGCCTGGATGACCATGGTAATGGACTGGCGCGCAGCATCGGAACGGACAATCGTTAAAGGGATCCGCTCGCTTGTAGCCTGCGGGCGAATGATGATGAACTGACCCGCCTTCCAACGCTTCTGAATGCGCGGCGCGTACACTTCCAGCAGCGTCACTTCAGGCGCCAGTTGGCATTTGGCAAGAATCTCGTTGGTCACTTGGACGCCTCCGCAGCGCCAGAGAGCGCTTCATGAATGGCCCGCGCCGCAGCACGGCCGTCCTGCATTGCCAAAATCACGGTCGATCCGCCGCGCACCACATCACCACCGGCGAAGACGTTTTTCATGGACGTCTCGCCCTTGGCGTCGATCACAATTTTGCCGCGCTTGGTGATGAGCTGCGGCGTGGCGCGCTGGAGCGTCGGATTCGGCGCCTGGCCGATGGCCGCCACGACGGTGTCGACCGGGATGCGATGCTCGGAACCAGGCACAGGCACCGGAGAACGGCGGCCGCTTTCGTCCGGCTCACCCAGCTCCATGCGGATGCACTCGATTTCGGTGACGCGGCCATCGCCATTGCCGTGCAAGGCCACTGGCGCGGCCAGAAACTCAAAGTGCACGCCCTCTTCTTCGGCGTGTTCAATCTCTTCCAAACGCGCCTTCAGCTCGGCGCGGCCACGGCGGTAGAGGATGGTGGTTTCGCTGCCGAAGCGCTTGGCCCAACGCGCGGCGTCCATGGCCGAATTGCCGCCACCTACGACGATGGTGCGTTGGCCGACACGCACCGGCGTGGGCGAGTCGGGGAATTTGAACGCCTCCATCAAATTGATGCGCGTCAGAAACTCATTCGCCGTGTAAACACCAACCAGATTCTCGCCAGGAATGCCCATCAGGTAGGGGAGCCCTGCGCCGGTACCGACGAAGACGGCCGCGAAGCCTTCTTCAAACAGCTCGTCCAGCGTAGCCGTCTTGCCGACGATGAAATCGACCACGAATTCAACGCCCATGTTCTGCAAACGCGCGATCTCCTCGTGCAGGATCTCGCGCGGCAGGCGGAAGTTTGGAATGCCATAGGCCAGCACGCCACCCAAGCGGTGCAGAGCCTCAAAGATGGTGACGCGGTAATTCTTCCGCACCAGATCGTAGGCCGTGATCAACGACGCCGGGCCGCTGCCCACCAGCGCCACCTTCGGGCCCGTCGGCTTCGGGTAGGAGCCGGCCAGTTCTTTCATGCGCAGCCGGGCATGGTCGGCGGCAAAGCGCTCCAGCGAGCCGATGGCCACCGGGTCCCACTTCTTACCGACTATGCAGGCGCTTTCGCAAAACAGTTCGTGCTGGCAAACGCGTCCGCAGACGCCGGGGAACGGGCTCTGCTCGCTGATGACGTTGTGCGCTTCCTGATACTCACCCAGCGCCATACGCGCGATGAAGCGCTTGATGTCGATATGCAGCGGGCAGGCTTCCACACAAGTGGGTTTGGCGCACTGCAGGCAACGGTGCGATTCGGCTTCAACCTGCTCGGCCGAAAAGCCGAGAGCCACCTCGGCCGGCGTTTTGGCCCGCACCTCCGCTGCAAGGACAGGCAGAACCTGCCTGGGAACCTTCGGATTGGGTTTGTAGGGGGGCGGCTGCACGGCCATACTGCCTAGTCTAATCACAGACAGGCCGCCCCGGGGGGCCGTTTTTACGGAGCGGGCTCGGCGTAGCGCTTTTTTGCGTCTTCTGTCACCAGCCAGAGATATAGCGTTTTGCCGTTGATCTCCACTTCGCCGTCCGGTTTCCAATCGCCCATCGTGAAGCTGTGCGAAACAATGCGAGTGCCCAATTTGAGTTCGCGCACCAGGCGCGGACGCAGACGCAGGTTCACGTTCGGCAGCAGATAGAGCGTGACCAGCGTGGCCTCGTGAATATCGGCATCAAAAAGGTTCTTCTCAATGAACTTGACGCGGTCTGTGACGCCGGCATTTTTGGCGTTTTCGTTGGCCTCGGCGATGCGCTCCGGGTTGAGGTCGTAGCCAAGGCCGCGGGCCTGGAACTTTCCGGCGGCCATCACCACAATGCGGCCGTCACCGCAGCCGAGATCGATGACAAAATCCTGTGCTTGAATCCGGCCGAGCTTCAACATCGCCTCGACCACCGGGTAGGGCGTGGGGACGTATGGCACGTCGCCACCAAATTCGTCATATTGCGCACGGGCCGGCGACGCGGCCAGCCCGAACAGAATCGGAATGAACCACAGGCGGCATCTCATGCGCCAAAGCGTAGCACGGCGAAATGACCGTGCCCAGCGGGAAAATCCGAGCTAGATTGGAGCTAGCTATGCTGACACGCAGATCCGCTCTCGTACTCGGTCTGGCCGGCATCGAAACGGCTTGCGCGCAGGAGCCGACCGAACTGGCTCCGGATTTTCAGGGCATGACGTTGGACGCCAAACGATTTTCGCGCAACTCACTGCGCGGCAAACCGGTGCTGATCCAGTTCTGGGCCACATGGTGCGGCTACTGCCGCAAGGATGAACCCGCCATTGAGGCGCTGGCGGAAGAGTACCGCGACCGGCTGACCGTGCTCGCCGTGAATATGCAGGAACCGGAACAGAAGGTGCGGCAGTACGTCGCGGCGCACGGCCGGCGCAGCACCATCGTGCTGAGCTCCAGCACGAACTTGCCGGCCGTATTCGGCGTGAGGGGCTTCCCAACGTATGTCTACCTCGACGCCGAGTCGCACGTTGTCGCGCAAAAGCCAGGCGCGCAGGGTGAAGAGGGGTTGCGGCGGCTGCTGCGTCTGTCGGCGCCCGGCAGTGGACGGGTATCATAAGAAGATAACTGCTATGCCCGCTCCCGAAGCCGCGCAGGCCGTCTCCGCAAGGCTGGCCGAACTGGAAAACGCGCTCAACTGCATTGTGCGCGGCAAGCCGGAGGTCATCCGGCTGGCCCTGGTGTCGCTGCTCGCGCGCGGCCACCTGCTGGTGGAGGACGTGCCGGGTGTTGGCAAGACCACGCTGGCGCACGCACTGGCGCGCGGCGTGCGCTGCGGCTTTCAGCGTTTGCAGTGCACTTCCGACATGCTGCCCGGCGATATTCTGGGCGTCACCATTTATAACGCCAAGACCGGCGAATTCGAATTCAAGCCCGGGCCGGTGTTCACACACTTCCTGCTGGCGGACGAGATCAACCGCGCCACGCCGAAGACGCAATCGGCGCTGCTGGAAGCCATGAATGAGCATCAGATCTCGATCGACGGCGTCACCTACCCGATGCGCGAACCGTTCCTGGTGATTGCTACTCAGAACCCGGTTGAACACCATGGCACTTATCCGCTGCCCGAATCGCAGATGGACCGCTTTTTGATGAGGCTGCGCATCGGTTACCCGGACGAGGCCAGCGAACGCGAGATTCTACGCGCTTCCGATGCCGCCACCGCGCCGGAGATGCAAGCCGTGCTCACGCCGGATGAGTTGCTTGAGGCGCAGCACGCCTGCACGGCGGTACGAGTGGACGACGCGCTTGCCGGCTATATTCTGGCTATCGTTGCCGCTACGCGCTCGCACGCGCAGTTGACGCTTGGCGTCAGCCCGCGCGGCGCGCAGGCGCTGTACCGCGCCGCACAAGCATTAGCCTTTCTGGAAGGCCGCGATTATGTTTTGCCGGATGACATCAAACGCCTGGTGGTGCCGGTATTTGCCCATCGCGTCGTGATCAATCAGCGGACGGCTCTGGTGGACCGCTCCAGTTCCGCCGCCGAACAACTGCTCGACGACATACTCCTCGGCGTTGAGGTCCCGCTCTAGAAGAACCCTATGAAAACCGCTATTCTCGGCCTGCCCATGACGGGCAAGACCAGTTTGTTCACCATCCTGACCGGCGTGCGCGACACGGCGCGCATCGGCACCATGGAGACGCGCATCGGCATCACCAAGGTGCCCGACCCGCGCCTGGACGCCTTGGCCAAAATCTTCGCTCCGCCGAAGGTCACGCACGCCACCATCGAATTCGTGGACTTCCCGTCAATCTCCAAGGAAGCACTGCGTGAAGCGTCCTATCTCGCCAACCTGCGCGTGGCCGACGCCATCGCCCACGTGGTGCGTATCTTCGAAGACGAGACCGTGCCGCACGAGAAGGGTGAGATCAATCCGCGCCGCGACATCGACGACGTGGATATGGAGCTTGTGCTCAGCGACCTGGTGGTGGTGGAAAAACGGCTGGAACGGCTCGAAAAAGACCGCAAAAAGATCAAGGATCCGAATCTGGATCGCGAATACGAGTTGCTCGTCGTCGCCAAAGAAAAACTTGAAAACGGCGAGCCCCTGCGCGCCTGGGATCTGGCTCCCTCCGACGAAAAACTGCTGCGCGGCTTCCAGTTTCTCTCGCAGAAACCGATTTTATACGTGCTTAATTTGGGCGAATCCGACGCGCCGCGTCTGGCAGAGATCGAAGAGAAGTACCGCGCAGAACTGCTAACAGGCAAGGCCAACGCCGAAGTCACGGCCATTTGCGGGAAAATTGAGGCCGAACTGGCCGAGCTGTCTCCCGCCGAGGCCGCCGAATACATGACCAGCTACGGCCTGCCCGGCTCCAGCCTGGACCGCCTGATCAACGTCATGTACCGCCTGCTGGGCCTGATGAGCTTCCTCACCGCCGGCGAAGACGAAGTGCGCGCCTGGACCATCCCGCTGAACTCCACCGCGGTCAAGGCCGCCGGCGCCATTCACTCCGATTTCGAGAAGAAATTCATCCGCGCCGAGGTGGTGAACTGGCAGTCCATGGTGGACCACAACGGTTACAGCGGATTGCGCGAAAAAGGCCTGCTGCGGCTGGAAGGCAAGGATTACATCGTCAAGGATGGCGATGTGCTGGTGATCCGGCACGGATAGCGTTGACGTATTTGATTACGTTTTCGTGTTACGGTTGTCACCTGCACGGTGACCCGGCGGGCTCAGTCGACCGGCTCCACCGTATGGCAGGTACGCCGCTCCTGGCGCCGGATTCTGCTCGAATTGCCACCGAACGGGAGCACATGCGCCAACCAGCGTACACACTTACGGCCGCGGGCCGCGAAGTGGTGCTTGGTGCGATTCGCGATGTCTGCGCATATCGCGACTGGCGCTTGGCGGCAGCAAATGTCCGCAGCACACACGTCCATGTGGTGGTCGACGGCAGCGCGGTTCCCGAACAGATGCTGCATGACTTCAAGGCCTATTCAAGCCGCGCTTTGAACCGACTTGAGAGCACGCCACGTACCCGCTGGACCCGCCATGGTAGTACCCGTTGGCTTAATACTCCGGCTACTATTTCGGCCGCCATGCACTATGTTCTGGAGGAACAGGGGCCGAGCATGGCCGTATTTCCGGCAACCGCTCCATGACTGTCGCGGCTCGTTGTACTTTACGAGCCGCGACAGTCATGGAGCGGCCGAACTACGGTGCGCGCGAGCAGCAACACAGCTAGCGCCACACCATACATCACGGGCAGGCGCACGTCGGACTTCACCAGCCAGTAGTAGTGCGCCACGCCCGCCGCAGCAGCGACATAGACCAGGCGGTGCAGCCACCGCCAACCGCGCCCGCCCAGACGCCGGATCCAACCGGCAGTGGACGTCACGGCCAGCGGCAACAACAACACAAAGGCCGTCATGCCGGCCGCGATGAACGGCCGGCGCACGACGTCGCGCACTATGCCGTGAAAGTCGAAGAACTTGTCGAGCCAAACGTACGTGAGCAGGTGCAACGCCGCGTAGAAGAACGCAAACAACCCCAGCAGGCGGCGGTAGCGGGCCAGTTCGTTAACACCAGTGAGCGTGCGCAGTGGCGTGATGGCGAGCGTAGCCAATAGCAGCCGCAGCGTCCAATCGCCGGTCGCGTGGGTGACCGTTTCAATGGGATTCGCGCCCAGCGCGTCGTGAAAGCCGCGCCAGACGAGCAGCGCAAATGGCGTCAAACACAACGCCCATACGGCGGTTTTTAACAGTGCGCGCCGCATTTAGTAGTATTTGCGCAAATCCATGCCGGAATAGAGTGCGGCCACCTGCGCGCCATAGCCGTTGAATTTGTGCGTGTCGCGTTTGAAGAACTCGCCGATGCGGCGCTCCTTAGCCTGACTCCAGCGTGGGTGGTCCACTTCCGGGTTAACGTTCGAGTAGAAGCCGTATTCGCGCGCGTTGGAGCGGTTCCACGTGGTAGGCGGCGGCTGCGCGGTGAAGCGGATGCGGGCGATGGATTTGATGCTCTTGAAGCCGTATTTCCACGGCACCACCAGGCGCAGCGGCGCACCGTTCTGGTTGGGTAGCGTCTCGCCATAGAGGCCGATGGCGAGCGTGGCCAGCGGGTGCATCGCCTCGTCCATCCGCAGACCCTCAACATAAGGGAAGTCCAGCCCGGCCCACTGCGCGCGCGGCATCTGCTTGGCGTCATAGAAGCTCTGAAAAGCCACGTAGCGGGCCTTGGAAGTGGGCTGCGCCAGATCGATCAGCGCGCGCAGCGGAAAGCCGAGCCACGGAATCACCATGGACCAGCCCTCGACGCAGCGGTGGCGGAAGATGCGCTCCTCGACGGGCGCGAGCTTCAGGATCTTGTCGAGATCCAGCGTCTGGCGGCGCGCCACTTCACCGTCGATGACGACGGTCCACGGCGACGTGCGCAACGTGCCGGCCAGACGCGCCGGCTCGTCCTTGCCTGTGCCGAACTCGTAGAAATTGTTGTAGGTGGTGACGGCTTCGCGCGGGGTGAGCTTTTCAGTGGTGCTGAACGGACTTCTGCGCGCGGCGGGCAGGGCCGCCGCGCCCAAAAGAAAACGCCTTCGGTTGAGATAAGCGTCACGCGGCGTGACTTCGGAATACCGCAGCCCGCCGCCGGTTCTGATGATCATGGGCTCCGCCTTAGCTGGTTAGATTCTCCAACCGGGCGGAGCGTCGCATTACTCCACTACTTTCAACACGGCGTAAACCAGCGGACCGGCCGTCTTGGCCTGGTGGTCCATCTTCACCGGGATGTGCGCCAGCTCGCCGGGGCCCATCTTCACCGTCTGCCCACCGGCGACGAGCGTCGCGTGACCGGACTGGATCCAGTAGTAATCCACCTCGTTTTCATGCACTTCCGGCGCGCCGTCGGCGTTGCGGTAGACGATGGTCATGTAGTGCGTGCCCCAGTCTGCCAGCTTTTCCGAGGCCGCCGTCTTGCCGGCGAGCTTGGCCGTCAGCGCGTTGCCGCGCGCAAGCAGGTCAGCGTGCTTGAAGAAAGCGATTTCGCCGGCCGGGCGCGGACCCTTCTCGCCCACCTTGGTCACGAAGTTGAGGAATTCCTTCTTGACCAGCAACTGATGCGGCGTACCGGCGGGGATGTGGGCCATGTCGCCGGCGTGCATCACGTAGTCGTGCCCGCCGCTGATGGAACTGGCGCGGTGTTCGCCGGGGGCGGTGATCTTCCCGTCCACCAGTTTGCCGCCCAGACGCAACGTAGCCTCACCGGAGATGCAAATAAAGTTGTCCGAAAAATTCTCGTGCGCTTCCGCAATGCCATCGCCGGTGATGCGTGAAATCAGCGTGCGGTGGTTGCCGATCTTCAACAGATCCTGGCTCAAACCGCTTTTGCCTTGCATGTCGGTGGCAAGCTTGGCGTTCAAGCCGGCCAGATCCTTGGCCGACCAGAAGAAAAAGCCCGGCCCGGCGCCCAACACAGCGCCAGCGAGCATCAAGAGCGAAACAATCAAAGCAATTTTCATCCCATCACCACTTTCGGATAACGTTCTTTCACGGGCGGCAGCGCGGGCACATCCGCCGTGGGCTTGTCCTGATACCAGTAGCAGCAGCTATAAAAGCAGTCCGCGCGATCGTTGCCGTGGCCGTGCTCCATGGTGTGTTTCAGGTAGCGTGTGAAGGTCACGGGGTTGTCGCCGTGGAAGCGGTAGCAGCAATACCGGCCACCAACGCGCTCCGGACTCTGGATCAGCGGCGCGCCGTATTGATGATAGCTAAATGGCTTGGCATTCTCGCGGCCACCAAAGTTCCAACTGCCGAGGAAGTAGTCCTCACTGCCCGTACCGACGATGACCGGCTTGGTTTCGTCGTCGACGAAAATCATGTCGTCGCCCTCGCCGGGCCAGCCTTCGGCGTTCTGCACCAAGCCGAGCGTCACACCCATCAGATGACCGCGGCCGTGCGTCTCGCAGTAGACGTGATTCAGCTTGCCGAGCGGATTCAGCGGAGTCTTGCCGTCGGGGCCCTTCGCCGCAGCCGTGTGCGGAGCCGCCTGGCGGTACTGCGCATGGAAGTAGAGCGCATCGGGCGGCAACTGGTCGAGGCTCATGAAGTCGATATTCGAATAGAAGGCGCTAACGTTGCGCGAGCCTTCGTTGGTGACGGTCATACGCGCCGACTCATGGTACGGCATGGCGAAGTAGCAGTTCAGCGACTTGCCGGGTGAGCAGGCCAGGTACTCATTTTCGTAGAGCACGTAATCGCCGAGGTTCAGGCCGAAGAAGTCGCCGATGGGCGTTTCAATCGAGGGTTTCGACGCGCCGTCCCACCAGGCGCGCAGCACCAGTTCTTTCAGATGCAGCGGGCTCTGCGCCGAGATGGTGAACCAAATGTGCGAGATCATGCCCGGTCCGCGCTGGTTGAAAATCTCTTTTTCGGCCCCGGGCGCGATGGGCCAGTAATCGGCGTTGCCGCCGGTCTGATCGAAGCTGGACTGTTTCAATGAGCGATAGCTCTGCGCACGGCAATAATTGGGTACCACGGCCGCACCGCGCGGCATGCGCCCAGCCGCCTGCGGCGGCTGCGAAGCGGCTCCGGCCGCTGCACCAAACCCCATGGCCGCCAGAGCGCCGCGGAAGAGACCTCGACGTGGATAGTTCATGCCAAATTCTCCTGTTGTCAGCTGGACTCAAGCATCATATCGCCTCACCGTGGGTCGCGGATCGAATACACTGGACTGCATTGCCGTTGACAACGCCATTACCTCGCGTCTACCCGATTGTCGACACTGCGGCTATTCTCAGCCGCGGTCGCGCCGTGGTGCCGTTTGCCGAAGCGCTGCTGGAAGGCGGCGCGCGGCTGGTGCAGTTCCGCCACAAGGAAACCTACTCACGTCAGGCCTTTGAGACCGCTGCTGAAGTGGCCGCGCTCTGTGTACGCGCTGGTGCGCAACTGATTGTGGACGACCGCGCCGACATCGCCGCACTGCTGGATGCCGGGTTGCATCTTGGGCAGGACGATCTGGAGCCGAGTCTGGCGCGACGCGTGCTGAAGGACGGCGCGCTGATCGGATTCTCGACGCACAATCGCGCCCAACTCGCCGCTGCGGAAGCAGAGCCGGTGGACTACGTAGCGCTGGGACCGGTCTTTTCAACGGCTTCCAAATTGCGGCCGGACCCTGTCGTCGGCCTGGAGCGGCTCGCTGAGTGGCGCGCGCTCACGCCGAAGCCCCTGGTGGCCATCGGCGGCATCACGCGAGAAACGGCCCATGCCGTATGGCGCGCCGGCGCCGACACGGTGGCCGTGATCGGCGACCTGATGCCCACTGAGATGACAAAGACGACAATCCGGGAGCGGATGGAAGAATGGCTGAAACTGACGGAATAAAAAGTGGCGGGCTGGTTCAAGGGCTGGGCCTGCTGGACGCCACCACCATCGTGATGGGATCGATGATCGGCAGCGGCGTCTTCATTGTCGCGGCCGACATTGCCCGGCAGGTGAAATCGCCCGGCCTGCTGATGATGACGTGGGTAATCACGGCGCTACTGACGCTGATTGCCGCGCTGAGCTATGGCGAACTGGCGGCGATGATGCCGCGCGCCGGCGGGCAGTACGTTTACTTGCGCGAAGCCTTCGGGCCACTGAGCGGATTCCTGTTCGGCTGGACATTTTTCACGGTGATCCAAACGGGCACGATTGCCGCGGTGGCCGTGGCGTTTGCAAAGTTTCTGGGCGTGTTTGTCCCGGCGGTGGCGGCCGACAACTGGCTGTTCCGCATAGGCCCGGCCGGGCTGAACACGCAGATGATTGTCGCCATCGGCGTGATTGTGCTGCTCACCTGGGTGAACACGCGCGGGCTGCGCACCGGGGCGCTGATCCAGAATGTCTTCACCATCGCAAAAGTGGGAGCACTGGTCGGCCTGGTGGTGCTGGGCGTGGCGCTGGGGCGGCGCAGCGAAGCGATTTCGGCCAATTTCACCGACTTCTGGCGCATGCCGGGCTCCGCGTGGGACGTCGTGCACCTGATGGGCGTTGCGATGGTGGGCGCGCTGTTCAGCTCCGACGCCTGGAATAATGTCACGTTCACGGCCGGCGAGATTCGTAATCCCAAGCGCAACCTGCCGCTGTCGCTGGCGCTGGGCGTGGGCGTGGTGTCACTGATTTATCTAGCCTGCAACGTGGTTTACCTGATGGCGCTGCCGCTGGCGGGCATCCAGACAGTGGCCGAGGACCGCGTCGCCACGGCCGTGATCGGCCAGATTCTGGGGCCCTCGGCGACGCAGGTGATGGCCATCGCAGTGATGATTTCGACGTTCGGCTGCGTCAACGGCCTGACGCTGGCTGGAGCGCGCGTCAGCTACGCCATGGCGCAGGACGGATTGTTCTTCAAAGCCGCCGGGCGCGTTGACCCGAAGACGCACGCACCGGTTTCGGCGTTGTGGATGCAATGCGCCTGGGCCGCCGCTCTGACGCTCACCGGCCGCTACGGCGACCTGCTGGACTATGTTATCTTCGCTGTTTTACTGTTCTACATCTTGACCATCGCCGGCTTATTCGTGCTGCGTCGCACACGGCCCCAAGCGGAGCGGCCATACCGCGCGATCGGTTATCCGTTGCTGCCGGCGCTCTACATCGTGGTCGCCGGCCTGATTGAAATTCTGTTGTTGATCGGCAAGCCCAGCTACACTTGGCCTGGGCTAATTCTAGTGATGCTCGGCGTGCCGGTCTATTACATCTGGAGACCGAAGTAGCTCATGAGTCTTTTCCGAACTAAATCCCTTGAGGCGCTGCTGGCACAAGCCGGCGACGCCGAACACGGCCTGAAGCGTACGCTGACGGCCAAGAGCCT
>CAYZIX010000138.1:0-13424 GCA_964478395.1 uncultured Candidatus Solibacter sp.
GGGCGGCTATACGACGACGCTCAAGCTGATGCAGATCATGGCCTCCAAAGGCTTTGTGCAGCGTGATGAGACAGCGCGGGCGCATGTCTACCGCGCTGCCATCGAGCGCGAGGCGACGCAGCGCGGGCTGGTAGACGATTTGCTGGACCGCGCCTTCGGTGGCAGTGCCGCGCAATTGGTGATGCAGGCGCTGTCGTCGCACCGGGCTTCGGCCGAGGAGTTAGCCGAAATCCGCCGCATGATCGACCAGGCTGAGGGAGGAAAGTGATGATCCTCCTGGGCCAGGCGCTCATTCATTTCCTATGGCAGGGCGCGCTGCTGGGTCTTGTCTGTTGGCTCGGCTTGCGTCTAACAGAGAGTCCCCGCACACGTTATGCGCTGGCAGCCGCCACCATGGCCGTGATGGCGCTGGCCGTTCCGGCGACGATGCTGGTGATGACGGCGGAGTCCGGAACGGCGGTGGAGCGTCTGCGGGGCGCCAGCGGGCTGGTTCTCGACACAGATTGGGGCGGCGCGACGCCGTCCTGGCCATGGATTCCGCTGGTCTGGGCGTGTGGCTCGCTGGTTCTATCGATGCGTGCGGTGGCCGGTTGGACACTGGCCCGTCGCCGGACGTCCAGTGGGCAAGCGTGCCCCGCATGGCAACAGCGTGTAGACGTGCTGGCCGCGCGGATGGGCCTGGGCCGTGTGGTGCGCGTCTTCGAGAATACACATATTGACGCGCCACAAGTATTCGGTTGGCTGAAGCCCGTGCTGCTGTTGCCCGCCGGCGCGTTGGCGGGGCTCGCTCCAGAACAACTGGAGGCTGTCATTGCGCACGAACTGGCGCACGTGAGGCGGAACGACTACCTGGTTAACCTGCTGCAAGTGGCGGTGGAGTGCCTACTGTACTATCACCCCGCCGTCTGGTGGGTTTCACGCCGGCTGAGAGTGGAGCGTGAATTGTGCTGCGACGAAGAGGCCGTCGAGCTGTGCGGCGACCGGCTGCTTTATTCACGCGCTCTATTGCGGCTGGAAGAGACGCGCGCCGGGTTTGCCATGGCCGCAGGTGTTGGGCTGAAAGAGAGAATCGGGAGGATTCTGGGAATGCGCGAAAGAACGAATGGACTTATCCCGGCGTTGTCTTTGGGTGCCGTTGCGCTGTTGTTTG
This sequence comes from uncultured Candidatus Solibacter sp., assembly GCA_964478395.1. GTDB lineage: Bacteria > Acidobacteriota > Terriglobia > Bryobacterales > Bryobacteraceae > Paludibaculum. Next base: position 1,151 of record CAYZIX010000138.1, read on the forward strand.
GTGGTTGGCTTTGGGCAACCACGCAGGAGCCTCCGAAGCCGCCGCAGCCACCGCCGCCACCGAAGGTGGCGGCCGTGGACAAAGCCGAACGCGAGCGCCGTGTGAAATTCGCCAAGGAGCACTTCGGCAGCGTAGACGACGGCCGTGCCAAGGCGTACATCAAGTACGGCCCACCGGACACCATCGACAAGCGCTCGGGTGGCGTTGAGCAGTGGGGCTACCGGCAGGGCATCTTGCTCAGATTCAAAGACGGCCGCCTGGCCACGGAAGACATCCGTGTGCCCGAGCCACCCGCTCCGCCGAACCCGCCCGCGCCTCCCGCGCCGCCAAAGCTGGATCAGGTCGAACTTCAACGCCGCATCCACTATGCCAACGAGAGGTTCTCTGAGCCTGGCATCGAAGGCGCAAAGACCGATCGCGGCAAAGTGTATCTGAAGTACGGGCCTCCGGATGAGATTGAGACGCATAAGGGTACACGTGAGGAGTGGCGTTACCGGGAGGGCCGGTGGTTTGTCTTCGATGGCGGCAATCGGCTGAAGGAAGAGAAGCGCTGGTCGCCGGAGAAGACCTCGGAAGTGCGCGAGCGGGCGGCAGACATTCTGGCGGTGTGAGTGTCGATGACGTTAAATTTGAAACGTGGACTTATGCGAGTGGTAGAACCGTGAGTTTCTTCCCGGATGGCCGGCGCATGGATGCGCGTGTGTGCCGGGTGGCACTGCGATAGCCGGCTACTTTGCCTTGAGCGACGCCTCCACCTTGGCGCGTAGCGCTTCGGCCTCGCGGCGGATGGTGAGCGGGTTCAATGTCAACGGCTTGCGCGCCAGTACGGTGGTCTTGCCTTCGATGACGACATCCGAGACGTCGGACGCTTTCAGCGCGTAAACCAGCATCGCGTAGGGGTCGTGTTGCGGCCAGGCGTTTGGCTCGTCTGTGGAAACGACAACGAGATCGGCACGCTTGCCGGCTTCCAGTGAGCCGATCTCCTTTTCCATGCCAATGGCGCGTGCACCTTCGATGGTGGCCATCTCCACGGCGCGGCGCGCGGGTAGCATCAACGGGTCGCCAGTGTGAACCTTGGCCAGCTTTGAGGCAAGGTCCATCTCCTCGAACAAGTTGAAGTCGTTGTTGGAGCCAGCCGGACCGTCGGTGCCCAGGCCGATGGCTACACCGGAAGCGAGCATCGTGTGGTAGTCAAAGATGCCGCTGGCGAGTTTCGTGTTGGACGATGGGCAGTGTGCTATGCCGACGTGATGTTTGGCGCAGATGGACACATCGGCCGGTGAGGCCCACACCATGTGCGCGAAGATCGTGCGCCCACCATCCAACGCGCCAATCGACTCAAGGTATCCGGTTGGTGTTAGACGCTCGTGATCGTGCGCGCAGGCAAGGTTTTCGGCCTGCGTCTCGGAGACGTGAATGATCAGCGGCACGTTGTACTTGTTGGCCAGCGCACGCGACGCCTTGAGCGTCGCGTCCGTGTTTGTGTAGATGGCGTGCGGCGCCACGGCGGGCGTGATCAGCGCGTCGTTCCGGTAGGCCTGAATGAACTTTTCAGTGGCGGCCAGCGCCTCGGCCAGCGTTTTGTGGTCCGGGGCGGGGAAGTTGATGATGGTCTCTCCGAGCACGCCACGCATGCCGGCCTTGCGCGTCTCGTCGGCGATGGCCTGCTCAAAGTAGTACATGTCGACGTACGTGGTGGTGCCGCCGAGCATCATTTCGAGCACCGCCAGCCGCGTTCCAGCGCGCACGAATTCTTCGTTCACGTTTTTGGCTTCGGCCGGGAAGATGTACTGCTTCAGCCACGTGTCCAACTCAACATCGTCGGCCAGGCCGCGCAGCAGCGACATCGGCGCGTGGGCGTGCGTATTGATCAGGCCCGGAATGAGGATGCCCGCCGGACGGTCGATGCGTTTCGTGGCCGCGTAGTCCTTGTCGATCTCCGCCTTCGGCCCAACCGCTAGAATGCGGCCCTTGGCCACGGCGACGGCGCCGCCGGCGATCACGTGGCGCCCACCGTCCATGGTCACCACGCGTCCGGCTGAGACAATCAGGTCGGCGGGCGTGGCGGCGAAGACGAGTGAAGCGCAGAAGAGAAGACTAATCGAGGAAAGTCGCATCAAAGGCTCGTGGCAGCAGGTCGGCCAGCCGGAACGTCTCACGCTGGCCCTGCAGGTTGAACAGAATCACTTCCAGGTCGCCACACAGATCCCACAGCACCTGGCGGCAGGCTCCGCAGGGCGGCGTGAGCTTTTGTGTGTCGACCACAATTGCAATCCGCGTAAACCGGCGCGCGCCTTCGGCGACAGCGCGAAAAATGGCGGTACGTTCGGCACAGTTCGTCAGGCCGTAAGACGAGTTCTCGATGTTGCAGCCGCCGAAGATGCGGCCGTCGGCCGCTTCAATGGCCGCGCCCACCAGGAATTTCGAAAATGGCGCATGGGCGTTGAGCCGGGCGTCAAGTGCAGCCTGTAACAGGGCTTCCATACTTCAAGCGTCCAGCCGCGCGATAACCGCCGTCAAGAGGCGAATCAGGTGGCCAGCCGAGGCTCGACCCATTTCGAGCACTTCGGCGTGGTTCAACTCATGCTGCATACCAGCGGCCATGTTGGTGACCGTCGAAATGCCGAGCACCTGAATACCCATGTGATTGGCAACGATGGTTTCAGGCACCGTGGACATGCCGGCCAGATCGGCGCCGATAGCGCGCAGGTAGCGGATCTCGGCCGGAGTCTCGAAGCTCGGACCGAGCAGCGCGGCGTAAACGCCCTCGGCCAGCTCGATACCCAGTTCGGCGGCGGTGCGATGCGCCAGTTCTCGCAGCTCCGGCGCGTAGGCGCGCGACATATCCGGGAAGCGCGGTCCCAGCGACGCGTCGTTCGGCCCGCACAGCGGGTTCGAACCATGTAAATTGATGTGATCGGACAGCGCTACCAGTAAACCCGGACGGTAGGACGGGTTGATGCCGCCGGCTGCGTTGGTCAAAACCAGACGCTTCAGCCCCAGAATGCCCAGCACGCGCACGCCGAAAGTGACTTCTTGCGGCGACCAGCCTTCGTAGAGATGCACACGCCCGCTCATCACCGTCACCGGCGCTCCGCCACAGCGGCCCACAATCAACTTACCGGCATGGCCCTCCACACGCGGCACCGGCCAACCCGGAATGTCGCCGTAGTTGACCTCGAAACGGTCCTCCAGCGCATCGGCAAAAGCGGCCTGAGCGCTACCCAAAACGATAGCCGTCTTGGGCCACTCGGCATGCAGCTTGCGCAGGTGTTCAGCAGCTTGATGAATCACAACAAAATCCCCGCGATGCAGGCCGACATGAAATTGGCGAGCGTACCGGCAAGCATCGCCTTCAGGCCCATACGCGCCAGATCCGACTTGCGGTTCGGCGCCAGGGCACCGATCCCACCAATTTGAATGGCGATGGAGCTGAAGTTCGCGAAGCCACACAGCGCGAACGTGGCGATGGTGAAGCTGCGCGGGTCGAGCGCCTGACGCACCTCGCCCAGCCGCAGGAAGGCGATGAATTCGTTCAGCACCATACGTGTGCCTAGCATGTCGCCCACAGCCGAGGCGTCTTTCCAACTTACGCCCAGCAGCCATGCCACCGGCGCGAAAACCATGCCGAATAGCTTTTGCAGCGATTCGGGAAACCAGCCGGCCAATGAGTGGCCCCAACTCATCATGCCGTTTAGCACCGCGATGAGCGAAATGAAGGCGATCAACATGCCGCCGATATTCAGCGCCAGTTGCAGGCCGTCGCCCGCGCCGCGCGCCGCAGCATCGATCACATTCACGCCGGGCTTTTCGATCTGCACCTTCACATCGCCGGCAGTCTCGGGCTCACCGGTCTCCGGAACCAGGATTTTCGCCAGCATCAGCGTGGCCGGCGCGGTCATGATGACGGCAGTGAGCAGATGCTTGATGTCGACGCCGGCGATCTTCACGTAGGCCGCCATTACGGCGCCCGAAACGTGCGCCATGCCGCAAGTCATCACCGTAAACAATTCGCTTTCAGTGAGGCGGGGAAGGAACGGCCGGATAGTGAGCGGCGCCTCCGTTTGGCCCATGAAAATGGAGGCCGCAACGTTGGTGGATTCGGCGCCGGAACAGCGCATCACGCGGTGCATGCCCCATGCCATGGCCTTGATTACCACCTGCATGATGCCGAAGTAGTAGAGGATTGAGAACAGGCTGGCGATGAAGATGACGAGCGGCAACACCTGGAAGGCAAAGACGACGCCCATTGAGCCGGTCTTCACGCCAAGCGGCCCGAAGAGAAACTCGCTGCCTTTCTCGGCGTAGTCAAGAAGGGCATTGACGGCCACACTGGCAGCCTGGAAGAGGTAGCCGAAGTCTGTCTTCAGCACCAGAAAAGCGAAGCCAAATTGCAGGCCCAGGCCCCAGAACAGAAGGCGTGGCCGGATGGCCTTACGATGCGTGGACAGCGCAAAACAAAGTCCAAGTATGGCCACCAGACCCAGCAGTCCCGTGAAACGGTCCATTGCCGCCCTCCGAAGAAAACGCTTTGCCTATCCGACGACTTCGAGAATCAGCTCGCGCGGCTCGGGAGCCGTGGCCGAGATGCGGAAGGCGTCTTCCACTTGCTCGGCTGCTTCCTGGATGCGGTCTTCCTTGGTGAAGTACAGGCGGCAGAGCACACCGCCAGCTTCGACCTTCTGGCCCGTTTTGACTTCGAGTATCACGCCCACGGCCGGATCGATACTATCTTCCTTCGTGTCACGGCCAGCACCGATCATCGATGACGCCAAACCGATCTCTTCCGCGTCGATGGCCGAAACGAAGCCGCCGCGCGGCGAGGTGATCTCCATCGCGCCGGTGGCGTTGGGCAGCAGTTCAAAACGATCGAGCACTTGCGGATTGCCGCCCTGGGCGCCGATCATCTCCTTCAGCTTGCGGTAGCCGGAACCATCCAGCAGCTTGGCCTGAGCCAGCTCGCGCGCCTCTTCCAGCGTCGGCGTCACCTTGCCCAGGAAGATCATGCGCGCCGCCAATTCCAGCGACAGGCGCGTCAGATCTGCCGGGCCGGCATTCTGCAGCGTCTGCGACACTTCCATGATTTCGAGCGCATTGCCGATGGCATAGCCCAGCGGCTGGTTCATGTCGGTGATCAGCGCCTGAGCACGGAGGTCCGAACGGCGCGCAATCGTCGTCATCAACTGTGCCAGCCGGCGCGCATCCACCTGGCGCTTCATGAACGCGCCCGAGCCCACCTTCACGTCCAGCACCAAGCCGTCGAGCCCCATGGCCAGCTTCTTGGACATGATGGAAGCGGCGATCAGCGCGGTGGATTCAACCGTGCCTGTGGCATCGCGCAGCGCGTACAGCTTCTTGTCCGCCGGCGTGATGTCGTCGCTCTGGCCCATCACGGCATAGCCGACCGTGTCCACTACAGAAGTGAACTCATCAAGCGGTAAATCGGTGCGGAAGCCCGGGATGGATTCAAGCTTGTCCAGCGTACCGCCCGTGTGGCCCAGCGCGCGGCCACTGATCATCGGCACCTTAACGCCCGCCGCGGCAGCCAGCGGAGCGCAAATCAGGCTGGTCTTGTCGCCCACTCCACCGGTCGAATGCTTGTCCACCTTCACGCCGTTCACGGAAGACAGATCCAGCTTCTGACCTGAGGCGAGCATCGATTCCACCATCGCGCCCGTTTCGTGGTCGTCCATTCCCTCAAAGAAGACGGCCATCAGAAAGGCCGACATCTGGTAGTCCGGGATGTCGCCCCGCGTGTAGCCATCTACTAGCCACGTGATTTCTTCCGGGGACAGCTCTTCGCCGTTCCGCTTGCGCTGAATGAGGTCGACGGTTCGCATTTTCAATCGTTTAGGGTAACACCTTTATGCTCTACAAGTAAAGGAACCTGCCGCCGGCGCAAGGCCGGTCCCAGCCGATATTATCCCTCTTTGTAGTGGTCAGGCGCGCACTGCCGGCGGTGGCAGCGTATGGCGGAAGCGGCCCGCGAAAACGTCACTAAACAGCGCGAGCATGTCATCGTGAATCAGCCCGTTGGAAACGGCGATGTGGGGGCCACGAAGGCTTACCTGGCCGCCGCGCATATCCGTCGTGCGGCCACCGGCCTCGCGGATCAGCAGCAACCCGGCGGCCATGTCCCACGGCTTCAAGCCGAACTCCCAGAAACCATCCAGGCGCCCGCTGGCGACGTAGGCCAAGTCCGTGGCCGCGGCGCCAGGGCGGCGGACGCCGTGGCATACCATCGAAGCCTCGTGGAAAAAGTGGAGATTGAAATCTCCGCTCCGGCGATGCACCGGGAACCCTGTGGCGAGCAGCGCGGTCTTGATGGACGGTGTTTTCGAAACCCGAATACGGCGTCCGTTCAGAAACGCGCCGCCGCCGAGCTCAGCCGAAAACATCTCATTGCGAGTGGGGTCGTAAACCACGCCGGCAATGAGTTCTCCGTCTTTTTCAAGCGCCAGTGTGACGTTGAAAACCGGAAAGCCATGTGCGAAGTTCGTTGTGCCGTCCAGCGGATCGACGTACCAGCAATAGGAGCCTGAACTTTCCCGCAGACCACCTTCCTCACCGAGGATTGAGTGCGTCGGGAAATGCGTTCGCAGGTGCTCCACCACCAGCTTTTCGCTGGCCCGGTCGGCTTCTGTGACGAGATCGAACTCGCCTTTCAGTTCGTAGCCGATACCGCGTTCGAAGTAGTGCGCAAGCAGCAAACCGGCTTCGCGCGCGATGTCGATGGCAGTTTCCAGGTAACTGGGCATGATGTCAGGTCAGCCGGCCTAGCCTTCCAATTCCACGATGTAGCGGATTTCATGCTTGAAGATGAAAAGGTTCGGCTCGTCGGACGCGCGGGTCAGGCGCAGGAAAGCCTGATCCCAAAACTCGATTGTGCCCTCGTACTCATTGCCGTCCAGCAGTTTCACGCGTACCTGTGATTGCGCTTCGACTAGACGCCGGAGTTCTTCGGCCTCTTCAAATGTCTGAGCGGGAGCTTTAGACTTCGGCAACGGATTTCGGGCTCCTCAAACTCTTATCGTAACGCATCGGCGAAGTACCCATTGCGCGCCGAGACGGTGTGGCCGGGGCGCCGGACCGAAAGCTTGACGCGATGAAAGCGTTCTTTGGTCTCAGAGACTCCGCGGGGATAGTAGCCGAGCATGTACTGCGTGCGCAGGTCGCGCAGGATGCTGTCGAACGCTTCGTCCAGGGCTTCGTCCAGCGTCGGCGAAAACATCTTGCCACCGGTCCACTCAGCGAGTTGGATCAGCGCGTTTTCCCCGCGTAGAATGCGGCCCGGTTCGCCCTTCACGGGTACCACCAGAAGGGCGTAGAACACTGCATTGGCGCGCTGAAGCGCCTCCAACGCCTTTTGGAAATCCATCTTGCTGATGGTGTCGGCTCCATCGGTAACCACCACCACCACGCGCCGGCCGTCGCGACGTTCAATCTCGCGGCCCGCCAGGTAGACGGCGTCGTACAGGGCTGTTGCACCCTCACTACGCAGCTGCGCCAGACCTTCTTCCAGGCGCGACATACGGCGCGTGAAACCGGCCTGTTCGCGCACCTCCCAGTTGAAGCTGTATAGCGCAGCCATGTCCTGCGGGTTGCCTTCCCGCACCAGCGCACGCAGGAAATGGCGCAAGGCGTTCAGTTCATAGTTCGATTCGCGCTGCGTCGAGCGGCTGCGGTCCACCAGCAGCGCCACCGACAGCGGCTGCGCGGTCTGGCGCTCGAAGACGGCGATTTCCTGAGCGACGCCGTTGTCGGTGACGGTGAAATCCTCCTTCGAGAGGCCGCCCACCAATTGCCCGGCGGCGTTTTTCACCGTGGCCAGCATACGCACCAGCTTCACATCCAATGTAAAAACCGGTTCCTGAGCCGCTGCGGGCAGTGCCGCCAGCAGTTCAATCAATGTCCGGCGATTGAGCTGTCCCACTTACCCTCCACCCACACGGCTCCGTCGCCGAAATGCTCTTTTTTCCAGATGGGCACGCTTTTCTTCAAACGGTTGATCGCCTCCGTGACGGCTTCAAGCGCTGGGCCACGGTGGGGCGCAGCAATGGCGATGATGACGCTACTCTCGCCAATTTCGATCCGCCCCAGGCGGTGCGCAATGGCCACCCGGCCGACAGCATAGCGCGCCGCCAGATCGTGGCCTAAACGGGCCATCATCTCGATGGCCATCGCCTCGTAGCACTCGTATTCCAGAAATAGCGTGGCGCGTCCGCGCGAGTTGTCGCGCACCACTCCGTCGAAGATGGCGACTGCGCCGTCCGACGGCTGCCGGACGCGAGCCTTCAAGGCGAGCAGGTCCAGTGGCTCGCGCGTCAGGCCAAAGAAGTGTCCTTGCGGATCTTCAATCGCGTGCGTCCATGACGGCGCACCACCGCTGACTGGCGGGAGAAAGGCGAGCTCGTCGCCGTCGTTCAATACAACGTTGGGGTGAGCGAACTCCAGGTTCACGGCCGTCATCACGTTGTCTGAAATGTCCTTTGCAAAGCGTGCGCGAACGTCGCTCACGGTTGCCCCGGTTTCCAGAGACAATTCCTGCTCAGCCATTCCCACGGCATCTTTCACCGCGCCAAAGAACAGGACCCTGATCCTCATCTATGCGTCATCGTAGCAGACGGCCCCGTCATCCCCCGGGTTTCGCGACTACGATGGTAAAGTGCCGTCAGAAGATCCCCAAATGAGTGAAGTTCGCTTCCGGGTGCGCTATGCCGAGACCGATCAGATGGGTGTGGTCTATCACGCCAATTATCTGGTCTGGTTCGAGATGGCGCGCACCGAACTTTGCCGCCAGCGCGGCGTTCGCTATGCCGATATCGAGCGTGTCGACGGTCTGATCCTGGTGGTGGCCGAGGCGCGTTGCCGCTACCGCCAGCCGGCGCGTTACGATGACGAAATCATCGCCAAAGGCTGGATTGAAAAGGCCCACTCGCGCATGATCGCTTTTGCCTACGAAATCCGCCGCGCCGCCGATAATGCCCTGTTGGCCAACGGCTCGACGCATCACATCTTTCTGCGCGACGGGCGCCCGGTGAAGGTACCTGAGAAGTACGCCGCGGTGTTTGGGCTCGACTTGTGACACGACGCACGCTGCTTGTTTCGGCGCTGGCGCCACGCGATTGCGTGGTGGTGTTGGATACGGCAAGCGGCGCCACTGTGCGTTGCGATAATGAGCGGGCCGCGAGCGGTCGCGCCTTGCCGCCCGGTTCGGCCGTGAAACCGTTGTCGCTGGCGGCATTCTACCGGCGGGAGCGGGTCCGTTGCACGGGCCATCTCTCTATTGGCGGGCGTCGCCTGGATTGCATTCATCCGCCGTTGGACGAGCCGCTGGACGCCGAAGCGGCGCTGGCGATGAGCTGCAACTCGTGGTTTGCGGCCATGGCGCGGCTGGCGGATCCGGCTGAGTTGGCCAGCACGCTGAGTCATGCCGGGGCAGAGGCGGCTCGTGCTCATGACGTAGCGGGGTTACAGTTGCAGGCGCTCGGGTTGGAGCGGGTGCGTTTCACTCCCTTGGCGCTGGCGACGGCATATCGCCGTATCGCGTTGCGTGGTGAAGCCGTGGTGCGCACGGGTCTGCGGCGTGCCGCCGAGCAGGGAACCGCCCAACTGGCGCGTCCGGAGGGGCTCGCCATAGCAGGTAAAACCGGCACAGCCAATGGCGCAGCCTGGTTTGCAGGATTCGCGCCGACCGTGGCGCCGCGCGTGGTGGTGGTGGTGCAACTGACGGGCGGGCGCGGCGGTGCCGATGCTGCTCCGCTGGCGCGAGAGGTGTTTGCATGGTGGCGCGCCTCGCACTGATTCTGTTGATCGCAATCAGCGTCAGCGCACAGACTGTGCGGGTGCGTGTCATCGGCGCCGTGCGGCGCGTCCCAATGGAAGACTACATCGGCTGGGTGTTGGCCGGTGAAGCGGGCGGATTGCGTTCGCAATCGGCGCTGGAGGCGATGGCGATTGTCGCCCGCACCTACGCGCACCACAATCTGGGACGGCACGGCCGGCAGGGCTACGATTTCTGCGATACGACGCACTGCCAAGCCATTCGGACAGGCCCAGTAAGCGTCCAATTACGTGCCGCGGTGGAATCGACCGCGGGCATCATCTTGTGGTGGAAAGGGCGTCCGGCGCAGGTGTTTTATACGGGCAACTGTGGTGGGCGAACGGCTGCGGCAGGTGAGATCTGGCCGGGCGCGGCGCGGCCTTATTTACGCAGTGTCGACGATCCGTTCTGCCAGCGTACGCGCTCATCGTGGATGGCCCGGATTCATCTCGCCGATCTCGCAGGCGCGCTGGGCATGCACGAAGCGAGCGATGTGGCAGTGGCCCGGCGCACGTCGTCGGGGCGAGTGGCGACGCTGTACACACGCGCCGGAGTGATGGACGCCGAGCGGCTGCACTTGCTGGTGGGCCGGTCGCTGGGCTGGAATCTGCTGCGCAGCCGCGTTTATGACGTTTCGCATGAAGGCAGCGATGTCGTCTTTCGGGGGCAGGGAACTGGCCATGGTGTGGGTTTCTGCCAGATGGGCGCAGACGAGCGTGGCCGGGCCGGGCACGACTGGCAGGCGATTCTGGGCGCCTACTTCCCAGGGCTGCACGCCGGTGTGTCGGCGCACGATATCGGCTGGCGCGTGGAGCGTAGCGAGCGCGTCGAGATCTGGCTGGCCGGAGCAGCGGCGCCAGCGGATTTGGCTGAGCGCATCGACCGCGCCTTCTACGCCGCCGAGCGTCGTAGCGGTCTGCACTTCACACGCATGCCGCAACTGCGCGCGTATCCGAGCGTGAGCGTGTTTCGAGACACCACCGGCGAGCCAGGCACAGTGGCGGCGGCAACACGCGGCCGGGTGATTCACATGCAGCCGGCAGAACTGCTGCGTGCTAAGGGCGTACTGGATTCCACGCTGCTACACGAGTTGCTACACGTCATCATCGGGCAGAACGCGCAAGCCCGGCTGCCACTTTGGTTTGAGGAAGGTCTGGTTGAAGTGCTGGCCGGCGGAGGCACACATCCAGCCGACCGCCAGCGCGTCCAGCAAATGGTTCAGGCGCGCGGTCTACCGGCTGTCCTGGCCATGCTCCACAGCGGCGTCCGCTGAAGACGCAGCCACACCGCAGGCGTGCAGCCATAGCAGCGCGCCGGTGAACACCACGCCCGCCAGCACCACGCGTATCGATGCGCTGATCGCCTGCGCGGCGAAGGACTCGAATTCCGGAACCCAGTGGATTAGCGCGTAAGGCAACAGCAACGCCGCAACAATGGCCACGGCGGCAGCGCCCAGGAACTCGGGCCGGCGCCACACCACGCCAATGGCCAGAATGCCCAAACGGCGCCGCGTCCACCACACGGCAAAGGCCGCCAGCGCCAGCCACACGGCCGCAATCACGATGTGCCAGAAGAGCTGCCAGCCTGTGGCCACGCCCAGCCCCAGCCAGACATACGCGAGCGGCAGCAATAAGCCGACAAGCCCGATGAGCGCCAGCCACAGCAGCTTGGCGCGCCACACCGCCAGCCAGGCGTTTCTCCATAGCGTCACGGCTTCACCTCCAGTGTGTGGGGCGTTGACCAGCTCAGCGTGCCGGGCACGTACATCGGCTCGATATGCGCCGGCGCGACGTGAAAGACGCCTGCATTCGTCACGCGCAACAGATACACGTAGTCCAGGCCCCGCTTGGGCACGCTCCACGGGAAATAGAGAATACGAGAATCGCGCACTTCGCGCCGCTCCCACCAGAAGCGCCACCAATCCGGCCGCCCACGAAGTGTATAGGCGCCGTCGTTGGCGATGAGTTCCGCGCCTGAAGGGATGGGGTCCTCAAGCAGCAGGTAACGCTCGTCGCTCAAGCCGCGTACCGAAACATGAACGGCAACGATTGTTCCAGGCGCCACCGGCCCTTCAAGCGGTTCCAGTTGATGAACAATCTGGCCACCTTGCTGGACGGGCGCCAGCCGATGGTAGCTGCGCTCGACGCGTAGCGGGTTGGTCACCGGCGTGGTGCGTTCACCCACGCTCTGGCCGGTGGAGCGAAACTCCCAGTTCACCGACGTGTACAAGCGGCCCGCGCCGCTACGCTCCACGCGGACCTTGGCGGACTGCCCGGTGAGCGGTACGCGGATTTTTGTGGGCTGCGGCTTCAGCGCGTCACCGGCGCTGAACTGCTGGCTCAGCACCTCCCGCCCGTTCACCAGAACGCGAGCGCGATAGTCGGGCCGCAGTTCGCCGCTGCGCTTCAGCACATCGGTCAGGCCGAAGATGACGAAGGCGGTGCGCTTGGT
>CAYZIX010000139.1:0-13327 GCA_964478395.1 uncultured Candidatus Solibacter sp.
CACGACCGGAGCACCGTCACCACCGACTCGTCCGCTCGCCCCAGCTTCTCCAATAGATCCGCTGCGATATAGCGAACCCATGGTTCCTCGGCCGAAAGCAACGCCTGGAGCGCCGTCACCACTGGCTCATCCACTCGCCCCAGCTTCTCCAACAATCCCGCTGCGTTATAGCGAGCCCATGGTTCCTCAACCGAAAGCAACGCCTGGAGCACCGTCACCACTGACTCATCCGCTCGCCCCAGCCTCTCCAACAATCCCGCTGCGCTAGAACGAACCTCTGGCTCCTCCGCCGAAAGCAGCGCTCGCATCGCCGTCACCACGGCATCATCCGCTCGCCCTACCTTCTCCAACAATTCCGCCACACTCAAACGAAGCCTCAGGCTGTCCGCCGAAAGACAAGCATGAACGGCCGACAGCGCCGCAGGAGGCGCCGATTTGAAGAACTCGTCCACAGCCACATGAATGTGCGCATAAGAAGAGCTGACTCCGAAGAAAAGGCACCCCAAAATCTCAGGCCGATAGTCGCCAGCACGAGCTAGGCCAAGAGCAGCGTGGCTCTGCACGTCCGGGTCCCTGTCGCCGAACATCTCTTCGCACAACTCCCGCGCACGCGGATTAGAAGCAGCGGCGTTGCTGAGCAGCCGCGCCGCCTCCATGCGCACTTGCCAATTAGCGCTCTTCCTGGCGGGATCCAGAGCTCCAATGGTGGCTTCTGACGGGACCAGCCGGGGCAGACCGCGAACCGTCTGGACAAAACTGCGCACATGGATGTCGTAAGGCAGGCGCGCAACCACTTCAGCCAGTTGGCGGATCACCGCCTGGGCTTGCGTGCGCCGCACTCCCACATCGTCCGCGATGCAGGCGGCCACAAGATGGAGCCGCTGATGGAGCAGCGGCTCCATCGGATTGCCGTGGCAATTTGAGTCCAGAATGGCTTTAACCAAGGCGGTGGCCGTCTCGCCATCGCCCTGGATCAGGCCGATATAGCCGACGCTCAGGAGAATCACCTCGCGCCAGCGCGGATCGTCCAGATGAGGGAGCAGCCTTTCGGCGGCCCGCCATGCGGGGGTGCAAAGGTCCACCGCCGCCAGATACTCCTCGAAAGTGGGATGCCAGAAGGCAAAGATGTCGGCGCCGCGCTCTTCCAGGATGCCCGAGTTCCGCACGGCCGCATCCAGGTAGCTGTCGGCCGTCGCCATGGGATCGTGCTCGTCGAACTCCAGCTCTTCAATCACTTCGGCCAACTTGCGCCGCAACTCGCCACGGTGCATGACGCCGGTGGGCCGCGTGGCGCGGCTCCACGCCGCCACGGCGCCCAAAACGCGCGTCAGCCGGTCCACCGGCAACGCATCGCCCACCACCTGTTCCGACAAGCTGCGGAACTGGTTCCAGGTCTCCATCAACGTCTCCACGGCGCGCTGGTAAAGCTGCACGCGCTTGTCTGGCAGGCGGCGGCCTTCACGGCGGATCAGCGAAACAATAACCAGGATCAGCGGGTTGGTGGTCAGCTCCGCCACCTTATCGTTGCCGCGAATCTCATCGAGCATGGCGGCGGCTTCGCCGTCGGCGCGGTCCATGTCCGGAGCCTCTGGGTGCAGCAAACGCTCCTGCGCACGCTGCCACTTTCCTACGAATTCGTTGACCTGTTCCTCGGAGAAATTCGGCAGCACAAAATGGCGAATGTCACCGGCAATACGGATGTAGCCCACCGGACGCGAGGTCACGACGATCCGGTTGGCGCCGCAATCGGCAAGAAAACTATCGACGGCGCGGACAATGGAGGCCCGCGCGGCGCTGTCCGGCACCTCATCAATACCGTCCAGCAACACCATGGCGCGCCCCTGGTTGAGTACGGTGTCCACGGCCTGACGTAGCGTCTGGCCGCCACGCTGCTCCATCCGCTGGTCCAGGTAGGCGCGCAGGGAGAGCCTGCGATCATAGCGGCGGGCATCGGAAAAGGCGGCCAGCGGGATCACCACCGGCAAGTACGCTTCCTCTGAGCCGGAGTCCTCACAAGGGGGGGGCCCCCCTAATGCGCAAGTGCGCGCAAGAAAGCGGACCAACGCACTTTTGCCAACGCCCGGGCTGCCCAGAATCACCAGATGCCGATGGGCCTGAATCACCTCCAGCGCGGGCTGGCCGGCATCGCTTCGCTTTTCTCCCACGCGAAACCGTTTGACCGTCAGTTCAGCGTATTCCACCTCCACCCGCATGCGCTCTTCGGCGTTCAGGTCCTGGTCGTCCAGGCGGCAAACCAGTTCGGTTTCCCGGCGCTGGGTGTCAGTCGGCACGCCTTCAGCAACCAGACAGGGCATGATGTAGACGCCGTCCACGGGTAGCGCCGCTGCAATGTCCGAGCGGGCCGCGCCTTTCACTCCGCGATAGTCGGCATACGTGTTCTCAAACACCAGCCGATTACGGTAGGCAATCAAGGCCGCTTCGTGAGAGACGGCTTGTATCTGCTCACGATCGGCCGGCCACCCGGCAGTTTGAAAATGGGCGAGAATCTCATCCTGCTGCGCCAGAACCAACTGCGCAATGGCGGTCAGCATTTTGATGTTGGCTTCGCTCTGCTGCCCAATCGCCAGCAGTTGTTCAATCTTCGCCTCGGCCTGTTGACCTCCGAGGTTATTCGACAGTTCGAGCACTGCCGTCACTGTCGAGCCTACAAGCGGAACCCTCTTCAGCTCCTCCTCGCCAACTTTGGCTAGAAAGGCAACGATAGTCCGCAATATCGTGGCGCGTGAGGGCCGGGAGGCGGGTAATGCCGGCTGCATTAGTACACCATATCACCAGATTTCAACAACTAACCGCCGCATTTTCACCCAAAACTTCTCGGCCGGCTCTCCCCTCCGCTCGGCGCGCCGGCCGTCGCGCTTGCCGCCCGTCTTTTGCCCCATGGCTTCCCGCCCCAAGCGCCGTTCACGCCACTCCCACCCGCAAAATTCTTCTAGTTTTCAGCTACTTCTGAAAAACACGCGTCTGGCGAGCTCCAGCCTCCCGCATGCTTCCGTCTGGAGACTGGATTTCTTATGTTCCGCCACAGCTCGAAAGAATGGTCCGGAGCCCGGCGCCCCTTAACGGCGCGTCCGGAAAAATTCCGGAATCTCCGGGATGGCCTGCCACCACTTGATTCCAGGCCAGTTAACCCCGGATCTGAGCCCTGGAACGAACCTGGGCTGAACCTGCAACGGGTTGATTCCATTCAGTCTCCATCCAGGTTCGAATCAACGAAAACGCCCCAAACCGGCCCCAATCCGGCCGGAAATGCGCGTCCGTGTCTAGGCGGGCAAGGCCGCAATGCGCCACAGGCCCAGGGATTTGTCTTCGTATCCGCCGCCGGATTCGGTGCAGCCTTCCACCAGCAGGCCGGCCGGCGCCGGCCAGTTCCAGGGCGCAATCTGGAAATTGATCATGCGCCAATCGCCGGTCTGGATGTCGCGGTTCCCGTCGCACTCCGGAAACGTGGTGGTGAGCAGCCACTCGGAGCCGCTGCGCTTCAGGTTTGCAATGGCCTGCCGGACCTGCGCGTCGCAAAGATGCACCAGGCAATCGCGGCACAGCACCACGTCCACGCGCGGCAAGGCGCTGGAACACAGGTCGAGCAGCTCAAAACGGCGCTCGGGCCAACGTTCACGATGGCGCGCCACCAGATCGGGCACAATATCGGCGCCCAGGTAATCGATGCCCGCAAAATCCACGCGGCTCATCCATTCGTGATCGCCGCACGGCAAATCCAGCACCGTGCGCACGCCCAGCGCGGCGAAAAGCCGCGGCAACTCCTCGCGCAGCCGCGCCGTGGCGGCCAGCTCGGAGCCCAGCCCCGAAACCGAATCGTCACTGCCCCACAAATTGGTGTCGTGGATCCGTTTGAAAACCTCAGCCACAGACAAGTCTTTATACTCGGCCGAGCATTCGGCAAAACGCTTATGTGCAGTGACAACAGGGCGCTGTTTCATAACGTAACAAGAACCTCCAAATCGGCATTACCACCGGAGAGCACTATGCCCACCCGGCGCGGGCCGGGGGGAATCTTATGAGCGAGCACAGCCGCAGCCGCAGCCGCACCACTGGGCTCCACCATCAGTTTCATGCGCATCAGGATGAAGCGCGTGGCCGCGCGCAACTCGTCTTCGGTCACCAGCAGCACCTCGTCCACCAGTTGCTGGATCACCGGGAACGTGTGTACGCCGGGGCGTGTGGTGCGCAGGCCATCCGCGATGGTGGCGGGCGAGGCGATCTCAATCCGTTCGCCCGCGCGCAGCGACAGCCAGTAGTCGTTGGCCAGCTCCGGCTCCACGCCGTACACGCGAATGCGCGGGTTGATGGCCTTGGCCGCAATGGCGCAGCCGGAGAGCAGTCCGCCGCCGCCCAGCGGCACCAGCAGCGCGTCCAGGTCGGGCGCCTGTTCAAGGAATTCAAATGCGCAGGTGCCGGCGCCGGCCATGATCCACGGATGATCGAAGGGCGGCACCAGTGTGGCGCCGGTTTCGTCGGCAATGCGCTTGCCAATCACCTCACGCGAATCCGTGTGACGGTTGTAGAGCACAACGTTGGCGCCCTGGGCGAGTGTCGCGTTCAGCTTGGACTTCGGCGCGTCGTCCGGCATCACCAGCGTCGAGTTGATGCCGAGCGCGCGCGCCGCAATAGCGACGGCCTGCGCGTGATTGCCGGAGGAGAAGGCGACAACGCCGCGTGCACGGTCGGCCTCGGGAATCGAATAGAGGAAATTCGACGCGCCGCGTATTTTGAAGGCCCCGCCTTTTTGCAGGTTTTCGCATTTGAAGGCGCAGGCCGCGCCGGCTTGCGTGTCAAAGCCGCGCGAGGTCCAGGTGGGCGTGCGCTGCGCAATTGGAGCGATGCGCACGGCGGCGGCGCGAATGTCATTCAGAGTGACGGTGCTCATGAGTTAGTAGCCTTGGGCTTTGTCGACGATATTGCGCAGCGGCTCACCGGCATCGAAGCGGGCGAAGTTCTCAACAAAGAATTCCATGGCCTGCGTGAGCCAGGTTTCGGTGTTGTCGGCGCAATGCGGGCTGATGACGGCATTGTCGATGGCCCACAGCGGATGGTCGGCCGGCAGCGGCTCTGTTCCGTATACATCGAGCACAACGCCGCGAATCCACTCTTCTTTGAGCGCGCGGATCAGCGCGGTTTCGTTCACCACCGGGCCGCGGCCGAGATTGATCAGCACGGCCGAGTCTTTCATGCACCGCAGCTCATGCTCGCCAATCATGCCGCGCGTGGAGTTGGTGAGCGGCGTGGAAATCAGCAGATAATCGGCGTGCTCGACAATCCAGTCGAACTCTTCCCGCGTGTGGTGGCGGCCTACGCCGCGCACCCGCATGCCGAAGGCCGTGGCCAGTGCGGCCGTAGCCCGGCCGATGGAGCCGTGGCCGATGATGCCCAGCAGTTGGCCGCGCAGCTCACGCACCGTGAACTTCTCCCAGTTGGCCACTTGCTGCTGGCGGCGCATGCGGCGGATGTCTTTCGCAAACCAGAGCATGCCGGCCAGAGCGAACTCAGCCAGCGCGTGTGCGAACACGCCGCGCCCGTTGGTCACCACCACCGGGCTTTCAACCAGCGCGGGAAACAGCAGTCCATCAATGCCGCTCCACATCATGTGCACCCACTTGATGTTCGGAGCCGTGGCCCAGACGGAGGCAACCAGTTCCCGGCTGACGTCGCCCACCAGCATGATGTCGGCGGTGTCGGCGGCGCGCTCAAAAGCTTCCGGGCAATTTCCGGCTGCAATGTTTGTTTCGCCGGGCAGCCGGTCGAGCACGGAGAGGTGACGGCCCGTCGGCGTGTTGAGGACCAAAATGGAGTGCGCTGGCATAGCGAATCTCCTCATTTGAGCATAAGGCAGGCACGAGCGTCCTTGCAGTGTGCGCGCGCGGCTTGCCACACTGGGAGCGTGGAAGGCTATTGCACCTGCGGGGCCAAGCTGGCGGAAGACGCTCTGTTCTGCCATCGCTGCGGCCGGCCCTTGCGCGAGTTGGTGACGCCGGAGCCGGAAGAAACTCCCGAAGAAACACAACCGGCGCCGGAACCTGTGGTAGTCGTGATCCAGACAACCGCGCCGAAACAGGTGTCTTTCCGCGACGGCATGGCGGTGAGGGTGGCTTTGCTGGCGGCGGCGCTCATCCAACTGGTGTCAACGCTGGCTGCGGCCGTGGGCGGATCCCTGATGCTGCCTGTGGTGTTGCTCGGCGGCGGCTTCTACGCGGTGGTGCTCTATTCACGCCGCACCGGCGGACGGCCCGACGTCCGTGGCGGAGCACGTCTGGGATGGATGACGGGCATTTTCACGTTCGTCATCATGACCGTGTTTTTCACCTTTGGCGTAGTGGCGCTGGCTACCAGCAATCAATTGATGCAGGCCTACAAAGAGAGCGCCGCGGGCCTGGGCCTGCCACAGGAAGCGACCAAGCAACTGGAACAGGTGGCGGCCGATCCGGCAGCGTTTGCCATGTCCATCGTGCTGGGCCTGCTGTTGCAGTTCATCCTGCTGACCGTGATGTGCGCCATGGGCGGCGCGTTGGCGGCAAGGCTTGGATTGAAAAAAGGCTAGCCCGGCGCGCGGCGGCGCTCCATACGTTTGACAATGGCGACGCCGATGAAGATGACGCCCATGGCCGTGGCTTCACGCATGCCGAAGGGCTCGCGATAGAAGAGCCAACCGAGAAACACCGCAACAACCGGGTTGACGTAGTTGTAGATGGAGACCACGGCCACGGGCAGCTTGGCCATGGCGTACACATAGCTGGAGTAGCCAACCAGCGTCCCAAAGACGACGAGATAGAGCAGGGCTAGCAGGCTGCGCGTTGAGACGTGGGCCGGCAATGGATTCAGCAGCGCCAGAGGGAGCACGGCAAGCCCGGCGGCCAGTTGCTGTACGCCCCCCGAAACGATGGGGTGAGCGCGTGCGCTCTGCCGGCGCTGCATCAGCGAGCCAAAGCACCAGGAGAAGGAACTGAACTGAAGGATCAGAAAACCATTCCGCAGCGCAGTGGCGTTGGCGCCGCCGGCCAGGGCTCCGGGCCCGACCAGCAGCGCGGCTCCACAAAGGCCGACGAAGAGACCGAGGAGCGTGGGCGCGTGCAGGCGCTGGCGCGGCGGGATGACGGAGTCGAGCCCCACCATCCAGAACGGCGAGATGGAGATGATCAACGCGGCCATGCCGGAAGGGATCCACTGCTCGGCCAGGGCGAGACAGGTGTTGCCCACGGAGAGGACCAGCACACCGTTGATGGCGGTGCGGCGCAGCTCCGCGCCGCGCGGCAGGTGAGCGCCGCGCGCCGCCGCCACGCCGAGTAGAATGAGCCCGGACAGCGTGTAGCGCACCGACACCATCAGCAGCGGCGGGAACGACTCGATGGCCATGCGGATGGTCAGGTAGGTCGTGCCCCAGAAGATGCAAACGGAAACCAGCGCCGCGTAGGCCCAGAACTGCGGGGAGCGGGTCAAGAATTCAGGGTACCATCGGCAGCCGTTCTGCCTGTAGAATGTGGCTTGATCCTCACGCTCACAGCCAACCCTGCGATTGACCGCAACGTCACGGTCGACCGCCTCGTCTTCGAAGATCGCGCCTATATTCTGGCCACCCGTGAATCGGCCGGCGGGCGCGGCATCAACGCCAGTTGCGTGGTGAAGAATTTCGGCGGGGAGACCTGCGCCATCGCCATCTGCGGCGGAAAAAGCGGCCGGCTGCTGGAGCAGTTTCTCTCCGGCTGCGGCTTCCCGTGCGAGCTGGTGAGGGTGCGGCAGGCGATCCGCACCAACATCACGATTGCGGACAAGAACGGCTTGGCGGTAAAGCTGAATGAACTAGGCCCGCACCTGACCGAGCAGGATCTGGCGCGGGTGGAAAAGACCGTCACGCACCGGATGAAAGAAGCGAGCTGGTTGATGCTGTGCGGCAGCTTGCCGCCGGGTGTCGATACGAAGTTCTACGCACGGCTGGTGCGCGCGGCATCGAAGGCAGGCGTGGAGACGCTGGTGGACGCGGACGGCGATGCGCTGGAGGAGGCTCTGGAGGCGGGTCCGACGCTGGTGACGCCGAATCAGCCCGAGGCCGAGCGGCTGCTGAACCGCGCACTGCTGACGCGCAACCACTTCCAGGAAGCGGCCGAGCGGATCCGCGGCATGGGCGCGAAGAACGTCATGCTTTCACTGGGCGCGCGCGGCGCGCTGGGCGCGTTTGAAGACGGCTCCGTGTGGGAGGCGGTGCCGCCGCGGGTGGACGCGCTGTGCCCGATTGGCGCGGGCGATGCGCTGGCTGCAGCGGTGGCTTGGGCGCTGGAGCGCAACCCGGACCGCGCGGAAGCAATGAAGTGGGGCGTCGCAGCGGGCACGGCCTCGGCCCGGCTACCGGGCGTCAGCTTCGCCGGCCTGGAGCAGACGCGCGAGGTGCGCGGGCGCGTCACGCTACGCCAGATGGCCTGACCGGCACGGCGAGATACAATGGCGGCGTGCACGCTTGCCTACTGCTGATGATGGCCGGCGCGGTGTTGCCGCGCGTGACGATAGAGACGGATCTGGGCGCCATCGTGGTGGAGCTCGACACGGTGCACGCGCCGCGTACGGCGGCGAATTTCCTGCGTTACGCCGGCGCTGGGCTGTACAACGGCGGCGTGTTCCACCGCACGGTGAAGCCGGACAACCAGCCGCAGAACAAGATCAAAATCGAAGTGATCCAGGGCGGAATGGATCCGGCCAAGCAAGGCCGCGATTTTGCGCCGGTGGCACTGGAGCGCACCAATGTGACGGGGTTGCGGCACGTTGACGGCGCCATCTCGATGGCGCGCGACGGTCCGGATACGGCCACGTCGGACTTCTTCATCTGCATTGGCGACCAGCCTGCGCTCGACTACGGCGGGCTCAGAAATCCAGACGGGCAAGGCTTTGCCGCATTCGGGCGAGTGATCAGCGGCATGGACGTGGTGCGGCGGATACAACAAGCGCCGGCCGACGGACAGGCGTTGAAGCCCGCCGTGCGGATCCGGCGCGTGGTGCGTTTGAATTAGCTAGACCGTGCGGTGCGGGTTCTGCTCGTCGCGCGAGACCTTACCGTCGCGGATGGTGACGATGCGGTGCGCGTACTCGGCGATATCGCGTTCGTGCGTCACCAGCACAATGGTGTTGCCCTGCTGATAGAGACGCTCGAACAGGCCCATGATTTCCACGCTGGTAGCGGAGTCCAGGTTGCCGGTGGGCTCGTCAGCCAGCAGAATGGATGGGTCGTTGACCAGGGCGCGGGCGACGGCGACGCGCTGGCGCTGGCCGCCGGAGAGTTCGCTCGGCTTGTGGTACATGCGCTTTTGCAGGTCCGTCATGGTGAGGGCGTGCTTGGCGCGTTCAATACGCTCTTCAGCCGCGACGCCGGCATAGATCAGCGGCAACTCAACGTTGTGCAACGCCGTGGCGCGCGGCAGCAGGTTGAACGTCTGGAAGACGAAACCGATCTCCTTGTTGCGGATGCGCGCCAGTTCATCGTCGCTCATCTCGCTAACCAGGTTGCCGTTGATGTAGTAGTCGCCCTTGGTGGGTGTGTCCAGGCAGCCGATGAGGTTCATCAGCGTGGACTTGCCTGAGCCGGACGGGCCCATGATGGCGACATATTCGCCGCGCTTGATCTCCAGATCCACGCCGGAGACAGCGTGAATCTCCTGGTCGCCCATGACATACGTCTTCCACAGGTCGAAGGTGCGGATGACAATGTTCGCGCGCTTCAACTCCTCGCCGCGGGCGATCTTCTCAGTTAGGGTCGCAGTTGCCATGGGCCTGTCTTTTCCTTGTTCTAGGACTCGCTCTTGGTCGGGGCCTTGTTGTCCACCTTGATCTTGGCCTGATTGCGGAGGGTGCGAATCACTTTATACGAGCCGGTGATCAGTTCTTCGCCGTCCTTCACGCCGCTCAGCACTTCGATATCAGTGGCGCCGGTAATACCGGTTTTGACCTCGCGGAACTCAGCCGTGCCGTTGTGCACCACAAAGACACCCTGCAGCTCCTCTTTCATTTTCTTCTGCTTGATAGGATCGGCGTTCCCGGCAGCCTGAACGTTACCGGACTTCGATTCCGACTCCAGGTCCCCGCGCTGGCGGACGGTTAGCGCCTGGATGGGGATGGAGAGCACCTTCTGGCGCGTGGCGGTAATGATTTTGGCCGTGCAGCTGAGGCCCGGGCGAATGTCGGTGGGCGGCGCATCCAAAGCCACAACCACTTTAAAATCCTTGGCTTCCTGGCTGGAAACGGCGCTCTGGCTGGCGGCCAGACCGGAGGAGCGAAGGATGGCCGTGTTGCCGATTTCAATCACCTTGCCACGGAAGGTTTTGTTGGGGATGGCGTCGATGGTGACGTCGGCCGCCTGGTCCAGCTTGACGTTCACGATATCGGTCTCGTCCACCTTCACCTCGGCGGTGATGATGCTCATGTCGGCGATGGTCATGATGAGCGACGCCGACGAGTTCTGGATGCCGGGCACGACGGTTTCACCGACGCGCACCGGCAGATTGGTGACCACGCCGTCGATGGGTGAAACCGAGTTGTGCTTCTGCAAGACATCGGAGAAGCGGTGCAGCGTGGCGCGCGACTGGGCGACGCGGCGCTGGCTGACGGACAGTTGCGCGGCATTCTGTTCCCGCTGGGCCCTCATCTGGGCGACACGCGCCTCGGCCTCACGCAGCGACGCCGCGGCGGAATCGAAGGCCGCCTTCTTCGAGTCGTAGTCCTGGCGGGCGATCAGCTTGTCTTCCCAAAGCCGGCGGGCACGATCGTAATCGAGCCGGGCACGCTCCTGTTCGGCCTTGCTCCGATCCACGGCCGCTTGAGCCGTACGGAAGTTCTCGTCCTGGGCCTTCAGGCCGGCCTCGGAAGCGGCCGCCTCGGCCAGCGAGGAGTTGACAGAAGCCTGTTGAGCGGCAACGTCGGCCTGGGCCTGGATGGACTCCAGACGCGCCAGCACTTGGTTCTTCTGGACGCGATCGCCTTCTTTTACGTTGATCTCAATGATGCGGCCCATTACGTTGGCGCCGATATTGACGTAATTCCGGGGCTTGATCTCGCCGGAGGCCGTCACCAGGCTAGTCAAATCCTGCCGCACCGCCTTACCGGTCTGCACCGTGGCGATGCCGCGCTGGTTCATCTTAACGCTGGCAAAAATGCCGCCGCCGACAGCCACGACGACGAGCACGGCAATAACCCACTTCCATTTACGCTTCACGAATGAGAACTCCTGTCTGACTAAGACGTCAGCCAGCTGGATTTTGTTCTTGGAAAGCGCGATGCTTCACGCGCCGCCTCCCATAATTATAGTCGCTCGGCCCGCCGGACTCCCGATACGGCCAGCTAGACGTACCGGTACAGGCCGCCTTGAAGGCCCCGGAGGGGGGATCTAGAGTAGATACACGGTGGACCGGGGCTCGCGATTGCCGGTTGGCCGATGGAGGAGCCGAGCCCCGGCACCGTGCGGCTGAGTGCGGGCTTCATCTGAGCCTGGACCTGAGGCGATTCACCCAGGTCTAAAGCGCATTCCCCTTAGAACCGATAGAACCTGTGTGCAAGCGTCACAGCACACCCAGGTATTGGCCGACGCCGCGGCCGGATTGAGTCACCAACTGGAGGCACATCTGGTCTGGCTGGCGGAGGCGCTACGCACCCGCCTGCCCCGCCTGGACCGGCAGTTCCGGCAGAGATTGAAGGCGTTGGGGCACGACCGCCCGCAGTGCGAATCGCTGATGGAAATCACGCCGGGCGCGGCGGCGCGCAGCCTGACGGCGGGCGAACCGCTGGCGGCCTACCTGGAACGCGTGCAGTACCGCGGGCGGCGTCTGGCCAAGCTCGGACTCACACCGGTGTCGGTGGTGGCGGCGCTGCGCGAGTACGACGTGCTGATGGAAAGCGAAGTGGCGGCGCGCTTCCCAGGACATGCGCGGGACATGGAATGGGTCCGCAACCAGCTCCATTTTCTGGTGATATTGACCCTGAACAACGCCTTCTATCATGTGCGCGAGGCCGAGAGCCAGGCGTTTTACGAGCTGTTCCGGGCCGAGTTGGAGTCGCGCGCGCTGGGCGAGATGCTGGAACGGTTTCTGGCCGTGCTGGCGGTGTACACGGGCGCGCAAGTGGCGCGGATCTATCTGGTGGATGAGAAGGGCGGATGGGCCGAGGCCGCGCGCCACCCGTCCGGCGAAAGCAGCGTACCGGAGATACCCAAAGCCGGGCTGGCGGCATTGGCAGCGCCGCGCTGCATACTGCTGAGCGGCAAGAACGCGCATCTGGTGCTGGATTCGAAGTGGAAGGGGCGCTACGCCACTTGCTGGTCGGTACCGCTGTCTGACGGGCCCGGCCTGCACGGCGTGTTGCAGTTCGGCTTTGAGCGTGACTACGAATGGCTGCCACGCGAGACAGACCTGTTGCAGGCGGCGGCCGAGCGTTGCTGGCAGGCAGCCGAGAAGGCGCGTCTGGCGGAGGATCTGCGCCTGCGCGAAGAACAGGTGCGGCGGCTGGCTGAGCACATGGTGGAAGTGGAAGAGTCTGAACGGCGGCGCATTAGCCGCGAGTTGCACGACGAAGCCGGACAATCGATGCTCTGTATCCGGCTGCAACTGGAAATGCTGGAGCAGGAAGTGGGCGAGGCGGCCGCGCCGTGGCGGGCCAAGCTGACCGAAGTGCGCGAGGTGACCGAACACACGATTATTGAGATCCGGCGCCTGATTGCGGCGCTGAGCCCGGCGATTCTCGAACAGATGGGATTGGCGGCGGCCATCCGGCAGTTGGTGGCCCGCTTCAGGCGGTTGCACCAGGCGGAGGTACGCATTCAGATACCGCGCAAGCTGGAACTGCCGAAAAGAGTGGAGATCATTGTCTACCGGCTGGTTCAAGAGATCCTGAATAATGTTGCGAAATATTCCTTAGCCAACCATGTAAACCTTCTGATGGAATCAGCCGATGGTTGCTTAAGGTTAAGCGTCGAAGACGATGGTGTCGGCTTCGACGTGGATGAGGCATTTTCGAGACGCGACTGTTACGGTTTATCCGGACTCCGGGAGCGCGTGGCGCTGCTGGGCGGAACGTTGGCCGTCGACAGCCTGCCGAAGACCGCAACAGTAAAGAGCGCAGGTAAAAGCGCAAAGGCCGGCCAGATTGGCATTGACCGGCGCGGCACGGCCATCCGGGTGGAGTTGCCGCTGACGGACACAACGACCGGCGTGGGCGGGCGGAGAGCGGCAAAACGTTCCCGCTAAAGAAGTTGGCCCGGCGTTAATGGGCGCGACTGGAGTGAAATATGGCGAAAATCCGAATCTTATTGGCGGACGATCACACA
>CAYZIX010000140.1:0-13194 GCA_964478395.1 uncultured Candidatus Solibacter sp.
CGAGGATATCGACGAGAACCTGCCGGACTCACACCGTACGTGCGTCTATCGTGTCGTGCAGGAGGCCTTGAGCAACTGCGCCAGGCATGCGCAGGCCAGCCAGGTGCGCGTCGTTGTGCATCAGAACCAGGATGGCCTTTCGGTGAGTGTGCAGGATGACGGCGTTGGATTCGAGCCGCAGCAGGAGAAAGGCCTCGGCTTATTGGGGATGGAAGAGAGAGTTAGCCAACTCGACGGCATTTTCACCGTGGAGTCGAAGCCGGGCCAGGGAACGGTTTTGTCGATTCAACTGCCGCTCAAAGGCGGTGCGGCGCCGGAAACCGGGGACGAACCATGATACGGATTATTCTTGCTGACGACCATGCGGTGATGCGGCGCGGGCTGCGGCTGGTGCTGGAAGAACAGACGGACTTTCAGGTGGTAGGCGAGGCGGGCGACGGGCGGGAGGCTGTGGCTCTGGCCGAAAAACTGTCGCCGGATGTGGCCGTGCTCGACATCACCATGCCAAACCTCAATGGCATTGAAGCCGCACGCCAGATTTGCGCCATGCAGGCGGGCATAGCAGTGGTGGTGCTGAGCATGCACTCGGACGAAGGATATGTGCTGAGGGCGCTGAAGGCCGGGGCGCGCGGTTATGTTTTGAAGGAGTCGCCGGATACCGATCTGGTGCAGGCCATCCGGTCGGTACAGCAGGGCAAGGCGTTTTTCAGCCCTACAGTGAGCCGGCTGCTGGTGGAGGACTATGTCCGGCAGTTACAGGACAAGGACATTGAAGACAGCTACGATTTGCTGACGCAACGTGAGCGCGAGTTGCTGCAACTGTTCGCCGAAGGCAAGAGCAACAAGGACGTGGCGAACATGCTGAACTTGAGTGTCTACACGATTGAGACGCACCGCGGCAATATCATGGAGAAGCTGAACCTGCACAGCGTGCCGGAACTGATTCTCTACGCCGTGCGGAAGGGCGTTATTGCCTGACGCGCCAGATCAGCCAGGCGGCGCTGACGGTGCGGATGAGCGATTCGCGCTCAACTGGCGTGCGTAGCATGTCGAAGCCGCCGCAACGCACCAGTTCTTCCCACAGGTTGGCGTCAGTCCTCTCGGACAGCAATACCAGACACGGGTGAGTTGCGGTTTGCGAGAACGAGCGTGCGGCCTTGCGCCAGTCGGCGTCCGGCATGGCCCGGTCGTAAAGAACCACGGGGGCAGGGCATTCACGCTGCCGGGCCAGGGCCGATGCCGTCGAATGCTCAACCATCAGGCGCCAACCTGCGTCGTGCAGCATGGACGGCAGGCTGCTCGCGCCCGGCTCGTCACGAATTACAACGAGTGCTGTGGGGGTGACGATTTCTGTTCTGGGCGTAGGCTTCGGATCCCGCCGTACCGGCATCCGTACGGCCATAAATGCGTCTTCAAGCCAATTAACCAGTTCGAGCATTGTGGGACTCCATTCGCCAGGCAATTTCAGAATAGAAACTGACGATTCCTGATCCCATACGGCCGTTACGGTAGATGCGGCGCGTCCGGCCGGGTAGATGCGGCGGGCTCCGGAACAATGGGGTCCGCCGCCGGGGAGTCAGCGCTTGGAGTGGAGGATATGGTGCGTGTGCGGCCCTTTAGTGACGTGCACGAGAATGCCGTCCATGCCCGGCCGCCAGATCTCGGAAAGGATGTGGTTGGAGCCGACAACGTCGAACACTACATGGCTGTCAGTCGCCGAAGAATGGGCTGGCGTGGCGATGTAGGTGACAATCGGTTCGGCCGCTTCCGGGCCCTTGGCGACGGGCGCGATGGTAACAATTTCCTTCTGCAGATCGAGCTGGAATTCGTAGGCTCCAGCCGGCAGCGTCTTCTTGCCCACCTGGAAGGCGAATGGCACATCCGCCTTCACCAGGTCGGCGCCGAATGCCGGCGTCATTGCGGAACAAAGGAGAAGCGCCATACCGATGGACGCCATCCCGGCGGTCTTTGTGAGCTTGTTGGTCATTTCAGGCTCTCCCTTCTTCTGGCCGCGCTTTTGTGCGGTCATTTGCTAAGACTCGCGCAGGCAGACGGAGGTATACTCGCCTCGACCGGGTAAAGTGGGCGCTGTGTGGAGAGTAGATGACCGGGCGCGAATTACCTGTTCGCGCCTGCCTTCAGTTCAGCCGTGAATGTATGTGTGCCGGCGCCCACCGTGGAGGTGCGCCCGCCGGGGACGTACACCGTGGCGGTGGTTCCGGGCGGCACGGTGACGCTCAGTTTGAACGTGCCGTTGTCCACACGCCAATCACTCACAATGTCGCCGTGGATGGAGCGGTATTTCGCCTTAGCGAATGTGAGATCGCCAACAACCGCCGGCTTGATCACGAAATGCTTGAACCCGGCCGACTCGCCATCACTCTGTATTCCGGCCACGCCTTCGATAAACCAGGCGCCAATCGAGATCAGCGTGTCGTGGATATGCGACGCGCCGGTCCAGCCTTCCCAACTCGTGGTGGCGCCGTTCGCCAGCATGTAGCCCCAGCCGGGGTAATCCCGCTTGCTGGTCATCTCGTAGACCAAGTCGTTACGGTCCGCGGCCATCAGGTACTTCATCACGAAATAGGTGCCGTGCATGCCGGTGTCGAGATGGCCGCGGTTTTGCACAAGAATCACGTTCTCAAGTTTGGCCATGACGTCCTTGCGCAGTTCCGGCGGAACAATGCCGGTCAGCAGCGGGAAGGCCTCCTGGAAGGAGTCGCCGTTGGTGTAGCCGTGCTCGGCGGCGTTGTAAAACTTCGCTTGGAAGGCTTTTGATACGGCGGACGCGCGCTCTGAATACTCCGCTGCGTCGGCGTCCTTGCCCAGCACCTTGGCGATCTTCGCGGCCAACTGCAATTGATAGACGTAGTGTGCGCTATTAATGGATTGCGCCGGACTCGGGTCCGGACTGGTGTTCCGGTAGCTGCCTTTCGGCGTCAGCCAGTCGCCCAGGAAGTTCCACTCGCGCATCACAATGCCGTGGCTCTTGTGGTCCAGCAGCAGGTTGCCGGTGCACTCGGACTCCAGGTAGCCGAGCCACTTCTGGATCATCGGGTAATTCGTCTCCAGCACGCGCGTGTCGCCGTATTGCAGATACATCTGCCACGGCAGCGTCACCACCATGCCGCCCCACATCGGGCCGCCGCCACCCTTGTTCTGGTAGTTCGGCGCGGTGTGCGGCAGCGATCCGGTGGTAGGCTCTTGCGCGTCGCGCCAGTTGGCCAGCCAGCGGTTGTAGAGGCCGCCTGTGGCGAAGTTGTACATGCCCGTCTCGAACGACGTGCCGGCATCGCCGCCGTAGCCCAGCCGTTCGCGCGTCGGGCAATCCACCACGTAGCCGCCCAGCGTGAGCGCTTCGTAAGTGCGTGCCACCATCTTGTAGATCTGGTTCAGCAAGTCGTTTGAGCAGGTGAACTCGCCCGCGCGGTCGTAGGCCGTGCGAATCAGATAGCCCTTCGCGCCCTTCACGTCCGGCGCCGTGTCGATGCCCATCACGCGGACGTAGCGGAAGCCGTGGTAGTTGAAGCGTGAGCGGAACGTGACGGCCTGGCCGTTGCCCACAATCTCATCGCGCTGGTTAAACATGTTGGGCAGCCCTGCGGGGTTTCTCCTTGGCCGGGCCGCTTCTCCGGGCGCGGGTTTGTCGGGCTCCAACTGATCGGAGTATTCCAGCTTCACCGTCTTGCCTTTGGCGATCACCGGTAACTGCACTTCCAGCCAGCCGGTAAAGGCGCGGCCCAGGTCGATCACCCAGCCGCCCTTTTCGTATGTATCGACACGCACCGCGGGAATGGTCTCCATCAGCCGGTTCGGCTCCACCATCTGTGCAGCGGTCAGCACCTGCGGCGGCTCGAACACGGCGGCCGCCTGCCAGCCGGAATCGTCAAGCTTCAAGCTGTTCCAGTTGGGCAGATCCAGCGCGGCGTCATACCGCTCGCCACCGTAATCGCCGAACGCTAGGCCGCGTCCCAACGGGCTGAGCGGGCTTTCGCGCAGCTTCCAGGTTTCGTCTGTGATGACGCGCACCGCGCTTCTGCTGCCCATCGAGATCTCCAGTTGTGCGCGCACCAGCGGGCCGTCGTGAACCACGCCAGGGTGGCCCTTCACATACCAGCCACGACCCAGCCAGAGTGCGATGACGTTCTTGCCGGGAACCAGGTATTTCGCCACTTCGTGCGCCACGTACAGGTTGCGCTTCGAGTAGTCGCTCACGGCCGGGCTCAAAACGTGGTCGTCCACCTTCTTGCCGTTGATGTAGAGCTCGTAGTAGCCGAGCGGATTGACATACGCCACGGCGCGCGCCGGCTTGGCGGTCAGCGTGAATGTCTTCCGCAGCCATGGGAAGGGAAGCGGTGTGTCCTCGGTGTGACCCGCCGGGCGCGCCTCGCCAATCCACTTCGCTTTCCAGTCGGACGCCTGCAACACGCCCATCGACCACGTGGCCGGCGCGCTCCAGGGCGACGCCTTGCCGTCCTTGCCCCACACGCGTACCTTCCAGTAGACCCGCTGGCCAGAGGCCAGCGCCTTGCCGCCGTAATCGATCCACGTGTTCTGCGCCGACTCCACACGGCCCGAGTCCCAGACATCTCCGCGGTCCTTGAGCAGGGCGGCGGGGCTGCTCGCCACCAGAATGCGATAGGCGTTCTGCCCACCGGGGCTGAACATCCAGCTCAAGCGCGGCTTCTGGATATCGATGCCTGCCGGGTCGGAAAGGTATTCGCAGCGAAGCCCCTGCGCGGCCTGTGCGAAAAGCGGCGCGGCTGCAAACGGTGTGGCAATGATGACGGCTGCCAGAAACGGCCTGAAACTACGATGGCTCACAGTGGAATTACTCCCTTACTCAATCCGGCCTCATGGCGACGCCCTCCAGGTTATCGCGTCATGCGCCGCGGTGCAGGACGAGCGGCGGCGGGATCCGGCCGGAATTGACAGCCCGCGCCTGCTTGCCAGGTTGCTTGACCGTGCCACCTGCGGCGATGAGACACTAAAAGAAGATTGCCTGGTGTCTACATCTCCTGGCCATTTTGTGCGCAGAAATGCACCTACTGCAATTTCGCGTCGGGTGTCTTTCCGCGCGAATTGGAGCAGCGCTACCTGGCGCGCCTGCTGGCCGAACTCGATACTACAGAGTGGCCTTGGACACCCGAAACCGTCTATCTGGGCGGCGGCACGCCGGGCTCGATGACCCTAGAAACGCTGCAAGCCATCCTCGCTCGTGTTCCAGGCCGTCCGTGGCGGGAGGCGACGCTCGAAGCCGCGCCCGGAGCCATCACTGCCGGCCAGGCGCGCGGATGGCGCGAACTGGGCCTGACGCGCGTGAGTCTGGGCGTGCAGAGCTTCATCGATGCTGAACTACGCCAGACCGGACGCCGCCACAATGCCGCGGCGGTAGCTGCGGATGTGGCGACCCTGCGTGCGGCGGGAATCGATGAAATCAACATCGATCTCATCGCCGGCCTGCCGCACCAAACACGCCAAAGTTGGTGCGAATCGCTCAATTGGATCCAACGTTTGGCGCCGCCACACGTCTCGGTCTACATGCTCGAAATCGATGAGGATTCTCGGTTAGGCGCCGAGCTGCGTGTGGGCGGCTCGCGTTATGGCGCCGGGCACGCGCCATCTGAAGATCTCACGGTTGAGTTCTATGAGAACGCCGTGGACCGTTTGGCTGCGCTCGGGCTTGAGCGTTACGAGATTTCGAACTTTGCTGTGCCGGGCCATGAGTCCGTACACAACACCAAGTACTGGCGCCGTGCGCCTTACCTCGGCTTTGGCGCTGATGCACACAGCTTTCTTGATGAGCAACGCTGGCAGAATGTGGAGAGTGTGGAACAGTACGTGAACGCTGATGTTCCGCGCGAAAGCGAAACGCCGGCCGTGGTTGCGGAGGAACGGTTTTTCGTCGGGCTGCGTCTGATGGAAGGTGTCGAGCTTAACGCCGAAGACGAGGTGCGCCACGGTGCCTCAATCACGCGTTTTGTCGAGGCTGGACTTCTGGAACGCGATGGTACGCGCATCCGGCTGACGCGGCGCGGAATTCTGTTGTCCAATGAAGTGTTTGAGGCATTTATCTCATGAGTGATTTGTTGATCGATCTGCGCTCCGACACCGTTACGCGGCCCACGCCGGCCATGCGGCAGGCCATGTTCGAGGCCGAGGTGGGAGACGATGTCTATGGCGAGGATCCAACGGTAAATCGTCTGGAGGCGTATGCCGCCGAGCTCACCGGCAAGCAGGCCGCGCTGTTCGTGCCCACCGGCACCATGGCCAACACCATCGCCGTCAAGTGCCTTACCGCGCATGGCCAGGAGGTGATCTGCGACGCACGAGGACACCTGCTGAATTACGAATTGTCGATGACGGCTTGGTTCTCCGGATGTCTCGTCCGTTCCATTGCAACGCCCGATGGCATTCTTACTTGGGACCGCATCCAGCCGGAAATCCGCCCGCTGGGGCCGCATGCGGCGCCCACCGGCTGTATCGAGATTGAGAATACGTTCAATATGGCGGGAGGCACGGTCTATCCGGTCGAAACCATACGCGAGATCTGTGAGCACGCGCACGAGCGTGGCATTCCCGTGCACATGGACGGTGCGCGCATATTCAACGCCGCGGCGGCCTGTGGGGCTAGCGTGAAAGAGATCTGTGCGCCGGTGGATACCGTCATGTTCTGCCTGTCGAAGGCGCTGGGCGCGCCTGCCGGATCTATGCTGGCCGGGCCGGCTGAGTTGGTTGCCAGGGCACGGCTTTACCGCAAGCGCCTGGGTGGTGGTATGCGCCAAGTGGGCGTGCTGGCCGCGGCAGGGTTGGTGGCGTTAGAGACGATTCCGCCGCGTCTTGCTGAAGATCACGCCAACGCCCGCCTGTTGGCCGACGGATTGAATGGGATGCGTGGTGTGCGCGCCACGCCGCCGCAAACAAATATTGTGGTTTTTGATGTGGCTGGCACGGGGCACGCGGCCGCCGATCTGAGCGCCGCGCTGAAGCGGCGCGGCGTGCTGATCAACCCCATTTCGCCAGCGGCCATGCGCGCTGTGACACATTACGACGTCTCGCGCGCACAATGCCAGAGTGCGCTCGACACGCTGAAACAGATACTCTGAGGGAGGAGCCGTTCGAAATGTCCGTTACTATCCAGACCCGCGTCGTGGAAGGCGTCACGGTGCTGGCCTGCACCGGCCAGATCACGCTCGGCGAGTCGTCCACGCGCTTTCGTGACACCTTTCGCGAACTGCTTCAGACTGGCTCTCGCAAGCTGGTGCTAGACCTGGGCGAAGTGAGCTTCCTCGACTCGACCGGTATCGGCGAGTTGGTTGGCGCATTCACCTCATCACAGAACGCGGGTGCGGCCATGAAACTGGCCTGTGTCCCGAAGAAGGTGGAAGAACTGCTGCGCATCACCAAGCTGGACACTGTTTTCGAGTGCTTCAACTGCCAGGCTGATGCCGTGGGCAGCTTCACGAACTAATCGCCGTCCGGTGGATGGCCCTTGTCGTTGGTGTATTCGTGCAGCGCCGCACGCTTGGCGGGCGGCACAAGTGGATCCCATTCAAGCAGCGGCTTGACCGCCGGCACCGTGCCGGTGGTGCGTGCGCGCAGCGTGACAATCTGCTGCGGCCGAATGGGGAAGCGATAGACGGGGCCTGAGCCGAGCGGCCGCACTTGGCCGCCCACCATGTTGGTGAGCGCGGCGTACGCGTGCGGCAGCGAGAGCTTGACGTGAGCTTCGCCGGGTGAGCCGAGGCACTCCACCAGGCGCAGCTCGACGAAGTCCGCCTCGCGCCGCAGCGACGTGACAATCACGTTCGCGGACGTCTCGATGAACCTGCGCTCGGCGGCGCGCCCGGCCAGCGCGATGGGCGGTGAATTGTATTCCCAGGCGGTTTGCGCGATGCGCGCGCCGATGAAATCGCCATCATGCGCGACGATGGCGTAGCGTAGCGTATTGCGGCCGCGGCCGCTGAGCCACGAGGTCGGATAGCCGTGATACTTTTCAGTGGCGCGCAGCAGGTAGATGATGGGCACGCGGCCGTTTAACTCGCGGCCCGATAGGCCCTGATCGAGAATCGCAAGCCCGCCGCCTTCCACGGCGTAGTGCGACCAGCCGACGACGGGCACAATCTCGGCGGAGAAGCCTTCGGCGAAGCCATAAGGAATGGAGCGGCGGACGTTGAGGACGTCGCGCTGAAGGGGAAACTCGGCGACGGTGACGGTCTGGTCCGGCAGGTCTGTGAGCGTAGTTTCGAAGTCGATGCGCGGGGAGCCGTCATAGAAGCGCATGACGCGGGTGGCCGCGCCTTCCACCGTGACGGTGAGCGCAACTGGGCCGCGCGTGGCGCTGATCTTCACCGGAGAATCCGAGCTAGAGGAGAGGCGCGCGCGGTCTGGGCGGAACTGGATGAAGTCGCCCTGCTCGCCGGTCTGCTGAGTGGGCTTTTCGGTGACCAGCACGTTGGCCGGTCCGCCGAGCAGCTCGCGTCCGGAGGGCTTCGGCCGCAGGCTCACGAGCGCGCCGGTTTGCGCGTCGATGCGCGCGGTGTAGAAGCGTGTGTCGATCAATTCAGGCAACGCGCAAGGCTGCGGCGGAGCGGGCGCAGCGGTGGCGTATGACGTGATCGAGACCGAAGGCAATGGCACGCGGCAGAGCGCGCGGCCGTCGGGCAGACGCTCAGATGCGACGCCGGCGGGCGCGGCGTTGAGGATCAGCGGATCGCGCCGCGCCCAGTTCAACGGATTGAAGAGCGTGATGCCTGAGGCGTTGCCTGCGAACACTGCGCCGGCATCACGCGCGGCGCCGGAGGTGATTTCGGCGATGGAATTGAAGCGGTCGAGCGCGGCCCAGGAGCGCGGATGCTCGAAGACCATCTCGGCGGCGGCGCCCCACAGCGTATTGCGGTCCATGTTGAGCAGCAACTGGAGCCAGGCGTTGTTGAGCGGCTCGGATGGATATGTGTGATGCGCGGTGAGGCTCGCGATGGAGGCGAGCATCTCGGTGGCCAGGAGCGAGTGTTCGCAGGCGCGGAACAGGGCCTTGCCGCGCGGGCACTCCACCCAGAAGGCGTGGTACATGTAGCTGGACCCGCCGCGCAGCGTGGGGATGGTGATTTCACCCGACTTCAGCTTGGGCACGACCTCGTCTACATATTCCGAGAGCGTCGCGAAGCGGAATTCGATGTCCGGCCGCGTCCATTCGCGCAGGAAGGCCGAAGGATTCTCCTTACGGCGCGGCGCGATGTTGTAGTCGCGATAGCCGCCAAAGGCGAGCACGGGCGCGCCGGCGGGCGTCCAACGGATGTCGCGCTCCAGCATCTTGTCGAGCGCCGCCAGTTGCTCACTTGTGAGCGGTCCGGTGGCCTGAAACAGCGGTCCCATGTCGGCGTAATGGCCGGGCGCGATAGCGAGCGTCCGTGTGCCATCGGGCGACTCCATCCAGTGAATGGCCGAACCGGTGGGATTGCGGCGCGTGTAGACAAAGGCGTCCAGGCCGAGACCTGCGGTGATCTGCGGCATCTGCGCGTGGCTGCCGCAAACGTCGATGGCCCAGATGTAGCGCGGACGCACGCCGAAGACGTCCTGCTGCCAGCGCAGCCCTTCCAGCCCCTGGCGGATGAGCGCCTCGCCACCCGAGAGGTTGGTGGTGGCTTCCAGGAAGAAGGCGTTCACCAACTCGACTCGACCTTCGCGGATGCGCGACTTCAGCTCCGCCATGCGCGCGGGGCGGAAGTTCGCCATGGCGATGATGTTGTTGCACTCGGAGAGGACGAAGCGATAGGCGGGGTCGTCGCGCACGCGGTCCAGATGGTCGAAGTAGCCGTTGGCGCAGTAAATGCGCTCCTTGGAAAAGTTTGTCAACCAGCCGCAACTGGCCGGGTGAAAGTTGGGAATCACAAACACGCGCCGGCGGGTGCGGGCCTGCGCCACGCCGGCGGCGAGCAAGGTACGGCGCGAAATGCGCTTTGCGTCGGGCACGTCCTAGGGTAGTTCCTGGATGGTCATGTTGCGGAAGCGGACTTCCATCGGCGGGCCAACGTGCAACTGCAGCGCGATGATGCCTTCCAGGCGCACCGAGTCCTTCAGTTCGGCCGTGACCATGCCGTTGACGGTGATGCGGATCTGCTCGCCCTGGCAGAAGATTTCGACGTCATTCCATTCGTTCGGCTTGACCACGGTTTCGGCCTTGCCCTTCCAGCCGTTTACCATGACGCCGCGCGTGCCCTTCTCGTCGTAGATGGAGCCCCACCAGTTGCCCTCGGCCATGTCGGCCTGCAGGCCTTTGACCACCCAATCCGGGAACGCTTCGCTGCGGAACTGAATGCCGCTGTTGTGATTGCGCAACTTCACCTGCGTCTTGAGAATGAAGTTCTTAAAGGTCTTGGCGCGGTAGATGAGGAACGTGTTGTGCGTGATCTTGACGCCTTCGGTGGCACCAACCAGTTCGCCGTCCTTCACCGACCAGAGGCGCGGATCACCGTCCCAGCCCTTCAGCGATTTGCCATCGAACAGCGGCGTCTGCGCCGTGGCGATGGAGGCGAGCGCGAGGAGGAGAAGAGTAAGTCGCTTCATGCTGTGTTCCTTCTATCACGTTTTAGAGCGCGAAGTAGGGCTGGTTGGTCTTCCAACGGCCGCGCGT
Source organism: uncultured Candidatus Solibacter sp. (assembly GCA_964478395.1). GTDB lineage: Bacteria > Acidobacteriota > Terriglobia > Bryobacterales > Bryobacteraceae > Paludibaculum. The sequence continues at coordinate 10,634 of CAYZIX010000140.1, forward strand.
AAAGTCGGGGAAGGCCAGCGGTGCTCCGCCGCGTGCGATGGATTGCTCGCTCATGCCGACGATGCCGCTCATGGTCACCGAATCGTAGATATCGAGGGGCGTCGGTTTCTTGTCGCGTGCGGCGGCCAGGAAGAGGCGCACCTCCATGTCATCGGTGCCGCCGTGGCCGCCGGCAAGTTGATTGTTGGGGTCGGCCGCTGCGGCATCCATCGCTTTGTACCAGGCGTGGTCGTACTGCTTCTGATACGGATCGAACGGCTCCCATTCGTGGTATTTGGGACTGCGGCCTTCCAGATACACAGTGCCCGGCTGTTCGCGGTAGAGCCCGAGGGTGCCTTGGATCATCCAGCGGTTGTCGTATGGGCGCGGCAGTTGCATGTCGTAGTTGATGACAACGGTTTTGCCGAGTTTGGTGCGGATTGTGGAGGTGACGATGTCGCCCTGTTTGTAGACGCGCTTGGCGTTTGGATGATCGGGGCCGAATTTGCGGCGGAAATACTCGTTAATTCCGCGCGACGCGGTGGCCGTGCTCGAAATGGTGTCGAAAGCGTCACCGCGATTGATGTCCATCCAGCTCAGTACGGGGCCAACGGCGTGCGTGGGGTATTGGTCGGCATTGCGCTTGACCAGGTACTCGCCGCCCCAGCGCATATCGCCCTGCGGGCTGAAGAACCAGTGGTCGATGCAGTCGTGCGAGTGGGCGCAGTGGCAGTGGACGGTAGTGCCGAGCAGGCCGGCGCGGATCATGTTCAGCACAGCAAGATTATCGCGGCGGAAGCTCCAGTTCTCCATCATCATGCACTGGGTCTTCGTCTTCTCGTGCGTTTCCACCAGTTGCCAGCACTCCTCGACGGTGAGCGCGGCGGGCACTTCGACGCCCGTGTATTTGCCGGCCTGCATGCTGTAGACCGCCATGGGAGTGTGCCAGTGCCAGGGCGCGGCAATCAGCACGGCGTCGAGGTCCGGGCGGTCCATCAGTTTTTTGAAGGAGTCGGGCGAGCCGGTGTAGACCGTAGGGTCCGGCTGACCGGCGCGGCGGACGCGGGCCTGGGCTCGCTCCAGGGCCGACTGATCTGTGTCACAAACCGCCGGCACCTGGACGCCGGGCGCTCGCAGCGCCGTCGACAGCAATGCTGTACCCCGGTTACCCACTCCTACCACGCCCAGTCGCACCGGCCGGATCTCCGCCATCGTCACAGCCAGTCCGCCGGCCAGAAACGTTCTACGCTCCATCGTGCCGCACCTCCTCAGCAGTTATACACAACTTTGGGGGAGAGTTTCTGGCGCGCGCCAAAACTACTGTCTTTATCATGTCGCGCCCGCTTGTTCTGATCTGCGCTCTGGCGGCTACTCTCGCTGGCCAAACACCCGCCCAGGCGCCTACGCCGGAAATGGAACGGGTCGATAGCATGATTGAGGAGTTGACGGCACTAAAGAAGCAAGTGGGGGAGGTGGAGGCACGCCTGGACGCGATATTGCGCGCACTAAGCGAGCAGCGTGGGGCGCTACAGGCCAAGCCTGCCGCATACAACGCGATCACAGCGGCTGTGGCCGACTCACCGGCGGACAAGAAACCAGTGGCAGTGCGTTGTGCTGCTATCACGAGTGCCGGAAGCCGGTGTTCACGTGCGGCGGTGTCTGGCTCGCGCTATTGCAGGCAGCACCAGTTGGCGCACCAGAAATAGACGGCAACGACAGCGTTGACTCAAACGCACGCCTTCTAGTACCCTGCTAACGATAGATAAGTATCTTTTGGCGGGAGGAGCAACGTGAGGGTTTCCGTTGTCTTTGGATTAATAGTCAGTATGCTGCTTGTTTGCAGCGCAGCACAGGCGGCTGTCCTGAACCCTGGCTTTGAACTCGGCGACACAACTGGGGCCGCCTTGGATTGGACTGATACCTCAACGACGTTTGGCTACAACCGTTGCACAACGGCAGGTTGTGGCACCGGAGGTGGCACGACCGGCGCCCATTCCGGATCGTATTGGATCTGGCTAGGTGGTACGAGTGACGCCGAGACAGGCATCGTTTCACAGGCGGTGCTGATACCCGTCGCGCCGTCGGCCACGTTGAGTTTTTATCTGTGGTACGGATCGGCAAGCGGCACGGAGACTGATGTCTTTACGGCGTCGATTGATGGCAATGACCTGCTGACGCTGCTTGGAACGACTGCGACGACGGCTGGTTATTCGCTCTACAGCTATGACGTCAGCTCATACGCCGACGGCGGAACGCACATGATCGCGTTTGATCTTGTGAAAGGCACCACAAGCGGCATGAACATCTCGATTGACGATGTGAGCTTAACGACGTCTGATGGGGCTGTGCCGGAACCGGCGACGCTGGCGCTGAGCGGTCTCGGCCTGGCCGGGTTGGCGCTGTGGCGCCGGCGGCGAGCCTAGTCCCCAGACTGGTATTCTATGGCCCACTCGCCTTCGTGGCAGGTGGGCCATTTTGTTTTTACGGTGCGAAGTAGCCGGTGAAGTCGAGGATGAGTTGGGCCTGGTCGGTGAGGTAGGCGCTGAGTTCATTGCCGGCGCCGGCGGGCACCAGGGCGGCGT
>CAYZIX010000141.1:0-12833 GCA_964478395.1 uncultured Candidatus Solibacter sp.
TTTTTCATACTTGGGGGATAATGGAATTCAAGTAATCTAGGCTTTCGCTGGCGATCCGTTCCGGACCGGGCGCGAAGTCAAACGCTTCGAGCGAGACCCAGCCCTGGTATTCCAGCCGCAAGAGCGTCGCCAGCACCGGCGCGAAATCATAATCGGCCGTGCCGCAGTGCCCGCCGTCGATCTCGTTCACGTGGATGTGGTGAATCAGGTCGAAGTAGCGCTCCACCAATGTAGCGTGCGGTTCGGTCTCATCCACGGCATTGTGCGTGTCGAACATCGTGCGGATGGCCGGGCTGTTGATCTGGCGCACAATGGACGCCGCCTCAGCCAGTGAGCCCACCACGTCGGTCTGGTTGGCCGGCAGCGCTTCAATCAGAATGCGGACTCCGCGCTCTTCAGCGTGCGGAGCCACTTCGGCCAGCCCTTCGGCGTAACGCGCCGTAGCCTCGGCGCGCGTGGCGCCGCCGGTGGTGCCGCGCTGCAGCGGAGAGCCGAATACCATCACGCCGTTCGGGCCAAGGTCCGCGCACAGATCCACCAGCCCACTGATGTGTTCCCAACTGCGCGCGCGCAGTTCGGCGTCGGGCGTTGTGACGTGCAGCCCCTTGGGCGCCACCATCAGCCAGTGCAGGCCGACGAATTCAAGGCCCGTCGACTGGATGATGTCGGCATAGGCGCGCCGCTCGGCAGCGGGGATCTTGCAGGGATCCTCGGACAGCGTGAAGGGCGCGATTTCAATGCCCGTGTAGCCGGTTTGCTTGACATGGCGGCAGGATTCGGCAAAATCCCACCCCTGGTAAACCTCATTGCAGATTGAGTGGCGTAACTGAGAGCCCATGGCTTGTGAGAGTTATCTCTCAGCCAGTGTATCCAATCCGCCGTCCGGCGACGACGGCTTGCGAGCTAGAACTACCATCGATAGTCCCGGCCACGGCAGTAGATGGTCCAGCAGCCGCCACAGCCACACAGTCTTGTCGAACACTTTCAGTGTGAATTTTGACAGCCGCCGGCGGCGCAGCACGCGTCCGGTGAGCCACCAGGCCAGCACACCGGCCTTGTTGATGCCTGTCACGTTCACCGTCTGGAAGCCGGCCTTGGCGAGCAGCACTCCGATCTCGGCGCGGTCGAAGCGCCTCGCCTGGCCCATCGCGCGGTCCACCGTGCCGTACAACCCGTGACCGCGTGGCACTACCAGCAGCAGCGTTCCACCCGGCCGTAGCGCTCTGCACAGGCCATTCAAAGCAGCCTCCGGCCGCTCCAGCCCTTCCAGCACATTCACCGCCAGCGCCGAATCGAATTCGCCCGCGAAGCGCGCGTAGGCCGCCTCGTCGCCCGCAACCAGTTCCGCAACCTCCACGTTCGGCGTACGCAGAAAACGGTTGCGCAGCATATGCAGGTGCAGCGGATCGGCGTCGCAGGCCACATAGCGCAGCCGCTTGCCCATCAGCCGGCCGGAGAACGTGCCGAAGCCCGCTCCAACTTCCAGCACCGTGTCGCCCAGCAGCGGACGGATCAGCCCGCATAGCCAGTTCAGATAAGCCGGCGTGCGCGTCATGTTGATCAGCGCGCCACGCCCTTCCATCTGCTTGTAGAGATCGTCGATCAGCCAGAACTTCAGAATTACGCCCAGCGCCTGCAGCCCGTCCTTGGCGCCGATTTTTTTACCTTCTTCATAAGTGCGGCCGTGATAGCTGATCGGCACCTCGTAGATGCGCATCCGGCGTTTGGCGCACTTCATCGTAATTTCTGGCTCGAAACCAAAACGGTTCGACCGGATCGGAATCGATTGCAGCAGGTCCGTGCGGAAAACCTTGTAGCACGTCTCCATGTCGGTGACGTGGATATTGGAAAAGACATTTGACAGCAGCGTCAGCGTCTGATTGATCACGGTGTGCCAGAACGGCAGCACACGGCGGCTCTCGCCAGCCAGGTAGCGCGAGCCGAACACGGCATCGGCGTGACCATCCAACAGTGGCTTCATCAGCCGCGGATATTCGCTCGGATCATATTCAAGATCCGCGTCCTGAATCAGGCAGAAGTCGCCTTTCGCGTATCCGATGGCCGTACGCACGGCGGCGCCTTTTCCCTGGTTTACATCGTGACGGAACAGCCGGATCACCGCGTGTTCCCGCGCCAGCCGCTCAAGAATCTCCCAGGTGCCGTCCCGCGAGCAGTCGTCGACAATCACCAACTCCCTGTCCAAACCGTCGGGCAACGGAGCATTAAGCACATACGTCAGGCTGCGCTCCACGACAGCGCGCTCGTTATAGACCGGAATTAGGATGCTCAGCAACACAGCGAATTTTCCAGTATAGTGCAGTCGCCGCCTAGCTCCACGCAGAGGCGCGTGGAGGAGGCGAGCGCATCAGTAGTTCTAAGGCTGTTTTCAGGAGGTTCTACGCAGAACCGTGGGTTGTTTCGAGTGGCCCCCTCCGGCACCATAGATCTAGTACAAGAGACTTGGGAGGACTATGATGCGCCAAACTCACGGCAGCCATGCGACCCAGGTCCGAACGTGGCTCATGCAGCTTCTGAGCCCCGGCTCGGAGCAGAGTCGGCAAGCGCAGGAACTAGTGGAATACGCTCTGATGGCGGGCTTCATTGCTGTCAGCGTGGCAGCCGTTGTTCCTTATCAAGTAAGCGGCCCGCTTTCCACAATATTCAGCAAGATCCACGTGTATCTGGTCACCCTCGGCGGCGGTTAAGCCTTAATCCGGGCCATCAGTCCCAGAATCAGGCAGCACAGATTCCAAACTACCAGCGCCGAGAAAAACACGTTCGCCTTGCGCAGCGTAGCCACCCTGCCCGTACGCCAGCAGAACGCTCCCAGCCCGAGGGCTGCGATTTTCACTCCAATCAATGAAGCCAGCGTGGCGCCCGTGGCCCCGATCAGCGCACGCACCATCGGATTCGCTTCTTCCACACCGGCGGTTAAAAACGCCAGCGTGGTCAGCACGTCAAGTCCCTGCAAGTAGGCATACTGCAGGAACACTCCGGTCTGGGACAGCGCCATGTTGCCGGCGTGGTTTGTAAGTGTGCCCTGAGACTCCATCTCGCCTTCCATTGAATGTCATACACGAGTCAGCGCGAAAGGGCCAAGAGTAACAAAATCAGCCGGTTGAGAGTCCTAGTACTACCCCGACCAGCTATCATTAAGCTGAGGTATCTTGATGCGCTTCTGCCTGCTTGCCCTGTTCGCAATCAGCCTGCTACCGGCCCAGGTGCCGGACCGCCGACGGATGGACGCCCCCGCCTTGGGCAGCGTCACGGCCGAGGTCCGGCGCGGTGAGCGCATCACCCTTGTAAGTCCTTGGTGGCGTGTAAGTTTCGACCTGCGCCACGGCGGCGTGCTCGATACTCTCATCTTTCCCCATGGGTCGAACCGCAATGTTTTGGTGGAACCCTTCCGCACCTACGTTGGCGGCTGGTCCGACGCCGGCGCTCCGCGCGTCAAGGCCCGTACCTGGGAGGAAATGGGTACCAGGATGGTGGAGTTCACGGGAGCGTTGTCCGACTCGGGCGGCAAGCGTGGCCCGGTCGAATTCCGCACACTCTGGACCGCAACGCCCTTCGCCCTGCGGGCCGAGCACACGCTCCGGTTTATGTCCGACCAGGCGGTAGACCGCGTCGGCATCGGCAGCACCCGCATACGCCCGCAACTCAACGAATGCGGCGTGCGCCCCGGGCCGGATCACGACACCAATCGCACCAAAGGCGGCTCTGCCATCTGGAGCAAGATCTCCGCCGGCAAGCCCGCCATCTCCGAGCAGCACGCGCCCATTATGCTGTTCTTTTATGAACGCGGCGTCGAGGGCTTTGACCTGACCACCGCCACCAGCTTGAGCAACTGGGAAAGCGCGCTTACCGGCCACCATGGTGTGGGACGTTTTGAAGCCTCAGCCGAGCCGGGCGGCGCGTCGGTCCGCATCCTGCGCGAACCGCTCTCGGTGGCGCAACCCGTCCGCGTGGCCAAGGGTGAATACACGTTCGGCTACTACCTGGGCCTGCCGCAGGTGGTGGAGCGCAGCAACCGCTCCTGGCGCCACATCGTCATCGGCAATCACCCCTGGCCGGCCGACTCGCAGATCCGCGAATGGGCCGCCGCCGGTGCTAACATCGCCCGCATTCACAACGACTTCGCCCCGGACGGCAATTTCTGGCGCGACGGCGCCTGGCCGCCCTACGACGCCGCCGGCATGGCCGAGATGAAACGCGTCATCGCCGCCTGCCACCGCTACGGCATCCAGGTGGTGCCCTACTTCTCGCTGAAGGAGTTTCACCCCGAGGCGCAGGGCTACGCCGAAAACGAAACAGCCTGGAAACGCACTATCGGCCCGCTCACTTCGATCCACGACAAGACGCAGAATGGTGAATATGGCGCCCAGATGTGCATGCAATCAGGCTGGTTAGAGCGCCGTAAGCAAGACGTCGAAAAGGCCTATCGCGAACTCGGCTTCGACGGCATTTATTACGACTGGGTGGCCACCCAGGCCTGCGACAACCCCGCTCACAACCTGGGCACGCACCTCGACACCGACGCCGTTATCGACATGCTTGCCTGGACACGCCGCCTGCTGGCGCCCACCGGCGGGCCGCTTGTCCTACACCTGTCCGGATGGTTCGAGTCCATCGCCATGGAGAACTACGCCGACTTGGTGGTCAACATGGAGGAGTTTTCGAGCAGCAAGGCGATGATGACCCTCGACTCGGTCCCCATCTCCGGCTTCCAGGCCGAGGTGCTGCCGCGCTCACCTTGCCCCAGCTACCGCGAGGACAACGCCCAGGAGCGCAGCCGCAACAACGCCGCGCTGCAGGTGGTGCTCGGCCTCTTCCAACATGCCCGGCCCGATTCGCCGGCCGGCGTGGAAATGCTGCGCCTGTTCCGCGCCTTCAAACCATACAATCTCAACGACTTCCGCTTCCGCAGCGTCTACACGAAGGCCGTTACCTCGCCCGCGGCAAACGTGCTCGGCGCGCTTTACACCTCGCCGTCAATGTCGTTGGCCGTGGTGTCCAATGCCAGCCCCAACACACACGGCGCTGTCACATGGCGAGTGAACCGGGCTGAACTTGGCTTCAACGCCGCGCGCATCACCGTAAAAGACACCACCACCGGCGAAACGCGCACTGTGGACGCGGGCGTGCTCGACGACGGCTCGCTCTCCGTCAGCCTGGCGCCGTATGAGTATCGTCTCTTCGAAATCCGCCCGGCGCGCTAACTGATCTGAATCGACTCGCCCCGTTTCGGAATGTGCACGTCCAGCCCGTAGATGTCCTGGATGGCCTTGGCCATAGCGGCCTGCCCGGCCGGTTCGCCGTGCACAATGAAGACACGCTTCAGCGTCTTCACCATCGGCTTCATCCACGCCAGCAGTTCGCTCTGGTCGGCGTGGCCGGACAACTCGTTCAGCTTCACCACCTCGGCCCGCAACCGCATCGGTTCGCCGAAGATGTTCACCTCCGGCTGCTTGTCGACAATCTTGCGCCCCAACGTATTTTCGGCCTGGAAGCCCGTGATCATGATCATGTTGCGCGGGTCTTCGATGTTATTGCGCAGGTGGTGCAGAATGCGCCCGGCTTCACACATGCCCGAGGCCGACAGAATCATCAGCGGACCGCGCAGATCGTTCAGAGCTTTCGATTCCGAGACCTCGCGCACGTAGCGCAGCAGCCCAAAGCCAAACGGATCCTCGGCCTTGCGCAGGTACCGTGACGTCTCGTCGTCGAACAGGTAGGTGTGGCGCCGGAACACCTCGGTGGCGTTCACCGCCAGCGGGCTGTCGACAAACATCGGGATCAACGGGATGCGCTGCTCGTCAATCAGTTCGTGCAGCAGCAGCACCAGTTGTTGCGTGCGGCCCACGGCGAACGACGGTGCAATAATCTTGCCGCCGCGCTGGCACACGCGGTTAATCGCATCAGCCAGCTTGTCCTTCACGGCCTCAATCGGCTGGTGCAGCCGGTTGCCGTAGGTCGATTCCATAATCAGGTAATCGGCTGGCGGCATCGTCTCCGGGTCGCGGATAATCGGCAGGTTGTTGCGGCCCACATCGCCGGAGAACGCCAGCCGGATATTGTGGCTATTCTCGGCGAGATTCAGCGTGACCGACGTCGAGCCCAGCATGTGGCCGGCATCCAGCGGATGATATTCCACGCCCGGCCCAATCTCAAATGTCGTGTCCTCTAGCACGCTATGAAACTGCTTCAGCGTGCGCTCCGCGTCGGCCATGGAATAGAGCGGCTCAACCACTTCACTTTCATCCAGTTGGCCGAGCTTGGCCCGGCGGCTCTTGCGTTTGGCGATAAACTGGGCGTCTTTCTCCTGCAGGTGCGCTGAATCGGGCAGCATGGCCGAACAAAGGTCCGACGTCGCCGGCGTCGCGTAGATCGGCCCGGTGAAGCCGTTCTTGACCAGCGTCGGCAGGTTGCCGGAGTGGTCGATATGCGCGTGCGACAGCACTACAGCGTCCACCTTCGCCGGTGAAAACGGGAAATTCGCGTTGCGCTCGTGCGCTTCTTTCCGGCGGCCCTGATAAAGGCCGCAATCCAGCAGGTAACGATGTCCGTTGATGTCCAGCTCATGCATGGAGCCGGTGACGGTCTGCGCGGCGCCCCAAAACGTCAGCTTCATGCTGCCAGGATGACACAAATGGCTTAGGACCAGATCGCCTTCGCCACCAGGAAACCGTATACCGCCAGAAAACCGTAGAGCGCCTTCTGCTCTTTGTTCTGCATGTAGACAGACCAGTCGAACCGTTCTTCCGGCAATCTTTCCGGCATGCGCGGCATCAACTGCGGTACGCGCGCAGCGTAGGCGGCAAACTCCGGAAACAATTTCGCTAGATGTTGTTCTTCCTGCTCCATCACCGGCAGGTAGATAAAAAGGAAGACGACGCCGGCCAGAGCCGCCAGCGACGGCCGGGCCGCCGCCACTGTCGCGCCCAGCGCCGTCAGCAGAGAGCCGATGTAGAGCGGGTTGCGGACAAACGCGTACGGCCCGCTCACCGTCAGCCGCTGGTTCTTACGCAGGTGCCCGGCGGCCCAGGCACGCAGCGCCAGCCCGGCCACCGATAGCGGCAGCCCCAGAAGGAGCGTTGGCAGCACCGGATCGGACAGCCAAATAAACGCCGCCGCCAGCACCAGCCCGGCCGGAACTCTCAGCCGTTGCACCACATCGGCATAGGGTTTGGGAAAGATCGCCATCTACTTCAGTTTCTCCCGTAAAGCCGCGAACACCTCGGCCACGCTGATGGCCAGCATCGAAGCATGCACGGTGGACCCGCGCTTGTATGTCGTCTCCGCCCCGGCCGCGCGTAGCACCGTGAAACGCTCCGAGTATGGCCCGTTGCGCTGCGGATCGGTCGGCCCGAATATCGCCACGCCCGGCCGGCCCAGCGCCGCGCCCAAGTGCAACGGACCGCTGTCCACGCCAACTACCGCCGCCGCCCGCCGTGTTGCGTCAATCAGCCCGGCGATTGTCGACGCGTGCGCCACCGCACCTTCCACCTTGCGCAACTCCGCCATCTGCGGCGGCGCGCCGTTCAGCACCAGCGTCATGCTCAGCTCATCTTTGACGAGCCGCGCCAGTTCCGCGTACCGTTCCAACGGCCACTGTTTCGACACCCAGCCGGCAAACGGCGACGCCAGCACGAACGGCCCTTCCGGCAACCTGCCCTCGGCCCGCCCCGCCGGCAGTGGAAACTCCATCGCTCCACGACTAGCCCCGGCCGCCATCGCAAGTTCCATATTGCGATCCACGACGTGCGCCGCGTGCGGCGTCACACGGTCGCTGTAGAACATCGCCGCCGCGCGCTCCCGCACCGCCTCTGCCGCATAGCCGTAAATGCGGCCCGCGCGAGCGAGCGTCGCCACCAGCGCCGATTGCACCAGTCCCTGAAAATCCACCGCAAAATCAAACGGCGCCCCGCGCAACTGCGCCACCGACGTCCGTACTCCGCCGTAGCTGCGCCGGTCAATCGGAATGATCTCATCAGCCAGCCCGCCGCCTTCCAGCAGTTCGGCAAAACGCGGCTGCACGGCCCAGGCAAGCGTCGAGCCCGCATGAGCCCGCTTGAGCGCCGCGGCGGCTGGCAGAGCATGTAGGATATCGCCCAACGCACCCAGGCGAACAATGAGAATCCGCTTGGGCATTGCCTTTTACCGCTGCCGTTCCCGCACATGCTCGGCGAAGGCAGCCGCGCGCCGCGCGTGGCCCGCTTCCAGGTGAATTTCCGGCTCGATTCCCGTGCCGGTCACCACAGCGCCAACGCACCCCAGCGCGGCCACCAGTTCGGCGCGCGCTCGCGCCGCCAGTATCGGATTCGGCGGATCCAGAATCACAACGGCCAACTCCACGCCGTCTTCGGCCAGCGCCGCCAACTCTTGGGCATCTTCTGCCAGCAGCGGGTCGAAATAGCCGCTCACCACGCGCATCCCCGGCTTCACCGCGGTGGCTTCTACAATCTTGGCGCGGGTGTCCATCCACTCTGTTGTAGCAGTTCACGCGCCGCATCTACCACCTCATCGGCCTCCACGGCCAGCATGCAGCGGTGGTCAATCGGACACTCACGCAACAGGCACGGCGCGCAGTCCACCGGCTTTCTGACGACGCGCGCCAGCGGACCCGTCGGGCCCGTCGTAACGTGATTTGTCGCGCCGAATACAGCTACCGTCGGAACAGCCAGCGCTGAAGCGATGTGCATCGAGCCCGAATCGTTCGTCAGAAACAGGCAACAGCGCGACGCGCGTTCGATAAACTCCTCCAGCGTCGTCTCGCCCGCCGTGTTCGCCGCCACGACGCCGCGCGCTGCCATCAGCGTGCGGACTTCCTCGCACAGACCGCGCTCACCTCCGGAGCCGTACAGTTCCACGCGGCATCCGTACTCCACCGCCAGCACGCAGGCCGCCTCGGCGAAGCGTTCCGCCAACCAACGCTTGGCCGTACCGAACGCCGCGCCAGGGCTGACGCCAATCACCGCGCCTGGCTCCGCACGTACGCCCCTCAGCCGCACCAGCGCCTCGCCCGGCAGCGCATCCACCCAACCCACGCGCCGGAGCAGTTCCAGATAATAGAAACTTTCGTGCTCCGGAATCTCGCCCTTCCGCGGCACTTCAACGGCGTCCGTCAGCAGTAGCCGGCGTCCGTCGCGGGCGTAACCGATTCTTCTCGGGATGCGCGCCAGCCACGTGATCAACGCCGCGTCGAACGCGTTTTGCAGCAACACGGCGCACTCAAAACGTCGCGCCCGCAGCGCCGCCGCGGCCTTCAGACGGTCCGTCAGGCTCCTCGGTTGGTACGGGATAATTTCGTCGGCGAACGGTTCGCGCCGGTATAGGCCGGCCACCCATGGCCGGGCCAGCACCGCGATATGCGCGTGCGGAAAGCGTGCCCGCAGCGCTGCCAGCGCCGGCAGGCTCATCACGGCGTCGCCCACCCAATTGGTGGCCCGCACCAGAATGCGGTCGTATCCTTGCACTATTTCCAGAGTAGAATAGTGCGGTCATGACCGAAGCCGAGAAGAAGCAATTGGACGAGCAAGGCTACGTCGCCCTCGTCGACTTCATCGACCCGGAGTGGCTTCACGAACTCCGCCTGCGCGTCGAGGAACTCTTCGAAGAGGAGGGCCAGAACGCCGGTTGCGAGTTCCAGCCCGACCCTTTCGTTAGGCACTTGGACAATCTCGTCGATAAAGGCGAACCGTTTGAACGCGTGGTCAGCGACCCGCGCCTGCTTGTCTACGTCAGCCACGTCCTCGTCGACAGTTTCAAGCTCAGCAGCCTCACCGCCCGCTCCACCAGCCCGCACGCGCCCGTCGCGCAGCCCTTGCACTGCGACACGGACCGCCTGCCGGATGAAAATGGTGCAGCCGTCTTTAGCTCCATCTGGCTGCTGGACGATTTCACCTGCGAGAACGGCGCCACGCGCGTCGTGCCCGGCTCCCACCTCTGGGGCCGCCTGCCGCAATCGGCCGTGCACGATCCACGCGCGCCCTACCCGAACGAGTTGATCGTCACCGCGCCGGCCGGCACCGTGCTCGTCTATAACGCCCACGTCTGGCACAGCGGCACAGCCAACCGCACCGCGCGCCACCGCCGCGCCCTGCAGGCCAACTTCACGCGCCGCGACCTGCCCCAGCAGCAGTGGCAGCGCATGTCGCTCCGCCCGGAAACCCAGTCGCGCGTCGACGGCCTCCTGCGCTACCTTCTAGCGCTGGACGACCCATATAATGACGCGCTCTGCGCCGAGGAAGAAGAGCGCCACCGGGCTGCCCGCCATTGACGTCTTACAATAAGGGCGTGGGGCTCATTTACACTCGGCCGGAGTTGCTCGCCATGCGTGAGCACTGGCGCCGCGAAGCAAAGACCGTGGTCTTCACCAACGGCTGCTACGATATTCTCCATCCCGGCCATATTCGTACCCTCGAAGGCGCCCGCTCGCTCGGCGATGTACTTATCCTCGCGCTCAATAGCGACTCGAGCATCCACATCATTAAGGGCCCCAAGCGTCCCATCGTCCCGGAACGGCAGCGCGCCGCGCTGGCCGCACAGCTTGCCGCCGTCGACGCCGTCACTTTCTTTGACGAGGAGACACCGCGTGAGCTGATCGCTGCGCTGCTGCCCGACGTGCTGGTCAAGGGCAGCGACTGGAGCCACTTCGTCGCCGGCCGCGAGGAAGTTGAAGCCGCCGGCGGGCGCGTCGTTCTGCTGCCCATCGAGCCCGGCTATTCCACCACCGCCACCGTTGAAGACGTGCTCGCGCGCCGGGAACAATTGTGAGCGGCCCTGTTTTTTCAGATCACTTCGGCGCGCTCGCCACGCACCCCGCGTTTGGTGAGCTACTGCGCCGCCTTCATGCCGAAGCCACCGGCCGCTCGTCGCTTGCCGGCCTGACGCCCACCGCCAAGGCCGCCTACCTGACGCTGCTGGCGCGCGAACTCCATCAGCCTCTGCTCGTCGTCGTCGACTCCAACCGTTCGGCCGAACTGATGGTCGAGCGGCTGGAAACTTTCCATCGCCTGTTCGCCGTCAGCGGGCCCGCGCCGCTGCTCATTCCCGCCCTCGATGCCTTGCCCGGCCAGGATCTTTCGCCGCACCCCGATCTCAAGGCCCAGCGCGCCGTCGCGCTGCACCGTCTGGCCACCGGCGATTGCGCCATCGTCGTCGCACCCATCGCCGCCGCCCTGTTCCGCACCGAGGAGCCCGCCGCTTACCGCCAGCTTGCGCTCAACTTGCGCGTCCGCGACGAAATCGCCATGGACGATCTCGCCGCCCATCTGCTGAGTATTGGTTACGAGCCCCGCGAGCCCGTCGAACATGAAGGCGAATACTCCATCCGCGGCGGCATCTTCGACGTTTTTCCGGCGCACGCCGAACGCCCCCTGCGCATTGAGTTCTGGGGCGATACCATCGACACCCTGCGCCGCTTCGACCCTGAAACGCAGCGCTCCGTCGAACACGTTGCCGAATGCGCTCTGCTTCCGCTCGAAGAGACGCCGCGCACCCGCGCCCTGCTCGAAGAAATCGCCACGCGCCTCAACCGCAACGATATTGTGCCCGGCGAAACCTTCCCGGGCTGGGAATTCGCCGTGCCGCTCCTGCGCCCGCGCAACACTCCCCTGGAAGCGCTTCTCGACTCGCCCGTCGTCGTCTGGGACGAGCCCGAATCACTCGCCACCAACTCCGACCGCCTCTGGAAACGTTTGGATGGATTGCGCGAACAGTCGCCATGTCCGCCCGAACAATTATTCCTTCACCTCGGTGAATTACGCGCGCAACACACCTCGCGCCGCGAGATCGAATTGCGTGAATTGGCGTTGGAAGGCGCGCTGCATGACGACCGTCCGCAGCTCGAGATCCGCACCCGGCCCAGTCCGTCCTTCCGCAACAACATGCGCGCCGCCGTCGACGAGGCCCGCCGTTTGGCCGCCGAGGGCTATCACGTTGCGTTTTTCACCGCCACGCAGGGCGAACTTGAGCGTCTAGCCGACATATTCAACGAATATTCGCTTGCTTTTCAAACGCCTTATTCGTCCCCCGGCTCGAACTTAAGTGTGTCGTTGATACAGGGCGTATTGCGCCGCGGCGCCGTTTTCTCCGAAAGCCGCCTGGTGCTGATCGGCAGTGAGGACCTTTTCGAGACGTCGAACTATGCCGCCGAGCCCGGCCGCCAGCGATCCAACGTCGCACTGTTCACGCCCGAAAGCCTCGACCTCAAGGTGGGCGACTACGTCGTCCACGCCCAGCACGGCATCGGCTGCTTCACCGCCCTGCGCCAGATTGCTGGCGACGACGGCACTGTCGAGGAGTTCATCGTCGTCGAATACGCGGGCGAGGCCAAGCTCTACGTCCCGCTCACGCGGCTCGACCTGATCCAGAAGTACCGTGGCGCCGGTGAGGGCCGGCCCTCGCTCGACCGTCTGGGCGGCGTTACCTGGGCCCGCACCAAATCACGCGTCAAGGCCAAAATGCGCGACATGGCCGAGGAGCTGCTGAAGCTCTACGCCACCCGAAAAATGGCCGAGGGCTTCGCATTTTCGACCGACTCCAACTGGCAGGCCGAATTCGAAGACTCCTTCGACTACACCAGTACGCGCGACCAGCTTCAGGCTACCGCCGAAATTAAGCGCGACATGGAAAGTCCGCACCCGATGGACCGTCTGCTCTGCGGCGACGTCGGCTTTGGCAAGACCGAGGTGGCCATGCGCGCTGCCTTCAAGGCCCTCGGCGACGGCAAGCAGGTGGCCGTGCTCGCGCCCACCACCGTGCTCGCCTTGCAGCACTGGGAGACGTTCACCAAACGCTTTCAGGCCTTCCCCGTGCGCGTCGAGATGCTC
>CAYZIX010000142.1:0-12822 GCA_964478395.1 uncultured Candidatus Solibacter sp.
CTTGCGCTCGACGTTGTGGGCCACCACGGCGCCCGCCGCGTCCAGCACGTTTTGCGTTGAGCGGTAGTTCTGCTCCAGGCGGATCACCACGGCGCCCGGGAAGTCTTTCTCGAAGTCCAGGATGTTGCGGATGTCGGCGCCGCGCCAGCCATAAATCGACTGGTCTTCATCGCCCACCACGCAGATGTTCTTGTGGCCACCGGCGATGAGCAGCATCAGCTCGTACTGGCTGCGGTTGGTGTCCTGGTACTCGTCCACCATCATGTGCTGCAAACGTTCGTTCCAGCGCCGGCGAACGGTCTCGTCATGCCGCAACAGACGCACCGCTTCCAAAAGTAAGTCGTCAAAATCGAGCGAGTTGGCGGCTTCAAGCGCCTGCTGGTACTGCTCAAAGACCACTGCCAGCTTGGCGGCCTTTGGATCAGCCGACTGCTTATAGAAATCGGCCGGGCCCAGTTTCTGGTTCTTGGCGCCGCTGATCCGCGACAGCGCTGCGCGCGGCTGCATGAACTTATCGTCCAGGCCAAGCTTCTTATACGCGCGCTTGATGATGGCCAACTGCGCGTCATCGTCGTAGATGTTGAACGACGTGGTAAAGCCCGGCCGGAGGCCGGCTAGCGAAGCGCCATCGGATCTCAGCAGGCGAACGCAGAACGAGTGAAACGTGGAGACCGTTGGCGCCGAGCGCCCGCCGCCACCAACCAGCCGCAGCACGCGCTCCCGCATCTCACCGGCCGCCTTATTCGTGAAAGTGACTGCTAATACAGCACTTCCAGGCACGCCGTGATGCGTGATCAGGTGCGCGATGCGATGCGTGATGACCCGCGTTTTACCGCTGCCGGCCCCGGCCAGCACGAGAAGAGGGCCCTTGACGTGCTCGACGGCCTGCCGCTGTTGGGGATTCAGACCCGCAAGAAAGTCCATCTTGGAAGGATAAGTATCAATTTTACCATGAGGCTACGGGAACTGACGAAGGATGGCGCAATTGTTGTAACCTGAGGACGAGCGCCGCTCGCCTATTCAACCAGGATTGTGAATGTGTGTTAAGAGCCGGCGCGCCACGATCTCATGCTCGTCGAATTCGAAGTGGTGCAGCGGGCACGCGCCGGTGATGCGGTTGCGTTCAATGAGATTGTCACCGCATACCGGAGGCGAATTTTCGGTACCGTTTCGCGGCTGATCGGACGTCCGGAAGATGTGGAAGATGTGGCCCAGGAGGTGTTCCTGCGGCTGTATTTTTCGCTCGATCAGCTACGGAGCGCTGAGGTTTTCGAACCCTGGCTGTACCGCCTAACGGTGAATGCCGGTCTGGATTATCTGCGCAAGCGGAGAAAGAGAAAGATGGAGTCGCGCGTTGCGGACCTGTCCGACCAGCAGATGATGATGGCCGACGCGGCCGCCGGGACGCGTGTGCAGTTTGACGACCAGCAGCGGCGGCGGACCTGCGAGTTCGTCGATGCGCTGCTGAGTGAAGTATCCGAGGATGACCGGGCGCTGTTGACGTTGAAAGAGGTGGAAGGGCTCTCGCTGAAAGACCTGGAAAAGGTCTATCATGTCAACGAGAACGCTCTGAAGGTCCGCCTGTTTCGCGCCCGGCAGAGGGTGCTGAAGGCTTTTTCGGCATCGCGGGGCGGGATGCGCTCCGGAAAGGAAACAGGGCAATGAGAAACGTTCCGATCAGTGGCGAGCGCGATTTGGACAGGCTGTTGGCTGCATATAAGGACGCGCTTCCTGAAGTGGAGCCATCGGCCGCATTCATGCCCCGGTTGTGGGAGCGCATTGAAAGCCAGCAGAGTTGGCGCAGCCAGTTGTGGCACTGGGCCAACAGCCTTGCCGCAGCCGCTGTGATGGCCAGTCTGTTTCTGGTGATGTTACAAATGTTGCCGCGCACCAGCACTTCGTTCTACTCGGCAACTTATCTGGAAACGTTGGCCAGCCAGCACGATAACGACGAGGTGCTGAGCGCGCTGGCGCTGGCCGGCCGGCCGGTAAATCAGGAGCCAGCCAAACAATGAAGCGCCCGGCCCTTAGCGTAGCCTTGTCGTTGATTATCGTCTTTCTGAGCGGTGTGGCGGCGGGGGCTCTTGGCTACCATTTCCTGGTGCCGAAGCCGAAACGGCCACCGACGCCAGAGGAGTACCGGCAGGCTTGGATCAAGGAGATGCGGACCCGGCTGAAGCTCAACGAGCAGCAGATCCGGCAATTGGACCAGATCCTCGATTCAACACGCCAGAAGTTCCACGACCTGCGGGAGCGCCAACGCCCGGAGGTGAAGGCCTTGCAGGACGTTCAGACAGAAGCCATCAAGGCGATTCTCTCGCCCGAACAGCAGGCTGAATTCGCCAAAATGCGCAAGGAGCGTGAGCAGAAGCGCAACCAGCAGCCCAGATGAGAAACGCGGGCCTTGCGGCCCGCGCCACGATGTCTTGGGATGATCTGAACTGCGTTTATGCGACCGGAGCTTTACCTTCGGCGCGCTTCTTCTGCAATGCAGCCGAGCGCAGCAGTTTCTTCTGGAAGCGGTCCACACGACCTTCGGTGTCAACCAGTTTCTGGCGACCCGTGAAGAACGGATGGCAGCTCGAGCAGATTTCCACGCGGATGTCGCCCTTGTGCGTGGAGCGGGTCTTGAACGTGGCGCCACAGGCGCAGCTCACGTTCACTTCATTATAGGCGGGGTGGATGCCAGCTTTCATCAGCGCAAAAAACCTTTACTCCGCCAGTATAACAAAGACCAAGCACACTCTGGCACTCGAAAAAAGACAAACCCCGCAGCCGGACGCCGGCGGCGGGGTTCGCGGTAGCCTAACTCATTCAAGCCTGCGGCCTGAAGCAACGTGCTTCAGTAGCCAGCCGCGGCATCAGACGGGCGGAGTCTTAGCCGCCGGCCACCTCACACGAAGAATAACTACCAGATACCATTGCTACTGGATCACCTCCTTTCTCCGAGTTCATCGGAATCTGGCCCGATATTAAGGGAGGTTCCCGGCTCAAGTCAACAGTAATCTGTACCTCACCCTCAATTCCTGGTAGACACGATGGGCGTCGCCACGACTGGCAGTAGGCGTGTTGCCTGTCTGGCCTTTCCGTCAGGCGCTACTCTCCCGTTGGCGATACAATACACAGGTGCCCGATATTGCCCAGCGCGGCGGTCTGCTCAGCCCAATGGCCCGGCAGGGCGCCATGGTGTTGCTCCTGTCCGGCTTGCTGCAGTCGTTGCTGGGCGCCGCGCTGCCGGTCTGGCGCTACCATATCCAACCGGATTTTCTACTAATTGGCACCTACTTCCTGGTTCAGAACCTCGGCCTACTGGTGGCGTTATGGGCCGGGGAGAGAATCCTGGAGCGCCGTGGTCTGAGTTTTGGCCTTAGCTTGACCTACGGTCTGGCGGGCGTGGCTTTGTTCGTGCTGGCCGCCAGCAGTCCGCCAGCGCCGTCCTGGGGACGCATGATTGGGCTGGGCCTGGTGGGCTTAAGTGCGGGCATGGCCAATATGAGCGGTTTTCACGCGCTTTCACCGGCGTATGATCTGCATCCGGCCGGAACGCTAAACCTAGCGGGTATGACGTTCGGCTTAGGCTGCCTGCTGTGCGCATTGTTCCTGGCCGGCACGTTTTTCGTCTATGCGGTGCCCAGCCTGCTCATTTTGATGGCGGTGGCGCCGGCGATGGCCTGTCTCCGTTTGTCACGGACCCGTTTCGGCGTGCCCGCCACAGCGTATCGTTTCAGTTGGCGGGAACTCCTGAAGGACTTCCGCAGCCCGGCCGCCATCTTGTTCGCGCTGCTGTTGTTCTTCCAATTCGGCAATGAAGGCGCGCTGGCCGGCTGGCTGGCGCTGTACCTTATCCAGCGGCTCGGCATCAGCCCCGCCACAGGCCTGTTCCTGCTGGCCCTCTACTGGTTCTCACTGCTGGTAGGACGCGTCATCGTGCAATCGCTGCTCAGCCATGTGAGCCATGCGCGCCTGTTGGGAGGCGGCGTACTGGTGCCAATGTTCGCCTGCCTGGTGTTGTTCCTGACCAACAACCTGTTTGGCGCCACGCTGGCCGTGCTCTTCGCAGGCGGCGGCTTCGCCGTCATTCTGCCGCTGGTGATGGAGCGCATGGGAGCGCGCTTCCCCAGCTTCCACCCGGCATTCATGAACGGTATCTTCGCCCTGTCGCTGACTGGAGCCATGCTGGCGCCGGCTTCGCTGGGGCCGCTGGCCAACTGGCTGGGAATTGGCGTTGTCGCCGGCCTGCCTCTGCTTGGCTCCGTGATGGTGGCGCTGCTGCTTTTGCTGATCTGGCTGGAAGCGAAGTTCAACGCAGCCTGAGCGTCGCCGTTCCGCCAGCTCCACGGTAAATCAGCTCCACCCGCTTAAGCGCCTTTAGCTTGCCGCTCCAATGGAAATAGATGAGTCCGCTCGCGCCCTTCGTACTGGCGCGCCCGCTCTCTAACGCCAATGTTCTTGCCGCCTCAGCGCCGGCTTCGGCCGCCGTCCGCGCAGTCACTGGTGGCTGTCCGGTAGTCGGCTGAGGCACCCGGCGCGCTTGTGGATCACCAGGAAAACGCTCGCCGCGGCCCGGCCCGCCGATAATTACGTCAGCCGGACCGGCGCCGCCGGTTGCCACCACACCGCGCTGGCGGCCCATCAGACCCGGATTGCGCAACGCAGCCGCCACGCTTTCAGCTGTGTCCGGGCTGAGCTCGAAATTCGCACCATTCAACCGCAGCTTGAAATCGGCGGGGCGGACATCGAGCAGCTCCCGGGCCGCATAGACCGCCACATCGATCACCAGGTAATCGGACGGGAAATAGGCATCGCCGCCATGCTCGATGGTGCGTCCCATAAACTCCGCCCCGATTTCAGCACTTGCGGCCGCCGCATGAACAGGGTAGTCATTCGCGCTTTGTTTTGGGGCTGTGCCAGCGCTCAGCACAAGACACAACGCGAAGCACGCCAGGATCTTCGCCACGGCCCCAGGATACACTGTGATCCTATGAGGAGTTATCGGGTATTTTTCGCTTGCCTGCTGGCGGCTGGCGCGATTTCGGCGCAAAGTCTCGAAGACAAGGTCTCGGCTATCCTCGCAGCGCCCGCGGCGCAACGCGCCACCTGGGGCATCCATGTTGTCGAGCTCTCCAGCGGCCGCGTGGTCTACTCGCAGGGCGGCGGCGTGCCCATGACTCCCGCGTCGAACACAAAGCTGTTTACCTCTGCCTTGGCGCTGGCGCGCCTGGGGCCGGACTACCGTTTCGAAACGCAGATCCGCGCCTCCGCTTCACCAGATGCCCGGGGCCGTCTGGCTGGCGACCTGGTACTGGTGGGCGGTGGCGACCCGGCGCTGTCGGGGCGCATCTACCCGTACCGCAAGGGTCCAAATGATAACGACCCGCTCGGTCCGCTGGCTGAACTGGCCGACGCGGTGGTGGCAGCCGGCGTGCGCGTGATTGACGGCGATATCGTCGGCGACGATCGCCGTTGGCCCTACGCTCCCTACCCGGACGGCTGGGCAATCGCCGACGCGCCATGGGAATATGGCGCCGCGGTGGGCGCGCTGGTGGTGAGCGACAGCACGATGGGGCTGACCGTGCGGCCCGGCGCCAAGGCCGGTGATGCCGCCGCAGTGGAGCTGAAGCCGGCCAACGAGCAGTTCACTATCTACAACACCGTCCGTACCGTCGCCGGCGCGGAAAACCACGTCACCGTCAACCGCCGGCCGTTTTCGCACGTGATTGAGCTGCGTGGCTCCATCGGCGTGAAGTCCGCGGGCACAGGCGAACTGTTGGCGGTGGACGATCCGGCCGAATTTGCCGCCGCCGGGCTAACCGCCCTGCTGCGCGCCCGCGGCGTCACCCTACGCGGACGCGTTCGCGCCCGGCACCGCGCCGAAGGGACTGAGCCGCCGGCCCCTGATGCGGGGGTTGTGCTGGCGCACCGACAGTCGCCGCCGCTGGTGGAGCTGTTGCGCGTGGTCAACAAGGTGAGCCAGAATCTGCATGCTGAAATGATGCTACGGGAGGTGGCGCTCAAGCGTCGCGGTGACGGTAGCGTCGAAAACGGTCAGAAGGAATTGCGCGCGATGCTCGACGAACTGCACGTTGCGCGTGAGGGTTATCACTTTGAGGACGGCTCCGGACTCAGCCGTCTTACGTTGGTTTCGGCCGAAACGCTCACTTCCCTGCTGGCCGCCGTGCATGCTTCGCCGCAACGCGACGCCTTCTGGAGCCTGCTGCCGGTTGCGGGCGAAGACGGCACGCTGGCCGCGCGCTTTCGCGGCACCGCGCAGGCTTCCGCCATCCGCGCCAAAACAGGCAGCCTGTCGCACGTCCACGCGCTTTCGGGCTATGCCGGCCTGGACCCGGAGCGCCGTCTGGCGTTTTCCATCATCGTGAACGGGGCCAGCGCCCCGTCTTCCGCCATCCGGCCGCTGATTGATAAAATTGCGGTAGCGGTGCTGGAAGAAGCAGTCCGCTAGAATCTCATGCCTATCTTCGAATATGCTTGCCGCGAATGCGGCGCGAAGTTTGAACGCCTGATCCGGCGCGAAAGTGAGCTTGCGACGCTCACCTGCCCCACCTGCGGCACGGCCAAGGTCGAAAAGCAGCTCTCCACCTTCGCCCCGCAGATGGGCGGCAAGGACGCCACGCGGCCCATGTGCCCGTCCGGCGGCGTCTGCCCGACGCCCGGAAAATGCGGCATGAACTAACAGAGCAAGCTGCTTTCTTTATTGACGTTCGCTAGTTCTTCGCCAATAATGAGAACATGGCTCTGACTCCCAGACAAAAACAGGTTCTGGACTTTCTGGTCGAATACACGGAACGAAACGGCTACAGCCCGAGTTTCGAAGAGATTGCCGCAGGGCTGCAGTTGGCGTCATTGGCCACCGTGCACAAGCACGTCAGCGCGTTGGAGCAGAAGGGCTATCTGAAACGGCGCTACAACGAGAGCCGTTCGATCGAAGTGTCCACCGAATACCGCAAGGCGGAAACTGAGCGCGTGCGCTCTCACCAGAGCGTGCGTCTGGAGATTCCACTGTTGGGCCGCATCGCGGCCGGAGCGCTGGTGGAGTCCGTGGCCAACCCGCAGACGCTCCCGTTGGCGGACTTCGCCGGCCAGGAGGACACCTTCGCACTGGAAGTGCGCGGCGACTCGATGATCGAGGACTGCATCTGCAGCGGAGATTATGTACTGGTGCAGCGCACTGCGGAGGTGCGTGACGGAGAGATTGTCGTCGCCTTGGTGGAAAGCGAGACAACGCTCAAACGTTTCTACCGCGAGCCGGAAGGCATGGTCCGGCTGCAGCCGGCCAACCACACGATGGAGCCTATCCGCGTACCGGGTGCGGCGGTAACCATTCAGGGACGCGTGCTGGCCGTGCTGCGTAAGTACCGTTAGCCGCGATAGCGGGCGGCGACGATTTCAACCGCCTGGAGCCAGTCTTCCGACTCGCTACCCGGGCCGGCTCCGCGATCCAGCCAGAGGAAATAGGCTGCGCTCGCGATCTCTTCATGATGCGCGGCGGGATCGAATACAACCGGCATAGGGGCCGTCGTGGCCTTGGTGCGCGCCTTTGGTGCAGCGCTCTTACGTGTCGCGGATTTGTGCGTGGCCGCGGCAGACGCGGCACGGGGTGCTTTCTTGGCCATCGCCGCCGCGGCTGCGGTGCTCAGACCAGACTTTGTTTCGCTGGAAATCTTTTTCTTTGTAGGCATCAGGTTGCTCCGAAAGTACCAAAGCCCTCTTGCAGGGTGTTCAATTCCCGATGACAAATCGGTTTTAGGGATTCAGCCTGGAAATCGCCCGGCATGGGGCAAGTAAGAGAAGGTGGACACCCCAGCCCTCTCATTAATGACTATGATCGCATATTTGCCGGATCATCGCGGGCAGCCGGTACGGAGCGCCGGCAAAAGGCGGGCGCCGCTGGTTTAAAACGCGACGCCCAATACACACAATCGAATGCGGGTTTGTCTGTCTGCTGTTTGAGCAGTTGTTACGGTAAATTCTATTCGATTTCGTCGCCGGTGTCGCCCCGGCTCAGCGCGGCGACAGGCGCGGCCACCCAATTTCCACTCCCTGCGCCGTCAGGCTCGCCTGAAAATCAGCCAGACGCTGCGGGTTGGCCCGCACGGCACGCGGAGTGAGGCCTTTCAACACACAATGCGCGGCCAGCGCTCCGGCGCTTTCACCGATATTCCACTCCACCGGGTGCAGCCGGTAACAACCGTTCGTAATATGCGTCACGCCCAGATTCTTGCAGGCCGGCAGCAAGTTCTCCACGCGCTTTGGAATCAGCGCGCCGAGGGGAATCTGGAATGGCAGCGAGCTGACGTCAATGTAGTTGTCCCCGCCGCTGGACGGATGCAGATCAATGCGGTAGCTACCCAGGCCCACGCTGTCGGCGAACGGCTCCGCCGTGACCTCCTCACGGGGCTTGCCGGTGAGCTTCATCCGCGCATCCGTGCCGACGTGCTGCTCCAGCACAGTGAATTCGGCCTGGATACGGCGCGACTCACGAATGTAGGGATACTTCGCCAGCCCGTCCTCAGTGCCCGTCAGATCCGGACGCAGGTGCAGGCCCGGCCACCCCGCGCCGCCATTCGGCCGCGGCGCCTCGGTCTGCATCCAATACAGCAGCGAAAGGCTCAACTGCTTGGCGCGGCGCAGGTGGCGAGCCGCTTCGTCCGGCGCACCACCGTAGAGGTTGCCCAGCCAATAGTCGTTCTGTGGCCAGTTCACCAGCGTCACTTCGCACGGCATCGCCCCCCCGGGATAGATATCCTTGCGCACAATGCGGCGGTACATCCAGAGGTTCATGCCTTCGCCGCGCGCCTTCAGCGTCGGGTCAAAATAGACATCCCGCGGCTTCAGAGTGATGGGGTTGCTCATCGTCCAGCTCAGCAGCCGGCCCGGCCACGCCGGCTTCAACTGCGGCACATAGTCCCGCCAGAAAGCGTACTCTTCCGGCTTATCAATGGTATGATCCACCCCTGCCTCGTATGCGGCCGGGAAGCACACCGTGAACGACTGATGGTTGTGCGGCTGGGCCACGTCGGGCGCATGCAACTCGCCCGTCTGGCGCCGCGATTCGGCGCCCATCACGAACTCAACGCCAGCCAGCGGCAGCAAATCCCCCAGCTCGGTGGCGTCCAGAAAGTACGGCGCGGTGATGACACGCTGACGGCCGGAGCGGGAGCGCACCGTAACGGCGCGTACACGACTGCCGGCCACATCGGCCACCACCGGAACATATTCAGTGAGCACCACAAGGCGCCCGGCGCTGCGATAGCTTTGCAGCATTTGGTCGAACACGGCCACCGAGATGCGCGGCTCGTGCGTCAAAACCGACACCGACCCGCCGCCCGGATTCAGCCGCTCCTGGTGCACTGCACCAGCCGTGAGCGGATAGTGATCGGCGTAGTAGCGGCGCACGGCGCGGCGATAGGCGCGATAAGACGCGGTGCCACCGAAACTCTCGATCCAGGGATGCTCGTCCGGCGGAACAGCCTGCGAGGTGAGTTGCCCGCCCAGCCAGTCCGTCTCTTCGGTCAGCACCACGCGAAGACCGGCGCGGCACGCCGCCAGGGCCGCCGCGCAGCCGCCCACGCCGCCGCCGATGATGGCCACGTCGCAGGCCAGTTCGGAGCCGCGCGCCCAAGCCGGGAGCGCAAATGTAGAAAATGCGGAAATTGATTTAACGAAGTCTCGCCGTGTGCGGTTCATCGGAGTTTCCGTCTCTTACGCTATCATGAGCATGGAAACGCGCCCGCGCGTTTATCGCCGATGGCAGTCGTCACCGTCTCCGGCCAGCCCGGATGCAGAACAGGCGAGGTGGGCCGCCTCGCCGCACAGCGGCTGGGCTTCACTCACGTCAGCGCCGAACGGCTGGACACTCTTCTGGCCGAAGAGTTCGGCCCCGTCATAGAGTCCGCCTCTCGCGCCTGGCCCGACATGGCCGCCTCCATTCTGCTGCGCCTGGCCGCGACAAATCACCTGGTGATTGGCGTGGACGGCGCTGAACTGCTGTTCCCCAACTGGCCCGGACTGCTGCGGATACGCGTGGTGGCGCCAGTGGCGCGCCGCGTCGGCAACCTGATGCTGGACAACTCGCTGGAGCGCATCGCCGCGCGTGCCAGCCTGAAGAGCCGTGAAGTGGAGCTCGGCAAGCTGCGCCGCGCCCGTTTCCACCGCGCTCTGCCCGCGCCCGAGAGTTTTGACCTGACAATGAATGCCGAGTCGCTGGACGGCGCGCAAATGGCCGCGCTGATTGAAGCAGCCGTCGTCCAGCGTGAGATTGTCTCGCACGGCCATCTGGCCGCCGCCGCTGAGGCGCAGATGCAGTTTCAGATTCGTCTGCGGCTGGCGCGTTTCGGCATCCAGCCGCGCGCCGAGGCGCGCCTGCGGGCCGTCGAATTCAGCCATCCCAGCGAACAGATTTTCGCCAACCTGCTAGACTTTTATCGCATCGCCTGGGAGTACGAGCCGCGCAGCTTCCCCATCGCCTGGGACGAACAGGGCCATGTGCTTGAGAGCTTCAAGCCCGACTTCTATCTGCCCGAATCAAATCTTTACGTTGAACTGACCACCATGAAGCAGTCGCTTGTCACGCGCAAGAACCGCAAAATCCGGCTCCTGCGTCAGATTTACCCGCACATCAACATCCAGGTGTTTTATCAGAAGGATCTGCAGGACCTGGTTCTCAAATACGGCCTCGTCGAGGCCCAGGCGCCACAATCATGAGAACCCCAGCAATGCCCATGCTCGACCGCGTCCTCTTCACCGAAGAGGAGATCCAGACGCGGCTCCGCGAAGTGGCCGCCGAAATCTCTGAGCACTACAATGGCCGCACGCTGAAGCTGATTGGTGTGCTGAAGGGCTCGGTCTTCTTTCTCACCGAGCTGGCCCGCATGCTCACCATCCCAGTGAAGGTGGACTTCTTCTCGATTTCGTCGTTCTCCAACCACTCCGGTGCGCCCGGCGTCGTACGCATCGCCAAAGATCTCGACGACGCAATTGAGAATGAGGACGTCTTGCTGGTGGAAGATATTGTTGACACCGGCTTCACCGCGCGCTATCTGCTACAGACGCTGGCCGGACGTGGCCCTAATTCCATCGCGCTGTGTACCATGCTGGATCGCACGCCGCGCCGCATTGTCTCGTTGAAAGTGGACTACCGCTGTTTCGAGATCCCGGACCGCTTCGTCATCGGCTGTGGCCTGGACTACCACCAGCTTTACCGCAACCTGAATTTCATCGGCGTGCTGAAGCCGGACCGCGCCAGCTAATACGTCCCAGACGCGCTCTGAACTGAGCCTCAGGAGAGTGAGCCGCTTTCGGCTGCGCTTGTCGTGATGAATACGGGTGCATCGCCACGGCCCCGGTTTCGAGCAGCCCCCTAGGCGGAGCTGGCAAGACGATATGCTGTCTGCATGTTGATTTCTAGAAGAGATGCCGGGCGAATAGTGACGGCGATGGCCACCGGCGGAGTAGTGGGCGCCCAGGAGCGCCGGGGAACCCGTGAAGGGCGGGCGCTGTGGGCGCATCCGGACGACGCCGGCCCGACGGCATCTGGCGTGCGCGCCTTTGTACAGCGCTGCGCCGACGCCGGCGTGGAGACAATCGTCATCCTGGCCAAACACACCAATGGCAACATCTACTGGAAAAGCCGCCGCTTCCCCCAGGCGATCGCCAAGGGCTGGGAGAACTTCGACCTGCTGGAGCACATACTGCCGGAGGCGCACGCGCGTGGGATGAAGGTGCATGCCTGGGTGTGCGACTTCCTGGAAGGACCGAACGGCGCGGCGGTGCGGGAGCACCCGGAGTGGGCGCAATTGAATCCTTCCGGAGAGAACTCGCTGAACGAGCCTCGTAACAGAACCAAGGTCTTTGAACAGGTGGCCATGTGCCCGGCGCGGCGGCCCGGCTTTGCCGACCAGTGGCTGCTGCCGATGATCGAGGAAATCGCCACAAACTACAAAGTGGACGGCATCCACCACGACTACGTCCGCTACATGGGCGTGGCGCCGGAGTCCTATTGCTTCTGCGACTACTGCGTGAGCGACATGGTACGCTGGGCGCTGCTCAAATGGGAGCATGGCCCGGCCGAGCGCGTCCGCATGCAGGACCTCTCGCCGCGCGTGGAGGGCAACTGGGGCGGCATGTTGGACATGCTGCCGGTGGGATGGGACCGCATGGACCGGCGTGAGAAGGCCGAGTTCCTGGTGAATGGCAGCACGCTGCCGGGCGGGCCGCGCGACATGCGTTATTTCTTCTATGAATACCGCGTGGAGCAGATCAATAACTTCGTTTGCGAGGCCGCCAAGCGGGTCAGGCGGATCAATCCGAAGATCGAGATGTCGGCCGCGGTTTTCACCAATCCCATACAGTGTGCACGCTACATCGGGCAGAAGTGGAACGACTGGACGTCGTGGGTGGACATCTTCATGCCGATGACCTATCGCAGCCAGTTTCAGGGAGATTTCCAGGTCTATCTGGACCGTTTGACGGAAATCACAAAGCGGCAGCGGGAATGGCTGCGCTACGAGCGGCCACTGTACGCAGGAATCGCCACGACGTATTTGTACAAGGAAGAGATGGAGCAGAAGGTCTATCCGCCGGAGAAGCTGACGCGGGCCATTGAAGCCGCGCGGCGCGCGAATCCGGAGGGGATTGCGATTTTCGCCGCAGGCTCGTTGACGTCACAGAAGCTGTGGGACACCATGGCCAAGGCGTTCAAGGGATAACGCAGGCAGGGGGCTCACCGTTCGGGTTGCGGCGGTAAGCCAGAAGCGGGGCAGCACAAACGCAACGAGCCCGGACTTCAGCAAAGTCCGGGCTCGT
>CAYZIX010000143.1:0-12788 GCA_964478395.1 uncultured Candidatus Solibacter sp.
GCCGTGCCCGCGCTCGATGAAGCGGTCGAGCGCTTCGGCCATCTCGCGGCGCCAGTAGGATTCGTCGACGCCAAGGGACCAGCCGCGCAGCGCGACGCCAAGCACGGCCTCCGTTTGTGCGGCGCCTTGGACAAGGCCGCCAGGCGGGGCGAAAGCAGGGTCGGCCGTGACATGGGCAGTGACACCAAGTTCGGCCAGCACGGCGGCAGAGGCGGCGTCGCGCACAGTCACGCAGGCGGCGGCCTCCGCGACGGCACACGTCAGGCGCCGGCCGACGCCGCTTGAAAGCGGGCCAACGCCAAGCGCATACAGCATGAGCGGCCGGCCTTCCAGCGCAGCAAGGAGCGCCGGCGCGGCGAACATCGGAAGGCCCCAGGCCTCGGGCTCAAACAACAGGTCCGGATCGGTACCCCAGTAGTCCTGAAAAAGCCCGCCACCGCCAAGCACGACAAGATCAGACGTGCGGATGGCCGTAATCATCGCGTCAATGTCGTGCAAGCTTACTGCTTCGACGTCGTGCAGCTCCGCAGTGGACGGTGGATTACCGGAGAGAACAGTGAAATGCACAGCGGGACGCAGCGCACGTAGCTGCGCGAGCATGGACGCAACAATCAGCTCATCGCCGGCATTGCCGAAACCGGCGTAAGCCGCAATCAGGATGCGTGACTGCAAGGCAACCGTCATGACGCAGCAGCCCAATAGCGCAGCTTACGCAAAAATTTAGTGCGGTGAAAGAGATGTGTGGCATAGGCGCGCAACAAGCGATGGCGCGAGAAACCGGCGCCGGCCATTTGGCGTACGGTAGCGGCCAGCGGCAGCAGATCGGGCCAGGGCGCACGCCGTTGGCCCAGCAGTTCTACTTCGTAATAGGCCCAGTTGCGCCCGGCGGCGCGCGCCGAGCGCGTGATGTGTCCGGCGTGCAGGCGCGCAGGCGCGATGACGTGCCGCACAACCGCGTGAGGCGTGAAGTAGACTTCCCCGCCCTGGCCCACCAGGCGGATTGAAGCGTCGATC
Organism: uncultured Candidatus Solibacter sp.; assembly: GCA_964478395.1. Taxonomy (GTDB): domain Bacteria; phylum Acidobacteriota; class Terriglobia; order Bryobacterales; family Bryobacteraceae; genus Paludibaculum. Next base: position 1,015 of record CAYZIX010000143.1, read on the forward strand.
TCCTCGCCGCCGGACTGGTCCTTACCCACACGGCCAAGCGTCAGGTTGAAACCGCCGGCACGAGTGAGCGCCTGGCGGCGGAAGGCGCAGTTGGCGCCGAACGGGTATTGCCAAAGCTCGTGGACGCGCGTCACCGCGCTGAAGCCCAGATCGAAGGCTGAGTAGTAGCCGTCGAAAGCCGCTCCATACCAGACGGGCAGCGTGGGTGGCAGTTCCAGCAGAATGCGACCGCCAGCAGCGGCAGCCTTGGGACGCGAATCGAACAGATCGAGATAAGCGGCCACCAGATCCGGCGCAGCAATAGCGTCGTCGTCGATGAAGATGAGCAGCGGCGAGCGCGCGGCGCGCACGCCTGCGTTACGGGCATACGAGAGGCCCCGCTCCGTACAGAAGACAGGCCTTAGCTGGGCTTTGGAGCGAAACGACTGAATGATGGCGGGAGTTGAATCGGTGGAAGCGTTATCGACAACCAGAATTTCGTAATCGGAATGCGCGGTAGTTTGCGCGCAAGCCGCTTCCAGGCAACGCGGCAAAATGTCGGTGCGGTTATAGGTACAGATAACGAGAGACGCCCGGAGACTCATGCGATGCGCGCTCCGACCAGTCTAGCACCGCATCGCCGGCGAGCTTCCTGAACGAGACGCGACGGCGCGCGGCCTCGGCCGTAAACGCGCGCGCATTGGCGCCGGCCATGGTTCCGGCGGGACCGTCAACGAGAGTCCAACGGGAAACCCATTGGTCGCCCGGATAGAAGTCGAGGAACGGATCAAGATGCGCACCCGGCTGATAGGCCCATTCCAGCGGGCGACCCTGGCGGCGCGCCTCGGCGATGAAGCGGCGCTTGAAATCTGCGGGCGTAGAGCCGGTATGTGCTTTCAACGCCGGAATGCCGGCGACTAAAACGGAAGAAAGGAAGTGGCGCCTCTGCATGGTGTCTGGGTGTTTGGATGCAACCGGGCAGGCTTTGGCGTCGGAGTTTTACGCGCAGGCAGTGAACCAAAAGCCGGGCGGCTCCGTAATAGAGGAGAGAGACGATGGAGAAACGGCAATGAAGCTGCTGCTGGCACTTGGCATCACCGCGCTGATGTTGAGCTGTTGTTCCATGGATCTGTGCTGTGACGGCCGGCACGAGGCACGCGAGGCCACCCGGGAAGCGCGCGACGCGGCGCGTGAGGCAGCCCGCGAGGCGCGTGAAGCCGCACGGGAAGCGGCCGAGGAAGCACGCGAAGCGCATCGCGAGGCCATACGCGAAACCCGCCAGGCCCTGGAAGAGGCCCGGCGGGAGGCGCGCAGAACGGTGCGTGAGCAGTAGGCAGCGCGGCTTAGGCGAGCGCTTTCCGGCAGAAATCAACGCACTTTTTGACTTCGGCGAGCACGTCAGAGCCCTCGGGCGTCTTGTATTCGTACTCAATGGAAGCGGGGAACTTCATCTTCTTCCGCTTCATCAGATGCAGAATTTCCGCAATCGGCGTGCCGGTTTCGCTGAACGCCACGTTGGCCGAGCCCTCGGACGGGCCCTTGCGGTTCTTGAGGTGCAGGCTGGCAATGCGTGAGTGGTACTTCTCGATCACCGGCACAGGCGATTCGCCCGTGATGCCGTAGTAGTGGCCAACGTCGAAGTTGAGCGCAGTGTAGGGCGAAGCGGCCAACACCTTATCGAAGTCCTTTGTGCCACCCTGACCGTGGGTATGGAAGGCAATGGTCAACTTGCGCTTGGCGGCGTAGGCGGCCACGCGGGCCAGCAACCGGTTGTCCTCCGGCAGCTCCATCGTGATCTGGTCCGAGCCGAGCGCTTCGGCCACGTTCCAAATGTAGTCGTACTCGGCGTCGGACATTTCGAGTGTCGGCGGCAGCTTGAAGCCGTAGACGTTGATGCCTGCGTCGTTAAACAGCTTGCGGAAAGCTTTGAACTTGTCCATCGGCTGCTTGAGGCGCCATGCGGTCACTTCCCCGGCCATCTTCGCGCGCGCCGCGAGCATCTCGGGCGTGGGCGGCGTGCCGCGCGGCGGCTGCGCCAACGGGCGGGCGGGCGAGCCGGCGAAGGTCTCGACCGTCTGGCTCATCATCTCTATTGCATCGGTGCCGGAGTTGAGGCAGTATCGCACCATCTCTTCGGCGCTGCCCGGCAGGGCGCGGTAGCTGTAGCTGACCATGCCGATGTGAACGCCACCCCAGGTGGAATTCAGTTTGGCCGCCCAGGCCGTCGCGGGGATCGCCATAGCGGCCAAACGGCCGAGGTCTCGTCTCGTAATTGTCATGGAATAACTCCTTGGTTACAGCTTTACTTCCCAGCCCTTGCGGTAGACGGGATGGACCCACTTGGACGCATCCTTGTTGTTGGAGAACTCTTTCTTGGCGTTGTCCCACATGAGCTTGCCTTCGTAATGGACGGCAGCCGAGCCTAACACCAGCCATTCGGTGTACGGACCCGCGATGGAGAAGTTCGAACAGGCCGGAGCGCCGCCCTTGCAAGCGCGAACCCAGTCGTGCAAATGCGCGGTGTGATTCGAGCCGGTGCTGGCGCCGGGCGAACGCTGCAAATAAGCGGCCGGCAGCTTATAGTCAGCCCAGCGTTTGCCGGGCAGAAGCCCGACGCCTTCGCCACGGCCGCTGGTGCCCAGATGGCCCTTGGTGCCACTCATGATCAGGTTGTAGCCACTGCGGTCCGATGGCGGCGCGGGCTGGGTAGCGCCACCGGTGCCGGGCCGGAAGCCTCCCTGGCCACGCACGGGGCCCACCTGCGGACCGGCGCCGTCGATCTTGCGGGCCTCGACCGGGGTCATGCCCTGCGGGGTGTACGGATCGCCACCGGCATGCTGATACCAATAAACCGTGACGGGCGGCATACCCGGCCGGGCGGCGAATTCGTACTTGATCACCATCTCGTCGGGGAAGGTGAAGGGCGGCAGCGAGTCTTTCTTCGTGCACTCGACGCTGACCAGATATTTCGGGTCGAGTTGCAGCGCCCAGTTGGCGGGGCCCAGGATGTGAACGCCCCAGTCGCCGATCAGGCTGGAGCCGAAATCGTAGAATCCGCGCCAATTGAAAGGCAGATAGAAGCCGAAGCCGTCGGTGCGCGGCGACTTGCGGCCCTGACGCTGGTCACGTTCGGCGACAAACTTCTTGTAGCCGGCATCGCCAGCGGTGAACGGCCGTGCGGCGGCGGTGCCCAGCCAGAGATCCCAATCGAGCGTTTCTGGCACAGGCGTCGGCTTCGCCACCGTGGGCATCTCCTGCGGCCAGGAGGGCTGGCCCGACCAGCCATGCACCTCGGTGACATCGCCAATCTCGCCAGACCAGACGATTTCGCAGGCCACGCGCGTGGCGTCGTGCGAATAACCCTGGTTGCCCATCTGGGTGGCCACTTTGTATTTGGCCGCAGCCTGGGTGAGCAGATGCGCCTCACCGGCGGTGCGGGTGAGAGGCTTCTCGCAATAGACGTGCTTGCCAGCCTGCATGCACAACAGCGCGCAGTACGTGTGCATGTGATCGGGCGGGCCGACGACGACGGCATCGATATCCTTGCACTCGTCCAGCATCTTGCGGAAATCCTTGTAGCGCTTGGCACCAGGGAAGCGTTCGAAGCTCTCCTTACCGCGCGCCCAATCAACGTCGGCCAATGCGACGACATTCTCGACATCCGCCTGCGCCAACTTCAGGTCAGCGGCCGGCTGGCCGCCGGCGCCAATGGCGGCAAGATTCAGTTTCTCGTTGGGTGACTTATAGCCGGCCGCTTTCAACGATGGCGCGGAGCCGAAACCGGCCGCCGGGACAGCGCCTGCCAGCAAGGATCCGTAAAAGAAGTGCCTTCGGGAGAAATGAGAGTCTGACATAATCGGGTTCCTCGACAATATCAATTACTGGGGTGCTCCGGCTGAGCCAAACGCTTTCGCATCTCGACACACACCAGCATCAACGCCGGCACCATGCGGTAACGCGTCAGCGCCAAGTGCTCGTAACCGGCGCGAGCATAGAAGCTCTCGGCGTTGAGCGTGGAGCGAAGCTTCAGCTCGGTGAGGCCGCAGGCGCGGGCGCGTTCCTCCAGATGATTGAGCAGCGCCTGACCGGTTCCGCGGCCGGCGGTCTGTGGTGCGACATAGACCGCCTCTACCTCGCCCGCCTGTTCGTTCAACTGGCCAAAACCTTCCAACTCACCGTCGCGCTCAGCAACGACGAAGTAGCGGTTTTCGATGCCGTAGTAGGACTCAGGCGAAAGCAGCCCGGCCCAGACGGCGACATCCTCCTCCGGATAGCTGCGGCGGCAGGTTTCGAGGATGGCGCTCTTCTGAATGCGGCAGACTGCTTCACGGTCGGCCGTAGTGGCGCGGCGGATCTGCGGCGCGTTCATCTCTTTGCCGCCTTGAAGCGCGCCTTCTGTTCGCGCGTCATCTTCTCAGTGGCGTACTGGTAGATGAGGCGCGGCGCGGTATCTTTGAACTCCAGTAGAAAGGCCTCGACCGGTTGCGGATGCTTCTTCCAGAGCTCACGCAGAAACCAGCCGGCGCCTTGATGAACGACACGCTCCGGATCGCTCATGAGCGGACGGACCAGTTCGAGCATGGCGCGCGGATCGCACTCACCTTTGAAGAGGCCGAGCACGGCCACCGGCACCGCGCGGCGCTGATAGGCGTGAGGTGAACTGCGCCAAGTGGCGAGATCATCTACCGCGATGCGGCCGTCGCGTAATGCGGGCGTGAGAATTTCCGCGCACAGCACATCGGTGTGCGCCCAGTTGCGCAGGCCGCTGGCAAACCAGCGAGCCAAGCCGGGCAAGGAGGCTGAATCAAATTCATCGCAAAATGATTTGAGGAAGCGGATACAAATTGAGCCTTCCTCGTACTTGCCGGAAGCGAACAGCAACTTGCCCAGCCGCAAGAAACCGGCGATGCCCAAACAGTGGAAGCGCTTCAGCCACTCCTCCTGACGCGCGTTCCAGAACTCGTGCTTCAAGTCCATCAGGCCCCAGGCATCGTAACAACCTTCCTTGAAGTAGCGGGCGTATTTTTGAGCCAGCACCGGGTCGGCGTGCGCGGCACAGTAGGCCTGGATCTCGGCAGCCAGGACCGAAGGCGATTGACGGGGCATTGAGCGCGCACCTCCACGCGATAGAATACCTTATCGAATTCAAGGAGGCTCGAAGGAAGGCCATGGAACTGTCCCGCCGGGGTTTTCTGGAAATGAACGCCGCCGTAGCCGCGTCAATGAACGCGCGAGTGGAAGCGAACGACCGTGTGCAGGTGGCCTTCATTGGCTGCGGCGCACGAGCGCATGAGCTGATGGCGGCCATGATGGCGCATCCGCAGTTTGAGATTGTTGCCGTCTGCGACGCCTATAAAGGCCGCCTGGAGCGCGCGCAGGAGCGGGTGAAAACCACTCGCGGCACAACGCCACGCATCCTCAAAGACTACAAAGAGGCGCTGGCCGACAAATCCATCAACGCCGTGGTGGTGGCCACGCCCGACCACTGGCACAAGACGATGGTGATTGAGGCGCTGAAGGCCGGCAAGGACGTCTACTGCGAAAAGCCGCTTACCTACCGCTCGGCCGAGGGGCTGGAGATCATTGCCACGGCGCGCGAAACGGGCCGCATTGTGCAGGTCGGCTCACAGGGCATTTCGACGATGACGCAGAACGGCGCACGCAAATACATCGCCGACGGCAAGCTGGGCAAGGTGACCATGGTGCGGGCGGCCTACAACCGCAACACCGCTTCCGGCGCCTGGATCTATCCCATCCCGCCCGACGCCAATCCGCAAACCGTCAACTGGGACATGTTCCTGGGGCCGGCCACCAAGCGCGCCTTCGACCTGGAGCGCTTCTTCCGTTGGCGCTGCTACCAGGAGTATTCAGGCGGCATTGCGACGGACCTGTTCGTACACCTGTGCACCACGATTCACTTCCTGATGGGCGCCCGGATGCCGTCGAAGGTAATGGCCATGGGTGAACTGTACCGCTGGAAAGAGTCGCGCGACGTGCCGGACACGCTGAACGCCGTTCTGGAGTACCCGGAAGGCTTCACGGTAAACCTGTCGTCGACGTTCAACAACCAGTCGGCGTCGGAATCGAACTTCAACTTCCTGGGCACCGAGGGCACGCTGGCGCTCGGCTGGGGCGAGGTGAAGTACTGGCCGGAGAGCGTCCACGAAGACAACCGCTGGATTGTGGAAAGCTGGCCTTCGAAGCTGGAAGAGGCCTATTACAAGGATCCGAAGGTGCGGCAGGCGGAACTGCCAGCGCTGGGTAAGGCGCGTCTGGTAGTGGGCGGCACCGAGTGGCGCGAAGAGGGCCAGGAAGCCACCATCCTGCACTTCTGGCATTTCCTGGAGTCCATCAAGAGCCGTAAACCGTACTGGGAAGACGCCGTGGCGGGCCACCACGCCGCGGCCTGCGCCCACATGGTGAATCAGAGCGTGCGCACCGGCAAGCTGGTGGAGTGGGATTTCGCCAAGGACGACATCAAGGCTTGAGACAGGACCATGAGTTGCCCGAGGTGGTGGCGCGCCAAGGCTGGCGCTACCACCACCTGGGCATTCCGTACACCGAACCGCACCCGGACGAGACGCATTTGGACGCGCTGGGTGTGCATGTCCATGGCTTTTCGTCGAGCCCTTACGGCATCGAGTGGATCCGCTTCGACGAGCATTGGAGCGGGCCGGAAGTGGTGCGGCGCGTGCCACATGTCGCGTTCGTAGTGGATAGCCTGGAGCAGGCGCTGATGGGGAAAGAGATATTGATCGCGCCCAATGCGCCCAGCGACGGCGTACGGGTGGCGTTCATCCTGGATGACGGCGCGCCGGTGGAGCTGATGGAGTTTGAGCCGCGTAAATAGCAAGAGGCCGTCCCGCGTGGGGACGGCCTCTTCGGTTATAAGTGGGTGGAAACTTAGAAACCAGCCTGACTAGGCCTTGGTTTCCTTGTAATCAACGTGCTTGCGGATAGTGGGGTCGAACTTTTTGATGACCAGCTTCTCGGTCTTGGTCTTGGGGTTCTTGGTCGTGGTGTAGAAATGCCCCGTGCCCGCCGAGGAGGCCAACTTGATGATGATGCGCGCCATTCGATAGCTCCTAGAACTTCACACCCTGCTGTTTCAGGTCGGCCAACACCGCGTCGATGCCACGCTTGTCGATAATGCGCAGACCACGCGCACTGAGCTTCAGGGTAACGAACCGGCCAAGCGCCGGCGACCACAGACGCTTCTCGTGAATATTCGGGTTGAACACCCGCTTGGCGTGATTGTTGGCGTGCGAAACCCTGTTCCCGCTTACGGGCTTCTTTCCAGTCACAGGGCAATACTTAGACATCGTGATCTCCACACTAATAGAATGTGCCAGGGGAACGCAGGGAGTCCCTTCCATGGATTATACATGAGAGAGAGCCATGATGCCACACTACGCTTCACAGATTGCCTTTGCGCTACTCGCTTTCCCTTTGATTGCACAAACTTACAAAGATCCGCGAAGTGGTTTGGAGGTCCGCGAGCTCCAGCCTCCGGCGGCCGAGCCAACCAATCTCTACTATCATTTTTCGAACTTCACGGCCGACAACGCCAATATTATCTTCGCCGCCGGCGGCCAGGTATGGCGCTACGAGATGGCCAGCGGACGTTCTGTTCAGGTGACCAGCGGCGACGGCGTCGCGGCCTCCTCAGCTTCACCGCATCCGAAACACGCAAACCTGGTTTACTACCCGCGCGGCGCGGCAATCGAAGAGATCGACATCTTCACAGGCAAGACCAGACGCGTGGGCGAAGCGCCGCAGCCGATGACCGGCGGGCTCAGCCAGCCGAGTTTCAGCCACGATCTGCGCTCCGTTGCACTGTCGAAGCAGCGCGACGCCTCAAGCTGGGAGATCGGCTTGATGGATGTTCAGACCGGCGCGTGGCGCACGGTGACGACCGTGGGCTTTCGCGTGGGCCACGTGCAGCATCATCCGAAATTGCCGCTGATCTTCTTTGTGTGGGAGACGGGCGGCTACGCGCCACAGCGGACGTGGGTGGTGAACGACGATGGCTCGGCGATGCGGCCGTTCTACTACACAGCAGACCAGAAGGAGTGGCTGACTCCGCTGAAGGAATGGGTAACGCACGAAAGCTGGATCCCGGCGACGGGCGGCATGACACTGATTATGGACAAAGTGGGAATCATCGTCGCCGACGCAACCGGCAAGGGCCATCTGATTCCAGGCCAATACTGGCACGTACACGCGAGCGATGACGGCCGCCGCCTGGTGACCGACGATCAGGCCGGCAACCTGTGGCTGATCGACGTAGCCACGGAGAACCGCCGCCTGTTGGCCACCGGACTGCGCAACACGGTGCGCGCCGTGCATGCCCACGCCTCGTTCGACCACTCCGGCCGCTGGGTGATGTTCAACACCGGACGGACGCGGCAGACGCTCGCGCTGATTGACCTGCGGCAGATTGACAGCAAGTAGAGATGGCGATGCGCACACGGCGATGGAGAGATAGAATGGACGGCGACCGAGGTGTCGATCCAAGCATGGAAAAAGAAACTCTGAAATCCACCCGGCGGTCGTTTCTGACCGCTCCGGCGGCTGCGGCCACCGCCTTCACGATTGTGCGGCCGGAACTGGTGCGGGGCTGGGCTCCGTCCAAACTGAAGATCGGCCTGGTGGGCTGCGGCGGCCGCGGCACCCAGGCCGTTGAGAACGCCATGGCGGCCGACCCGGCAGTGGAACTGGTGGCCATGGCCGACGCCTTCGAGGACAAACAGGAAGCCAGCCTGAAGCGGCTCCGCGGCCTGCCCATCGCCGACCGCATCAAGGTGGAGCCCGACAAGCGCTTCATCGGCTTCGACGCCTATACCAAGCTGCTGAAGACCGACATCGACGTGGTGTTTCTGGCGACGCCTCCCGGCTGGCGCCCGCTGCACTTTGAAGCGGCCATCGACGCCGGCAAGCACGTCTTCTGCGAAAAGCCGTTCGGCGTGGACGCCACTGGCGTGCGCCGGATGATGGCGGCAGGCAAGAAGAGCGTCGAGAAGAAACTGACCGTGGTCAGCGGTGCGCAGCGCCGTTCCGACCCGTTCTACCTGGAGAACGTCAAAGCCCTGCAGGACGGCAAGCTGGGTGATATTGTCGCGCTGAACGTTTATTGGGTAGGCGGCCCGGTGATTCAGCAGCGCAACGGCCGCAACCCGAAGTGGGGCGAGTTCGAGTGGCAGCATCGCAACTGGTATTCGAACCTGTGGATCTGCGGCGACCAGATTGTCGAGCAGCACCTGCACAACATCGACGTCGGCTGCTGGATCATGAACGGCCACCCGGAGAGCGTAGTAGCCAGCGGCGGCGCGGCCTGGCGGCCGGCGAACGACGCCATCTATGGCAACATCTACGACCACATCTCGGCCGACTATGAGTTTGCCAACGGCGTGCGCATGGCCAGTTATTGCCGGCAGTACCCGCAGGGCTCCTACCAGCAGGTGAATGAAATTGTGGCCGGCGCGAAGGGCCGCATGACGCTCAACCAGACCAAGGGCGGGCCGGGCTACGTGAACGAGCACGCCAAGCTCTATAAGTCCATCCGCGGCGACGGGCCCTACATCAATGAAACGCAGGTGGTGGCCGAAAGCACGCTGACCTGCATCATGGGCCGCGAGAGCGCCTATTCCGGGCAGAAGATCACCTGGGAAATGATCATGAACTCCAAGCAGGACCTGATGCCGAAATCCGACGTCTGGACCTACGATGGAAAGAACCCGGTCACGCCGTTCCCGGTGCCGGGCACCTACAAGTTTATCTAGACGGCATTTCTCCGTCCGTCAGTGGCCGGCCGCCTCAAACGGCCGGCCTTTTCCGTCTGTGTGGTTAGCGCTTACCGCTCTTCTTGGCTTTGGCCGCCGCCTGGGCTTGAGCCTCCAGCGGATGCTTATGGTTGTGACGGGCCACCGCCTTGGCGACTTCCTCAGCCGTCATCGAGCTGTGCGTGGTCGGATGGATTTCGTTGTTCGCCGGACTTGTATTTGTCGTCATCATCAAATGCTCCGTCGAGTGTCGCCTGGCGGAGGTGGCCGCTACGGGCCGATGAGGGCGGGAGTGGCGCGCCGGCGCCGCAAGTAGCTTCTCACCGGACTGGTGGGAACCACTCACTTCAACAGCAACGCTCAATTGAATTATAGCGCCGGTAGCTTGACGCGCGTTCCTACGGCACGTAGTAACCCTGGCGCGAACGCACCTCAAGGTTCTTTGCGCGCGGCGTCTCCACCGCGATGGAATGCCAGGCGCCCGGCTCTCCGGCGTGCGGACTGACGCTGATCAGATAGCCGTGCGAAAGCTCTTTCGCAATGCGTCCGAACACGGCCTCCACGTCACGGGCGTAACGGACGCGAAAGCACATGCCGCCGCTCAACGCGGCGATGGATTCGAGCTTGGCCAGCAGCACGCGGTCGTTCAAAGCCTCACCCTGCGCCACGGCGAACAACGGAATGCCGGCCAGGCGCGCGCGCTTGCCGGCGGTTTCCAAGCTCAGCGTGCTGACGTTGTCGTTGCCGTCGGTGAAGACAACCAAGGCCTTCTTACCCGGCCGCGCCGCCAGTTCGTGCAGCACGCCCACCAGCGCGTCGTACAGCGCTGTTTCACCGCGCGCCTCCATGGCGACCACAGCCCGGCGAGCATCCAGCTTGTCGCGCGTATACTGGCCGGTGCCAACCAACGTATTGGAGAACGTGTAGCCGCCGGCCAGATCGTTTGTACGCAGCTCCGAAATCAAGCGGAGCGCGGAGTTTTTCAACATGGGAAGCGCCTGGTGCATGCTCATCGTGGAATCGAGCACCAGTGCGCAGGTGATTTCCGACTGCGCGTTTTCAAACGCACGCACAGAAAGCTTTTCGCCGTTTTCGACTACGGCGAAATCGCCCGCCTTCAAGTTGTCCACATAATGGCCGCGCGCGTCGCGGACCGTGGCGTAGACTTCCACCAAACCGACGTCGGAGCGAAACACCAGTTCCTGCGGCTCGGCTTTGGCGAACGACTCGACCGGCGCCGGCCCCAACGGATCGGTCTCCCGCCAAGTGGCCGAAGCCGGAACGCGCGCCAGCGGGCGTCCCACTTCCTCCAGCCGCATCAGACCGCCGCCGAAGCGGCTGCCTTCCTCGCCATTAGACGGCTCGAAGCGCGTGTCCTCGAAGACACGTCCACCCGAAGCAAAAACATGCCGCAAGGCGACGCGCGGATACTCCAACCGCAGCAACATGCGCGGGTCTAGCCGCGCGGCATAGGTCCGCTCCACCAACACACGTGCAGCCTCGTCCAACGTTGTGGGCACAGGCGTGTCCGGCAACACGGATTTGAACAGTTCAGCCGGCAGGCGGCCCTCAGCCAACTGCTTACAAGCTGCCCTGAACGCGGAGGCGTCACTGCTAAGCTCTACCAGTGAATACCAGGCGCCGAGCAGTGTCTGGCGCCGTCCTGGCGTGGCCCCGCGCACGACGGTCTCGAACCGTTCCAATGCACGGAAATCATCGGCATCAAGACGCTTAAACCGCTCAAAGTAGGGCCACAGTGGGCGCCACTCGGCGTAGTGCGTACGCAGCAGTTCGAGTGACACCGCATCGAGCGGAGCTTCGCGTTTATCCTCCAGCTCCGTGATAGCGGCCAACGCCCGGCGCAAGCCGGCGCCGGCAGCGACGAACTCCTTCAGCCGCTCATCGTTCACCGGACAGTGCGCGTAAAGTCCGGCGTCCGCCACGGCATAGGTTGCATAAAGCGCCTTCAACCGTTCCGGCGTGGCAGTGAGCAACGTGGCGCGGCGCGCGTCC
>CAYZIX010000144.1:0-12780 GCA_964478395.1 uncultured Candidatus Solibacter sp.
TGTTTTGAGTATCTGCCGCCAGCGCCCCTATTGTTGGCCGGATTGTCTCTGACACTTCTCACGGCAGCGAGTCGATCCGAGCCAACTCATTCGCCAGCCGCCGAAAACGCCAGTCGAATTCCCGCTACCATCCGCCACGGCTTCTGGCGATGTGAGAGAATCCCCTGAAATGCCCGGCGATACAGAATATGGCCAGATTGACGTCGATTCAAAGGCATATCAAGCCACCGGTTTCTGGCGTTATTTCTTATTTCTTTGCGGAGTACTGCTAGCCGCAGGAGGAGTCGCCGGTGTCTGGTTCTCGGCAACCGTAAAGTCGCCGTTGCGAGTTTGGCTCGCCGGCCTTTGCTTTGGGCTTCTTCTCCTCGGGGTCTACACTCTGCTCTCCCTTTTTCGATCGAAGGTAATTCTGTTCGCGGATCACATTTGCGTCCAGGAATTGACCCGCCGAAAAGTGCTGTACTGCAATGAAATTCGTGGTTGGAGAATTGGCCGGACGTCGCCAGCCTGCCTTGTTCTCGAACCCAGGAACAAACCCCATCATGCTGTTAAGATCGCGCTCATCTTTCCGCTGGATGAACGGTTTCTGAAATGGCTTGAGCCTCTAACTTCTCTCGACGATGAAGATGCCGAAGCGTCGGAGTCCGAGATTCTGAACGATCGGGCCTTTGGCGAGAACGATGAACAACGGCTTGAGTTGTTACTTGCAGGGCGGCGCTTTGCTAAGGGGCTGTCGATTGTCTCCGCGATCATTGCGCTCTGGGGGATGTTTTACCCTTACCCCTACGAACTGGCCATTCTGGCGTTGGTTGCTCTGCCCGTCGTGGCTGTCGAAAAAGCGAGAAGGTCGCGGGGGCTGTTTCGAATCGATGAAGAGCCTAACGACGTTCACCCAAGTGTTGCTCTGGCCTTTTTCCTGCCAGGATCAGTGCTCGCGTTGCGAGCACTTCTCGACTACGAGGTATTAGGCTCCTTCCTCACGGCGGTTTTCTGCGTGGCCGTCAGTTTGATTCTCATACTGATTGCGTACAACGCCGATCCGGCCGTGCGCGCCCGTAAGTTTAAACCTATTCTGCTTTTTGCTTTGGGGCTGATGTACGGGTATGGTGTGACGATTGAAGCTAACTGCCTGCTGGATCATTCGCCGGGGATACCTTTTGAAGTGACCGTCGAAGGCAAGCACATCAGTTCCGGGAAACACACAACTTACCGTCTTGAGCTCCCGCCATGGGGGCCCAAGTCTGAGCCGAACACCATCGCAGTCGGCCAAGCCACGTACAAATGGATTGAAAAGGGCGACGTCGTGATCCTTACGCTGCGGAAAGGGGCGCTCGGCATCCGTTGGTTCTACATGCGCTCGTGGCAACGCGGGAACGAAGTATCAAGTCACAGGTAGCCGAAAGGCTCAAACAATCAACCGGCAGCAAGATGATTTGGCGGACCGCGATTTGTGCGCCCCGATCCGCGGCTGTCCCGTCGATCTCCGCTCCTCTTCATTGAAGTCGCGCGCAACCGCTTGCTGACGCGCGCGGCTCGTTTCAGCGTCTTTCAATCCCGGAAGCGGAATGAGAAGACGTCGGCGTCCTTGAGGACGAAGCGCAAGCGGACGGGCTGACCGCGCAAGGCAGCGACGCTCTCGCCGTTGCGCCATGAGCAGGTGCGCTCGATTTCGTCACCGATCAATTCCTGCGCGTCGTCCAATGTGTAGCCGGGCAACGGCTGGCCGGCTGCATCCTGCAACTCGACGCGCACACCGCCCGGGGCGGAGGTGGAAAAGTTCAGCTCCAGCCGTGAGCCTTCAAAGGTGAGCGGTTTGGTGATCAGCTCGCCACCCGAGTAGCCGGCGTTCAGCGATGACAAACCGTCCAGACGCAGCTCATAACGATGCAGGCAGGCCGTGGGCTGTCCGTTGTTGCGGTTCACATAGAGCGACATCGTCCCCGGGCCGGTCTGCACCAAGTTCAGCGCCGGATAGTTTGAGCGCGACACCCAGTTGGCCAGCCCAAGGCCGGGCCGAATGAAGCCCTCCATGAAGGCACGCGAGTAGGCGGAGCCGCCGCGAGACGTGATGACGACCGCGTCCGAGCAGTCCTTGTAATAGCCCGGATCGACGCCTAGCGCCGCGGCCTGCTCCGTGCTGACAATCTGGCGGCCCGGCATGAAACGCGCGCAGACGCCGACGTAGATGTGCGGCGCGCGGAAGTAGGGCGCGGTCTGGTTGGTGTAGAGATGCTCGGGCGGCACATCGCCGAAGGTCATCTCCACGGGTTCGGACCAGTGTACGAAATCGTCGCTGGTGGCACGCGACACCCAACGGAAACCGCTTTTACCGGACTTTTTCCAACTCCGGAAGTAAAGCAGGTAACGGTGTTCGTGCTCCGACCAGAAGGAGACATTCTGCGAGTCGTAGCGCCACTCCTTCGAGGCCGGAAAGACCGCCTCCGCGCGGAGCTTGCGCCAGGCGAGCCCGTCGGCTGAGACAAAAGCGACGAGGCCGGTTTCGCGCGTTCCGGCCAGCGCCTTGTAGCGTTGTTGAGGATCGACGCCGGGGCGCGTATCGAGGAACGGGCTGAAGTTGTGGCAGAACGGCACAGCATCGGCGAGAATCACGTTGTTCGGCCGCGTGGAGCGCACCTCGTAATAGTTCAAATCCGGACGGCGCCACGTGATGCCATCGGCGGACTCCGCCACGCATGTCACCTCATTCGGATTACCGTCGCGGCCCGCCGCCGGAGCGCCGCGATAGTAAAGGCGATAGACACCGGCGTCGCGAATCACGGTGACGTAGTTGGCAAACGCGCCTTCCCACGGCTTGTCGTAACGTAACGCCACACCCGCGTCCAGAGGCTTGGCCATTTGCAGGCGGGCCGCACCGCGCAACTCGCCGATGAGTTCATGATCGACAAATAGCTCGCGCCGCCGCCCAATAGCGATGGCCGGCGCTGCGGAGGCGCGCACTAGCGCCATGGCGCCGACACTGGCGTGGAAAGCTCGTCTGGTGATGTTCATGAGTGAGGCTTACGTCCTAATCTTCGAGATTCGTTGGAGCTCTTAGCTGCCCGATGCAAACAGCCCGGCACCGAGGCGGGCAATTTCGTGCGCGTCGTAGGCAGCCAGGCGTTCCGTACAACTGGTGCGGATATGTTCGGTCAAGCTGTGGCCTGCGGTTTCCGCGTCGCGCCTCACCACAGCAGCCAGGATGCTTTCATGCCAGGCTTCGATGGTTCGCAACTGCTCCAGCGTGTGGCTTTCCCGGTTCAGCGAGAAGATGCGGATGAGCAGCCGCGTGTCGGCGACGGCGCGCAGCATGCGCTGATTGTCGGCGGCGCGCAGCAGCAGCGAGTGGAAGGCCAGATCAGCACGCATGAAGCGCTGCGTCTGCGCCACGTCCAGACGTTCCTGCCCACTCTGCTCCAACTCTTCACGCAGCCGCGCAACGGCCTCAATGGACTGGCGGATTGGCGCCTGATCCCGCTCGTTCAGTCCTGTACCCGCGACTTTGCGGATGGCGAACACTTCCAGCGCCTCGCGCAGTTCAAACAGATCGACGATATCGCGCCGTGAGAACTCGACAACCAGCGCGCCACGATTGGGGATCTGTTCAAGCAGCCCTTCGGCCACCAACTGCCCGATGGCCTCGCGCACCGGCGTGCGGCTGACGCCAAGCTCGCGCGAAACGGCCAACTCAGACAGAGCCTCACCCGCCGCGTATTCACCACTGAGAATGCGGCTTTGGATATATTGATACGCCTTCTGGCGTGTGGATGAGCGACTGAGCGAGCCGTTAGAGCGCATACGGTTGAAGACATTGTACACCCCGTCAAAGGCGCTGGTTGAACACATCAGAGAATGATTGTCGACACATGACGACAGTTGCGATATACTCGGCCTCGTGAGAATCGCAAACCTATTATCGCGCCTGCTGCCGGGCGCGCTTTGCCTATGCCTAGGAGCCGCTTCGGGCCAGGAGTTCATCTTCGAAAAAGCCCCCTTCGCTTCGTGCCATGCCTCGACAGTTCTGCCATTGAAGAATGGCGACGTGCTGTCCGCCTGGTTTGGCGGCACACGGGAAGGCGCCGCGGATGTGGCCATCTGGGGAGCACGGCGGACCGCCGCAGGCTGGGACGCACCGGTGGAACTGGCCCGGGAGGCCAACATCGCGTCCTACAATCCCGTGTTGTTCTACACGGCCGACGGCAAGCTGTGGCTGTACTACAAGTACGGCTCGCACCCGAATGGCTGGACCGCGGCGCGCCGCTTCAGCACCGACGAGGGCAAGACTTGGTCAAAAGTAGAGCATCTGCCGGCGGGTTTGTATGGGCCGATTCGCGCCAAGCCCCTGGTGCTGGCCGACGGGACGGTTGTTAGCGGCACTTCGGTGGAGAGCTATCATAGCTGGGCCTGCTGGATTGAGCGCAGCACCGACAATGGCCGTACGTGGACCAAGGCCGGCCCCATTGTGGTGGACAAGTCGGGCGCCGGCACGGGCCCGACGGTGGCCCCGGCTGAAGTGCAGGGCACGTCGGACTGGGATCTCACCGAAGGCATCATCCAGCCGTCGGTAGTGAAGCTCAGCAACGGCCACCTGCGCCTCTACGCCCGCTCGACGTCCCGCACCGGCAAGATCTGCATCGCGGATTCAAAAGACCAGGGCCGCACATGGACGCAAGCCCGGCCGATTGAGCTACCGAATCCGAACTCCGGCATCGACGCCGTGGCGCTACCCGATGGCCGGGTGGTGCTGGTTTACAACCACACGCCCAAGGGCCGCACGCCGCTGAACCTGGCGGTGAGCCGCGACGGCGAGCATTTCCGCATGTTCCGTGTGCTGGAGCAGGAGCCCGGCGAGTATTCCTACCCGGCGATGGTGCTCGGCTCCGACAATGCGTTGTATCTGACTTACACCTGGAAGCGCGAGCGAATCCGCTACTGGCGCATCCCGTTAAACGAGATCCCGAAAGAGTAGACAACAGTATTTCTGTCCGAACGTACCTCTGAGAAAAGACCCTAAGCATTGGGCCGGCCAGTAACGCCGGCCCTTTTTTTACAGGTTCACGCTTTGCGCGCCCGCTTTAGTTGCGCTCTTTACGTTGGTAGGGCGTTTTGATGAAGCGCGCCGCCTCTTCCTGGGCGCCCTGCGTGTTGTCCTTGGTGCGGACGGCCAGCGTGTATTCGTTCACGGCGCGTTCACGCTGCTGTGTGATGTCGAAGATATTGCCGAGTTTGAGGTGGCTCCAGACCTCGATCCACTTCGGATCGAGATCGCCATTCAGCGCCTCGCGGAACTCATTGGCGGCCGACTGGTAATTTCCCTGCAGGAAGAAAACCTCGGCGACACGGTAGTGGGCCAGCGAACTGGTGCGTTTCACCTCAAGCGCCTTCTGTAGCTCGGTCAGCGCCTGATTGTATTCGCCGATTTCGGTGAACTGCTCGCCCTTCCGTACTGCCACGGCCACGCGCATGTCGGGGCTGAGGCGCAGCATCCGGTTGGCCGGATCGATGGTCACTTTCTTCGGCTTGCCGAACGTTTCAACGGAAAAATCGGTAGACGGGCCAACCACATCCACGCGCTTGAATTCGGGCGTGCCCTCGGTGTCGATGCGCAGTTCCACGGGCATGTGGAACGTGTCCAGATCCTGCTGGATCTTGCCCATCACGCGGAAGCCCTTGCGGGTGCGGTAGATGGTGTATTCGAGCTTGAACTCGGGCGCGCCGGTGGATTCCAGCCACTGTATGAAGAAGCCCTGCAACTGCTGGCCTGAAATATTCTCAGCCAGACGGCGCAGATCGTCGGTGGAGACGGTCTTGGTGGCGTATTGATCGACCAGCGCCTTGAGCAGCTTCTTGAAGTTGTCGTCGCCGATGATCCAGCGCAGCATGTGATAGGTGGCCGCGCCCTTGGCACCGGTGACGGCGAAGAACTCGGGCGAGTAGTCCTCGTAACGCGCCGCCTGACGGACGGGAGCGTCGGTGACGGTGAGCGCGTCGATGTAGAGATCCCTCACCTCCAGATCGATGGACTGCGGCCCGTTCAACTGTTCAAGGAACATCAGTTCGGCGTAGCGCGCCAACCCGTTCACAATCCAGATGTGATTACGGTTGACGGGCGCCACCAGGTTGCCGAGCCACTGGCGCGAGACCTGGTTGGCCAGCAGGCGGTCCGACGGCGGGGTGCGGATGGCGCTGGGCGCGAGAAACAACAAGCCGGGCGCGGAGTAGCCGTTGGGCGCACCGTCGCCGGTTTCCACCAGCGTCAGGTTGCGCTGCGGCGGAATGCCGAAGACGCTGGTCAGATAGTTCATTACGCGCGCCGTGGCCTGGCCGAAGGCCGCCGCAGAGACCTTGTGTTCACCGACGAACCAGATGTCTGTAGCCACACCCTCGGCGTCGATCCGCTGCGAGGCACCCTTCATCAACGCCAGACTGCCGTGAAAGCCGTCCGAGGTGGAACGGAACACTTTCCCGTTCGGGCCGTCCAGCACCGTACCGCTAGAGATCACGTTAAAGCCGGATGGAGTCTCAACGGAAAGCTCCATCTGATAGCGGTCCACCGTGTAGCCGTTTACCGGAAACCAGCGCGACGGGTAGAGCAGATAGGTGTGATCGGCACGGATGGAGGCAAATTGGATTCCAGTAACCGGGGAATCTTCCTCCCCGTTCAACCGGCCTCCGTAGCGGAAGGTGATGGTCACCGGCTGCCCCTTGGCGAGCGGTTGCGGGAAGCTGACGCGCACAGTGAAGTCAGGCGCATTGCGCACCGCCTGCAACGACTGGCCCGCCGCGTCGGTCACCGAAGAGACGTTCAACGCGTTGTTCAGCTCGAACACGGCGGTCTGCACGCGGTCGTCGAGCGGCGTGAACGTAACCTGCGCGGTGGACGCCAGACTCTGTGTGGACGGATCGATGCGCGCCTGGATCTTGTAGCTTGAGACATCCAGGTTGGGACGGCGCTCCTGCGCCAACGCACCGGCCGAGACAAGCAGCGCCACAACGGCCAAACGGGTCAAAACGGACTTCATCTTCTTCCCTCTTCGACGAATTTCATCATGCGTGCGGCCGCGGTCTCCAGCGGATCCGCGTTGGTTGCCAGCGCATCGCGCAAGCTGAGCAGCCCCGCACGCATCTGCGAGCGCTCTTCCGGCGATCCGAGCAATCGCAGCGCGCTGGCCGAAAGCCGGGCGGCGGTCATGTCGCCCTGAATGTGTTCTTCCACCAGCCTGCGCCCGGCGATCAGATTCACCATCGAGTAGAACGGCACGTGGACCAGCGGCTTGCCCACGAAATAGGTGAGCGGATGGACGCGGTAATAGGTGACCACCGGCGCGCCAAGCAATGCGGCCTCGGTGGACACGGTTCCACTGGCAGCCAGCGTCAGCTCGGCATGTGCCATCGCGTCCCAGCTCTCTCCTTCACAGTAGCGAACCCCGTCCAGGCCAATGAGTGGCGCGAAGAACGCTTTACCGTAACGCTCCAGCGCGCCGGCGGGCGCCGCCAACAGCGTCTGGCAACCGGTGGCGCCCATCACACGGATCATCGTCTCTCGCAAGATTCCCAAATGGCGCCCGATCTCCCCACGACGGCTGCCCGGGCAAAGAGTCACCACGGCGCGCCCAGGCTCCAGCCCATAACGGGCGAAGAATTCCTCCCGCGACATGCGCGGCTTGACGCTCCGCGCCAGCGGATGGCCCACATAGTGAGCGTTCACGCCGTGCGAACGGAAGAAAGACTCCTCGAACGGAAAGATGCAGTGCAGCTCAGCCACGTTTCGCCGGAGTTTCTTCACCCTGCCCTGACGCCAAGCCCAGGCCTGTGGCGCTACGAACTGAATGACTGGAATCCCCCGCTCGTGAAGGGCGCGAGCCACCTTCAGATGGAAGCCCGCGCTGTCGACCAGCACGGCCAGACGTGGGCGCTCCCGCTCAGCCGCAGCGAGGAGGCGGCGGTACTCACCATAGATCCGGGGGATGTGGCGCACCACTTCAGCCAAGC
This sequence comes from uncultured Candidatus Solibacter sp., assembly GCA_964478395.1. GTDB lineage: Bacteria > Acidobacteriota > Terriglobia > Bryobacterales > Bryobacteraceae > Paludibaculum. Next base: position 7,990 of record CAYZIX010000144.1, read on the forward strand.
CCAGCACGGAGAGCGCAGCCGAGTCCACTACCGTCTCCACACCGGCGGCGCGCATCTCCATGCCGGTGCAGCCGAAGAAGCGCGCGTCAGGCACGCGCCGAGCCAACGCCCGCGCCAAGCCGGCCGCGTAACGGTCGCCCGAGGCTTCGCCGGCTGAGATCAGGATCGGTACTGCCACGTTTACTCCTAGTCTAGCCGTTAGGCGAGGGTTTGCTAGACTGAATGTGCCAGCCCAAGATGACCGTTCAGAACGCCCTTCCACAAGTCAATCTCGTCCAGTTCGCCGACCGGATCAGTAACGAGATGGTGCCGCTCGGCACGCGCTTCCGTTACTATTGCGCATCTCTGAACCTGAGCGAGGACGACCGCCGGGAGTATCTGGACGAGCCTGTAGCGGCGCTGCCGCCCGTGATTGCGGCGCGGTTGCCTGAGGTTCGCATCCTGCTGGTTCCGTACCTTGAACGCGGCCCGCACCGGGCGCGCTCCGCGCCGCAGACAGTGGTTACTTCGCGCAAGCCCGACGCACGCGATGCGCTCACGTTCGGCTCAGCTGAAAGCGGCGGCGCCACCGTGCTGGCCTTTGCCGTGAAGGACGCTGAGGTGGCCGATCACCACTACCGCTTCTATCACGCGCTGGCCGAGATTGTCGCCGGCCACACCGGCCGCGAGCTTCCCGAGGGCTACGGCGAACTGTTGCGCGCTGAGCTGACCCACGACGCCCACGGCGAGGTGGACGAAGCGAGCTGGCGTTTGAAAAGCGAACTGACCGGACGCGACCTGACAGCACGCGCCTCTAAGCGATTTCTCGCTTACGCCCGCGAAAGCTTTGTCGACACGCTGACACTGTACCTGCACGGGCTGTGCTGCGATATCGACGTGGAGACCGGTCCGCGCCAGATTCCGTCAAACCTGCTGCGCAAGCGTCTGGCGCTCTTCAAGCAGATCTATCCGCCACCACAAGGCTACGCCGTGTTTCCGGAAGATCTGTAGAACATCAACCTTTACAATTCTTCATTCTCGCTGGCGGCGGGGTTGGCTTACAGTTCCTTCAGCAGGCATTCACCATGAAGAAACTGATTGCGCTTCTCGCTATTCTGATGGCCATCCCGGCTTTCGCCGCCGACATCAATGGCAAGTGGAAGGCCACAAACCAGGGTCCCGACGGCCAGACCATGGAGATGACCTTCGAGTTCAAAGTCTCCGGCAGCGAGATCACCGGCACGGCTTCCGGCCCGATGGGCGAGATGAAGCTCACCGAGATCAAGCTGGATGGCGACAATCTGAGTTTCGCCGTTGAAAACGACATGGGCAAGATCATGCACAAGGCGGTGGTCAAGGGCGACGAGATGAACATCAAGGTCTCGTTCGGCGACCGCGAAATGGAAATGAAAGCTCAGCGCGTCAAGTAAAGGTGCGCCTCCCCAAGAGATGCCGCCGGACCTCGCCGGCGGCATCTTTTGCGGCGTTTGCTTTATAACATAAAGTACTTGACACTACACGGCACTTCGTGATTCAATTCAAACCGTGGGTCGACTAAAACCGGTTCCGCTGGAAGATCACGCGATTGCCGATATCCGGTACATCCGCGCGGCGATGGAACGCGCCGCCAACTTCACGGCCGTTCCAGGCCTGGGCGGTGTGTGCATGGGCCTGACGGCGGTGGCCGCAGCGTTCATGGCGGCACGCCAGGCGACGGCGCTGGCCTGGCTGACCGTCTGGGTAACGGAGCTGGTGCTGGCGGTTGCCATTGGCGGGCTGGCGATGGTGGACAAGGCGCGGCGCACGTCGACGCCGCTGTTTGCCGGGGCGGGCCGCAAGTTTCTGCTGGCGTTTGCGCCACCAATACTGGCAGGCGCGCTGCTCACTTGGCCGCTGTTTCAGGCCGGGTTGTTGGGCGTGCTGGCGGCGGGGTGGCTGATGCTGTAGGGCGTGGGCATCATCGCGGGGGGCGCGCATTCGGCGGCGATTGTGCCGTCCATGGGGCTGGCCTATCTCGGCCTGGGCGCCGTGGCGCTGGTGGCGCCTCCGGCGCTGTGTGACCTGCTATTGGGAGCCGGATTCGGTGGGCTGCACATTGTTTTCGGTTTCTGGATCTATAGGAGGTACGGTGGCTAGAGCCGCTCGCAAGACCGACCCGGGCGCCACCGAATGGCGTCTGGCCGCGATACACGACGACATTGCTCCGCTGGACCGGCTGATCCACGAGAAGCTCCGTCTGGGCATTGTCAGCGCCCTGGCCGCCGCGCCGGTGCTCAGCTTCAACGATCTGAAGCATCTGCTGGACACAACCGACGGCAACCTGAGCGTCCACGCCCGCAAGCTGGAAGAGGCCGGCTACGTTGTTTGCCGCAAGGGCTTTGACGGCCGCGTTCCGCGTACGGAGTATGAGCTGTCCGACACCGGCCGCGCGGCGCTGGAACGATATCTCGCACACATGGAGGCATTGGTTCGGGCTATGAGAGGCCAGCATGAGTAGTCACCCTCTGCACGTCGCCGTGATCATGGACGGCAACGGACGCTGGGCCGCCGCGCGCGGTTGGCCACGGCTAGCCGGGCACCGGGCAGGCGCCGAATCAGTGCGCCGTGTTGTCGAGGCGGCGCCGGGGCTCGGCATCGGCACGCTGACGCTTTACGCCTTTTCGTCGGACAACTGGAAGCGTCCCGGCGACGAGGTGCGCGGGCTGTTTGCGCTATTCGCCCGATACATGAAGCAGGAGCTAGAGAAGCTGCGCAAACAGGGCGTGCGCTTCGAGGTGGTGGGCCGGCGCGACCGGCTGCCAGCCCCGCTGGTCGAGCTGATCGAATCGACAGAGCGTTCAACGCAGAGCGGCACACGGCTGCACTTGCGCGTCTGCGTGGACTATTCTTCGCGCGAAGCCATTCTGCGCGCCATCGAAAACGGCGCGCGGGACCGCGACGCCATCACACATGCCGTGGGCCCGGACGTCGACCTGTTGATCCGTACCAGCGGCGAGCAGCGGCTGAGCGACTTCCTATTGTGGGAGTGCGCCTACGCCGAACTGCTGTTCACCGAGACGGCGTGGCCCGATTTCGACGGCGCGGCGCTGGCCGCCGCCATCAGTGATTTCCACCACCGCGACCGCCGTTTTGGCGCCATCCGGGAACCGGCGCGCCTGCAAGTGGTGCGATAGAATGGCCGTCGTCATGCGACGCCGCAACTTTCTCGCCACCACGCCACTCATCACCACCATGTCTGCTCAAGAGCAAACCAAAACCCCGGCCATCATCGAGCTGCGCTACTTCCGTGTACGCAACGCGACCGACAATCCACGCCCCAAGCTGGCCGAGTTTCTCGGCAAGACCGTGGCGCCGGCGATGGGCCGACTCGGCTGCGGGCCGGTGGGGCTGTTCTCCAATCTGATTGCGGCCGACGGGCCGGTGCTGTTGCTGGTGGCTCAGCACGCCTCCATCGCGGCTTTTGAACAGTGCTGGCAGAAGTTGAACTACGACGAAGAGGTGGGTACCGCGGCACGCGCGCTAATGGGCGCGACGGCGCTGCCGTTCCAACGCATGGAGGTGCAGTTGCTGCGCGGCTTCCACGGCTTCCCGGCGATTGAAGTGCCGGCGACGGCTGAAAAACGCGCGGCGCGCGTATTCGAACTGCGCACCTACGAATCGAACACGCCGGCGACGCTGGCGCGCAAAATCAAGATGTTCGAGGATGGCGAGATTGACATCTTCCGCAAGTCCGGTCTGACGCCGGTGTTCTTCGGCGAGACGATTGTGGGACCGAAGATGCCGAACCTCACCTACATGGTGGCGGTGGATTCGCTGGCCGCGCGCGAAACCAACTGGCGTGCGTTTGCCACCAGCGCGGAATGGAAGAAGATGTCATCGACGCCCGGCTTGAGCGACGGTGAAATCGTCTGCAATATTTCCAACGCGATCTTCAATCCGCTGGCCGGGTCGCAACTTCGCTAGCCGGATGCACGGTGGCCAGCACCACCGCAGCGAGCAACAATAGCCCGGCCGAGACCTGCAAAGCTCCGCCAAGACCGAGGCTGGATTTTAACGCGCCGGCCACGGCGGTCATCAGCCCGCCAACGAGCGTCGACAGCATATTCAGTACGCCGTAAGCCGTGGCGCGCACCTGCGGGCGCGCGAGCTGGCACACGACCGGCATGAGGTTGCAGTCGAAGAAGCCGCGCCCCAAGCCGAAGACGATCATCGAACCGACGAGCAGCGGCACAGAACCCACGGTGGCGATGAGAAACAGCGCGGGCGCTGCGGCGGCAAAGCCGATGGACTGCGTCAGCACGCGCCCGCGCGCTGAACGGCGGCTCCAGCGGTCCGCCAGCAGCCCGCCCAAAACAATACCTACAGCCGAGGCCGATTGCAGGTAGAACGTGGCCGTGAAGCCCGCCTGGGTGAGGCTCATTTTGTAGCGCTCGTAGAGAAACAGCGGCATCCAGCCGTAAATCATGAAATAGGCCATGGAGCCCAGCGTGTTGGCCGCCACCAGGCGCGGAAAGCCGCGCGCGGCGATGAGCTCTCTCAGCGCCGCGCCAAAGCTTGAACGGAGCTTCTCTTCCTGGAGCCCGGCTTGCGGCGCGCGCAGCAGGAAGAGCAACAGGATGCCATAGCCGATGCCCGCAGCGCCCAGCACGTTGAACGCCGAGCGCCAGCCATAATGCTCGCCCAGATAACCGCCCACCAAGCCGCCCAGCGCGATGCCGGCGTAGAGGCCGCTCTGATGCAGACCGGTGGCCAGCGAGCGCGTGGCCGGACCATGATAGACCGCGATCAAGGCCAGCGCGGCGGGCATGTATG
>CAYZIX010000145.1:0-12608 GCA_964478395.1 uncultured Candidatus Solibacter sp.
CGCCGAGCTTGGCCAACTGGGCAGCAAACTGCGGCACGTTCTTCTCTTCTTCGGGATGGAAGCGCAGATTCTCCAGTAGCAGCACTTCGCCCGGCTTCGGCAGCATGGCCTCCACCTCGGGCCCGATGCAGTCCGGAGCCATCTTCACCGGCTTCTTCAGCAACTCAGACAGACGCGCCGCCACCGGAGCCAGACTCATCTCCGGGTTCACCTTGCCCTTCGGACGGCCCAGGTGCGAGGCCAGAACCAGACCGGCGCCCTGCGCCAGTGCGTACTCAATTGTCGGCAGCGCCGCCTTGATGCGCTTGTCCGAAGTAATCTCCTTGCCGCCGGGCGCCAGCGGTACGTTGAAGTCGACGCGCATGAAGACGCGCTTGCCCTTGAGATCGAGATCGCGGATGGAGAGTTTTGCCATGTATTTTATATAGACCTCATCTTCGATCCTAACATCCGAATTAGCCTCTTGTTGCAGACCTCCCGGACGGGGCGGAGGCTTGTTTCAGAACCCGTTTCGGATAATAGAAGTCGTCCCGCTTCAGGTTGCACTTCTTGGCAATGTACTTGCAGTAATCGAGACGGCCGGCCTTTTGATCGCGTGTGTCGGATCCAAAAGTGAACTTCAGCCCCGCTTCTTTCGCCATGGCGATGAACCGATCGTGCGGGGTGCGGGCGAGGTCGTTGATTTCGACGGCGAGGCCACGCTTTTTCAGTGCTGCGACGATCGTCTGCATCCGCTTGTCGGTCCAGAGCGTGTAGTAGTCGCGCGCAATGCAGACCGGCAGGAACAGAGTCCAGCCGAAGATGTTCAGCGGCTCCTGGTTTTCGATGACCTCAAGGATGTGGGCCATGTAGACCGCCATGAACTTCTCCGGGTCGTCGACATAAGTGTCGAAGTTCCAGATCCGTAACGTCTCGCCGTATCCATTGCCGTTGGGAATGGTTTGCGGGTCCATGAGGACGTAGTCGAACATCTGGATGGTCTCCGGCGAAAACCGCTTCGCCCAACCGGGGCTCATCGGTTGCAGTCCACGGTACACAGGGTACGAACGGATCGATTCGACGAAGCGGCGCAGACCGGCATCAGTGCTTTCGGCACCCTCCGGATTCACCATGATGCCGAACTGGACACCTGTTCTTTGGGCAATCTCCATGACACGCTCGATCGAAAACTTCGGGGTCAGGTGGACATGCAGGTCCATCAGCGGGAAGCCCTCACCGGTTGGCGCCGCATAGCTATCGGAGACAGATGAGGTGGCCAGGAGTCCGCCGGCGAGGCCGGCACTTTGGAGAAATCTGCGGCGTTCCATGGAATACGACTACCGACAATCGTATAACGGCGTGCTCAGAACGCAACCGGCGCAGGCGTGCCCCGTCCAGGGCTCTCGAAACTCGTGCCCGGATCAGCCCCGCGAGCGGAGCCAGCTGCGGCTAAAGCGCGCCACCGTCAACCGGTCGCCTTTGGGCTCTTCGCCTTCCCGCGGCCCACGCTCGTAAAAACAAAAGATCTCTTTTTCGTTCAATGCCGCCAGATCTGAATAGGCCGACCGGCCCGGCTCAATCGTGCGTGCCTCACCCCACGTCGCGCCCTCGTCCTGGCTCTCGCGCACCGATAGCTTGCGGCGCGCGTGGCTCTCGAAATTGTCGGGATTCGAAAACAGTATGGAGCCGCGCCGCCCGCCCACGCGTGTGAGGCTGGCCATACACACCGGCTCCGGCAGACGCGGGTCGTAGCGCGGCGTGCTCCAGCCCGTGCGCCCGTCGCGGCTCACCGTGACAAGCCGCGTGCGGTTGGGCGACTCGTGCCGCACGTTCAGCATCACACGCCCGTCGCCCAGCTCGACAATCGCCGCCTCGGACGGATTACGCGATTGCGGCGTATCAGACATGGCAATTTCGCCGCATGTCCAGCGCGCCCCGCCGTCGTCGCTGGAAATCGTCGTCAACACACTCGGATGATGGCCCTCGGGCGACTCAGCTAGCGACAGCCACACCGGCGCAACCAGCCGCCCGTCACGTGTCTCAATCCCGTGACCCGGCCCCACCGCGCACACCTTCCAGGCGTACTGGCTCCGTAATGGCTCCAACGCCGCTATAATCTCCACCGGAGCGGAAAAGGTTGTGCCCTCGTCCGTCGACACCTGATGGAACATCCGGTAATAGTCCAGGCAGAACAGCAGATGCACGCTGCGTTTGCCGGCGATGGCCGTTGGGTTGTTGTATCCGATGTCGTCCGGCTGCACCAGTTTGTGGCTAATCCCCACCGGGTGCTGCGGCTTCGGCCCTGGAACGTCCACCACGCGCTGCGCCTCAGTCCACGTCCGCCCATGATTCAACGAGCGCCGCATCATGATGTCGATCGAGCCCCAGTCCGAAGCGCTGTTGCGCCGTGCCTCGCAGAACGCCAGCAGCGTGCCTTTGCGCGAAGCCACCAGCGCCGGAATCCGGTAGCTCTTGTAGCCGCCCACTCCGGCAGTGAACAGGTCCTGTTTGTCGAGTCCATCGGGCTCGGCGGCAACTGCGGCAGCGGTGGCCAGCCATTGGCGGCGAGTGAGTTTCGGCATCATTGCCCTTTATCATGTCACGGGTCTGATACTCTGAAAATTTCCATGACCCTCACCGATCGAAATCGTCTGCTGGCGAGTGGTGACGAGGCTGTGGCGCTGGCGGCGCTCGACTCGGGCATCGCTCTCGCCACAGGCTACCCCGGAACGCCCTCCACTGAAATCGTCGAGACCTTCGTTGACCTCGGCGGCCGTGGCCAGTGGGCTCCCAACGAGAAGGTGGCACTCGAAGTCGCCATCGGCGTCAGCTTTGCTGGGGCCCGTGCTCTGGTCACCATGAAGCACGTTGGTTTGAACGTTGCGGCCGACCCGCTGTTTACCGCCACCTACACCAACACCGCCGGCGCGCTTGTCATCGTCTCGGCCGACGATCCTGGCATGGCCTCCAGCCAGAACGAACAGGACAATCGCCGTCTCGCCGCCGCCTGCGGCGCTCCCATGATTGAGCCCGCTGATTCGCAGGAAGCTTACGATTTCATGCGCCTCGCGGTCGACGTCAGCGAGCGTTGGAAGATGCCGGTGCTGCTGCGCATGACCACACGTGTCTGCCATTCGAAGACGGTCATTACGCGCCGCCCTCCCGTTCAGGCGCCGGCCGCGCATTTTGAACGCGACGTCCGCGGCCGAGTGATGATCCCGGCCAACGCCCGCCCGGCTCACCGCCGCCTGCGCGAAAAACTCGCGCAGATCGCCGCCTGGAACGAGGCGGAAGGGCCCAATCAGATCTTCGAAGGCTCGCCCGAACTAGGCATCATCACCTCCGGCATCAGCTTCCAGCACGTGCGCGAGGCCGCTCCGGAGGCGGCCGTGCTGAAACTGGGCCTGACGCACCCGCTGCCGCTTGAAAAGATCCGCGCCTTTGTCGCCGCCCACAAGCGCACGGTTGTCATTGACGAAGGCGATCCGTACATTGTCGAAACGTGCGGCGCGGCGGGCATCGTGCTCGAAAACAAGAACGAGATGTTCCGTTTTGGTGAGATGAGCGTCGCGCGCGTCCGCCGTATCCTGGCCCGCGATTTCTCACCGGAGCCGCAGCCTGCCCGCGGCAAGCCGCCGGAGCTTTGCAACGGCTGCCCGCACCGCACGGCTTTTTCCACACTCCACGAACTTGGCTGTATCGTTTCGGGCGACATCGGTTGCTACACGCTGGGCGCGCTGCCACCCTTCGACGCCATGGACACCTGCGTCTGCATGGGCGCTTCCATCGGGGTTGGCCTGGGCCTGCGCCACGCACTGCCTGAAGCCGAAGCGCGCCGCGTGGTCAGCGTCATTGGTGACTCCACGTTCGTTCATTCCGGTCTCACCGGGCTGGTGGAAGCGCTCTACAATCCGCCATCTACCGGCCACGTCATTCTGATTCTCGACAATGGCACCACCGCCATGACCGGGATGCAGGAACATCCTGGCACCGGCCGCGCGCTGGACCATCACTCCACCGGCAAGGTGGTTTTCGAGGAACTGGCGCGCTCGTTGGGCATCAAAAACGTTCACGTTCTCGATCCGACGCTCGATCCTCCTGCCTTCAAGCAATTGGTGAAAGATGCGCTCGAAAAGACTGAGCTGTCGCTCATCATTGCGCGCCGCAACTGCCTGCTGGCGGCCGGCGCCATCCGTCAATATGAGAAGCACAACCAGGAGGGCTGCTAGGTGAGCGCGAAAGTGGTGAACATCGTTTTCGCCGGCCTCGGCGGACAGGGCGTCCTGAAGGCGTCCGACATTACGGCCGATGCGGCCTTCCGCGCCGGGCTCGACGTCAAGAAGAGTGAGATCCACGGTATGAGCCAGCGCGGCGGTTCCGTCACCTCAGACGTCCGCTTGGGCGAGCGCGTCCTCAGCCCGATGGTGCCTGAAGGCGAGGCGGATTTCCTGGTCGTGATCGCGCCGGACCAGGTGGAAAACAACCGCGCCGCGCTACGCCCGGGTGGCGTGTTGATTCAACCGGCGGATATCGACGAAGCCCACCTGAAGAATAAGAAGAGCCTCAACGTGGCGTTGCTTGGCCGTCTCAGCCGTCACCTGGATCTTTCTACTGAAATCTGGCGCGATGCCATTCGCGCCGCCCTGCCGGAAAAACTTCACGAAACAAATATGGCCGCTTTTGATTTGGGCCGCGAACAATGAGTACCCTGCCATCATCCCCATTCCATCCAGCCTCGACGCCGGACTATCTGCCTACCGCGCAGCTTCGCCTGTTGCAGTTTGAGCGTCTGCGCACCATCGTGACGCGCGCTTACGATAACGTCCAGCTCTTCCGCTCCCGCATGGACGAGCGTGGCCTCACGCCCGCCCACCTGAAGCGGCTTGAAGACCTCGGCGACCTGCCGTTCACCATCAAGTCCGACCTGCGCGATACCTATCCCTTCGGGCTGTTCGCCAGCCCGTTGCGCGACATCGTGCGCCTGCACGCCAGTTCCGGCACCACGGGCAAGCCCATTGTGGTGGCCTACACCAAGAGCGATATCGAAACCTGGACATCGGTCATGGTCCGCAGCTTTGCCGCCGCCGGGCTGCACGCCGGTGACATCATCCAGAACTCCTACGGCTACGGTCTGTTCACCGGCGGCTTGGGTGCGCACTATGGCGTCGAGGGCCTGGGCGCGACGGTCATTCCGCTGTCGGGCGGCAACACGGATCGACAGATCCATCTCATGCAAGATTTCGGCGTCACGGCCATCTGCTGCACGCCCAGTTACTTTTTACACCTGCTCGACCGTGCTGCCGAACTGGGCGTCGACGTCCGCGCGCTGCCCCTGCGGGCCGGCGTCTTCGGCGCCGAGCCCTGGACGGACTCCATGCGCCGCCACATTGAGGCCGCTTCCGGCATCCAGGCCTTCGACATCTACGGCCTTAGCGAAATCATCGGCCCTGGCGTTGCCGTCGAATGCCCCTGTCACGACGGTCTGCATATCTTTGAAGATCACTTCTATCCGGAGATCATCGATCCCGACACGGGCCGCGTGCTGCCGTTGGGTGAGGAGGGCGAACTGGTGCTCACCACGCTTTCCAAGCAGGCCATGCCGATGATCCGCTACCGTACGCGCGACATCACCTCGCTGGTGGACGAGCCCTGCGCTTGTGGCCGCTCCCTGCGCCGTATGCGCCGCGTCGGCCGCCGCAGCGACGACATGCTGATCGTCCGCGGCGTCAATGTCTTCCCGTCGCAAATTGAGCACGCCCTATTGATGGTGGAGGGCACGCTCCCGCACTACCAGATTGTGCTCACCCGCCAGCACGGCCTCGATCACATCGAAGTGCTGGTCGAGATCACGCCAGGCTTGTTCAGCGACAAGGTGGGCGCCCTGGAAGCGCTCACTCAGCGCATTGTGAAGAGCATCGACCATGTCATCGGGCTACGTGTCCAAGTCCGTCTCGTCGCCCCTGGCTCCATTGCCCGTAGCGAGGGCAAGGCCAAACGCGTGCTGGACCAGCGCGCCGGTTAGCAGGAAGAAAGAAGCACGGCTCATGAAACTGCAACAGCTCTCCGTCTTCATCGAAAATCGCCCGGGCGCCCTGATCGCGCCCTGCCGCCTGTTGAGTGACAACGGCATCGACATTCGCACCCTGTCGCTGGCCGACACGTCGCAATACGGCATCCTGCGAATGATCGTCTCCGACTACACGCGCGCCGCTGAATTGCTCGGCCAGGCCGGCTTCACCACGCGCCTCACCGAGGTGATCGCCGTCGAGATCCCCGACCATGCCGGTGGCCTTGCCGACATGCTCAGCGCGGTCGAGCCCGCGGGCGTCAATGTCGAATACATGTACGCCTTCACTGAAGGTCACGACGGCAACGCCGTCATGATTTTCCGTTTCGACAAGCCCGATGCCGCCGTCGAGCGCCTTGTCGAGGCCGGCTTCAATGTTCTTGGCGGCGTGGAAATCTATAACGCCTAATTGCGCGTGCATGTGCCCCAGGTAGCCCTGAATGCCAGTCAGCCATTCAATTCAATCTCAACTCACGCACTCTAGCTGGATCCGCAAGATGTTCGAGGAAGGCGCCCGCCTGAAGCGTGAGCGCGGCGCCGAGAACGTTTTCGACTTCTCGCTGGGCAACCCCGATGTGGAGCCGCCTGCGGCTATTGCGGAGACGCTCCGCGAACTGGCCGCGCAGCCCGCGCCGCACGCCCACGGTTACATGATGAACGCCGGCTATCCGGAAACACGCGCCGCCGTGGCGCGCCAGCTTGAGCTGGAAACCGGCCTGCCCTTCCGCACCGAGCATGTCATTATGACCAGCGGTGCGGCCGGCGCCCTCAACGTCATCCTGAAGTCGATTCTCGATCCCGGCGACGAAGTCATCCTGCTGGAGCCGAGCTTCGCCGAATACCGCTTCTACGTCTCTAACCACGCCGGCGTTGACGTCAGCGTAGAAACCGGCGCCACCTTCGCGCCAGACATTGATGCCATCGCCCGCGCCATCACGCCGCGCACGCGCGCCCTCATTCTGAACACGCCCAACAACCCCACCGGACGCGTCTACCCCGCCGCCGTGCTGGACGATCTGAACCGGTTGCTCGAAAGCCTGGATCACGAAGTGCTGGTGCTTTCGGACGAGCCCTACAAGCGTCTGGTTTACGATGGCCGCACCGCGCCGGAGGTGGCCTCACACATCCGCAAAACCGTCATCTGCAACTCCTGGTCGAAGTCGCTGGCCCTGCCCGGCGAGCGCATCGGCTATCTCGCTCTTTCGCCACGCCTGTCCGATACCGCCGCGCTGGTCAACGCCTGCACCTTCGCCAACCGCATTTTGGGCTACATCAACGCGCCCGCCATCTGGCAGCGCGTGGTTGAACGCCACCCCGCGGCCTGTATCGACATGCGCCCCTACCAGGAGAAGCGCGATTTTATCTGCAGGGCGCTGGCTGAGATCGGCTACGACGTGACGCCGCCCGAAGGTTCCTTTTACGTCTTTCCGCGCACGCCCATCGCTGACGACATTGAGTTCACGCGCCGTCTGGCCGCCCACGGTGTTTTGGCCGTGCCGGGCGTCGGTTTCCGCCGCGCGGGCAACATGCGCTTGTCGCTCACCGTGCCATATGAGACGGTGGCCGGCTCCATCGCCGGTTTCCGTGCCGCGTTTGAGGAGTGCCGCTAGACTCCCGCCACCGGAAAGCTCGCGTGGAATACGCTGCCCTTGCCTGGCTCGGAATCAAAGCTGATTCGTCCGCCGTTTTCTTCCACCAGCGTGCGCACCGTCGCCAGACCAAGCCCGGTTCCCTTGCCCTCTTCCTTCGTTGTGAAGAATGGCTGGAACAACCGCCCGCGCACCTCGTCATCCATGCCGGTTCCGGTGTCGCACACGCTCAGCCGCACCAGCCGCCCGTCGTCCACAACACAGGTCTGGATGGTCAGGCGTCCACCCTCCGTCATCGCGTCCCGGGCGTTCACCACCAGGTTCATCAGAATCTCTTCAATCTGATGACGGTCCACCACGACGTTCGGCAGGCAATCATCAAAGCGTGTCGTCACCTCGACATTCGCCGCCATCAGCGGCTCCATGACGTGTAGAATCTCGCCCGCCACCGCGTTGAGATTCACAAGCGCGGTCTGGCGCGCGCGACGCCGCCCCAGGGCGAGCAGTTGCTGGACCAGCGCCACGGCCCGTTGTCCCGCGCGGTCGATCGCCTCCAGCGAGGCGCGCATCGGATCGTCCTCTTTCAACTGCAACAGCGCCAGTTGTGAGTACCCGTTGATCACTGTTAGCAGGTTGTTGAAGTCGTGCGCCACGCGTCCGGCCAAACGGCCGATCGACTCCATCTTCTGCGCTTCCAGAAACTGCGCCCGCAATCGTTCGCGTTCCGCGTCGGCCTGCTCCCTGGCGGCCTCTATCACCCGTTGCTCCGCCCGCAGACGGGCCTCTTTCAGCTCGCGCTCCATGGCCGGAATAAAGCGCGCCAGCTTATCTTTCATCACGTAATCCTGCGCGCCCAACCGCATCATCTCAACGGCCAACTCTTCGCCAAGATTGCCCGACACGACGATAAACGGGATATCGCGTCCGCTTTCCTGCAAAATGTGTAATGCCGACCGCGCATCAAAGCCCGGCAGGTTGTAGTCGCAGACGACGATATCCCAATCCGCCGTTGCCAGCGCGGCGCGCAGTTGCTCGGCACATTCCACGCGGCTCTCTTCTACGCGGAAACCGGCGTGTTCAACCAACCTCCGCAACAACTCGGCATCACTCTCAGAGTCTTCAATTTGAAGCAGACGTAGCAATCGCTCCACGAATCACCTCAACCCACACGCGGCGGCGCCTCGTTCAATATCAGCCAGTACAGCCCCAGCCGCGCAATCGCCTCAGTAAACTGGCCGAAGTCCACAGGTTTGCGAATGTAGCTATTCACCCCCAGGTCGTACCCCCCGGCCACATCCTCTTCCTCGCGCGACGACGTCAGAATCACCACCGGCATGCGCCGCGTTCGCGCGTCGGCCCGCACTTGCCGCAGCACCTCCAGACCTGGAACCAACGGCAGTCTCAGATCGAGCAGCGTCAGCGCCGGCGTATCACTCACATTGCGGCCCGCCCATTCGCCGCGCCCAAAAACATAGTCGAGCGCCGCGTGTCCGTCTTCTGCCACTACCAGCGGGTTGCTGATGCGGTTGCGTTCCAGGGCGCGCCGCGTCAGGTCCACGTCACTCGGATTGTCCTCGACCAACAGAATTACTTGCGATCGCATGCTCTCTCCAATGCACGTCCGGACCGTCGAGTCCGTTTATCGCCGTTTCCAATTTAAGCATGGTTTCACACACACGCCGCTATTGCCACCCCCTGGTGGCACGGATCTGCGTTGGCATGTTCCGCAATTAGAATTGTTTTTGGTAAATCACCAGCTCAACGTCACCGAAGCTCCCGGCTTTCCGCGCGCTCCAGCCCTGCAATTCCGGGCATCTGTGCAGCCAGTCGCTCCAGAACCACACGTTGCGGTCGCCGCCGAGAATCATGAACCGGCCCGCGCCGGCCAGCCTCGTTCTAACCAGTCCCCCCACAAAGCGCTCAGCCTCGGCTGATGTCTTATACGGCAGCAGATATGGATGCGCGCGCAGTGGATAGACCGGCAGGTGCGCGTATAGAAATCCAGGCAGCGGGTAATCGGGCCGCCAATTGGGCCATTGAGCCTCGACGAACGGACTCGGGCATAGCACCGCCGTACGCCCGTCCACCGTCGCCCGGTTAGCGGCTTCAACGGCCCCGCGCCAGTCCGAGTTGTGATGCCATGGCCACGGCGTTTGCCACTGACCCATGAAGATCAGCACGCCCGCACCAAACGCCGCCGCTCCGGTGCGCCAGTGTTGAGGCGGCAGAAACAGCGCTACAACCAGAGTCGCCGTCAGCGCCGCGCCCGGTAGCGAGATGGACAAATAACGGTTCAGAAACACGCTATTCCCGGTCAGGTGCGAGTATGCGTACAGCGCCAGCGGATGGATCAACCACCAGCCCAGCATCAGTGCCACGCCCGCGCTCGGCGCGTTGAGCTCGGGCGCCGGCCACAGCCTCCAGCGTGCCAGCAGCGCCACCCCGGCCAGCGCGCCAACCACCAACCCGGGCTTCAGCGCGCTAATCAGATCTCCAAACCGCGGTGCTTGCGTAATCACATGCGCCTGCGCCTCACGGCCCAGCGCCAGCGCGTTCAGCGCCACCGGCGCCAGCGTCACGCCAATTAGCCCGAACACGGCCGCCGCCGCGCCCCATCCCGGGCGGCACGATCCACGCGTGACGCGCCACAGCGCGTATCCGCCCCATACCAGGTAAAACGGCCAGTCAATCAGGTGTACGCGCCACAGCGCCGCGCCGCAGACGGTGAACAGCGCCGCCGTCTGCCAGTTCGCTTCGTCCATCCACTTCACCAGCGCCCAGGTGCCGGCCGCCGCCACCAGCGTCGCCAGGGCGTACGGACGCGCGTCGGCCGCCTGGTAGTTGAATCCGCGCAACGACAGGCAGGCAAACACCATGAACCAGCCGGCCCGCGGATGGATCAACCGCCGCGCCAACCGGGCCAGAAACCACAGCGCCCCCGCCATTGCCAGCACCGACGGGAGCCGGTAAGCCACCTCCGTTTGGCCCAGCACGCGCGTGCTCGCGCCCGCCAACGCGTAGTAGATCGATTGCGGCACCTGCGGCGCCACGGCCAGTGATGGATGTGCCGCGCCTTCTGTGACAACGAAGCGCGTCACCATCTCGTCTACCCAAAAACTGGACGGCAGCGGCATGAGCCACAGCCGCGCAATGCAGGCCACTAGCAGTATTGGAAGAATGCGCGACGTCGCGCGCCGGTGCCAGGCTCCCGTCACGGCCTCGCCCCGGGCATTGTGTCCGGTAGCGCCGCCGCAAAGGCTTCGTTCGCTGGCCGGAACAGCGCCGGGCGATACAGTCCCAGCCGTGCCAT
Organism: uncultured Candidatus Solibacter sp.; assembly: GCA_964478395.1. Lineage (GTDB taxonomy): Bacteria > Acidobacteriota > Terriglobia > Bryobacterales > Bryobacteraceae > Paludibaculum. The sequence continues at coordinate 10,946 of CAYZIX010000145.1, forward strand.
CGCGCCCGCCAGCGTCGTCTTCACCACTCCCAGGCCGTAGATGACACTGCGCCGGAAGTTGATCGACGATGCTTCGGCAAAGTAGCGCGTCGGGCACGAAATCTCACCGATTGTTGCGCCGGATAGCAGGGCCTGAGCCAGTATCTGGTTGTCGAACACGAAGTCCTCGGAATTACGCTCAATCGGCAGCGAACGCAACAGTTCCCGGCTGAACGCCCGGAATCCCGTGTGGTACTCCGACAAATGCGCCCCCAGCAGCAGGTTCTGGAAATAGGTCAGCGCGCGGTTCGAGATGTACTTGTACAACGGCATGCCGCCACGCAGCGCGCCGCCGGCCAGTATCCGCGAACCCAGCACCATATCGTACACGCCGTAGGCTACCATGCCCGCAATCGGTGTCAGCAACAACGGCGAGTACTGGTAATCCGGGTGCAGCATCACCACTACGTCCGCGCCCAACGCCAGCGCCAGCCCGTAACAAGTCTTCTGGTTGCCACCGTAGCCGCGGTTGCGGCTATGCACCGCCACCGTCAGTCCCAGTGCGCGCGCCGCCGCCACCGTGCCATCCGTGCTGCCGTCGTCCACCAGGACGATTTCATCGGCGATGTCCGGAATCTCCCGAACCGTCGCCGCCAGGGTCTTTTCGGCGTTGTACGCCGGTAACACCACTACAATCCGCTTACCATTGATCATGCCGTTCAGTTCGTCCCATCCTGGCCGGACACGCCGGCCCCCACATCGGAACGCCTTCTCTTACTTCATACCCAAATCAACGCCAAAGCTCTCGGTTTGGATTACCTTAGAAATGTAAAGACGTGGCGGACGGCGGTCTGGCGCTTCCTTTTCAAGCGCTTCTGAGGGACAGGCCGATCGCGGCGCCGCAGCAGTTTTCATGATCTGTCCTCATTGCCGTCAGGCGCATCTCCAACGCCGCAAGCGCACCTGGGCCGAGCGCCTCTTTCTCGCCGCCGTTTTCCGCTGCCCCGCCTGCGGGCGGGAATCCTCCGTTTCGCGGACCCGCGTTCTCCCCCTGCTCTCACTCACCGCGCGCTGTCCGAAATGCGGGTCAGCCCACCTCGACCGCCTTCGCCATCCCGATCCCATCGATCCCCTCTATGGCAATCCGCTCAGCCGCGTGCAACAATGGCTGGGCGCGCCGCTGCTCTACTGCTCCCCCTGCCGGTTGCAGTTCTTCGATTATCGCCCGCGCATTCGATCTGACAAGGACGGCCCGAAATGCGACTCTTGATCCTTGCTGCCACGCTAAGCCTCCTCTGGGGCGCCGACCGCCGCAACACCTACACGCCCGACACCAACACGCACTTCTCCTTCAAGGCCCCGGCTGATCTCAAGACTTGGGAGGCGCGCCGCTCGGACCTGCGCCGCCAGATCCTCTCCGCCGCCGGGCTCGATCCCATGCCCGCCCGCGGACCGCTGAACGTGCGCGTCACTGGCAAGCTCGTTCGCCAGGGCTACACCATCGAAAACGTGGCGCTCGAAACGCTGCCCGGCTTCTGGGTCGCCGGCAATCTCTACCGCCCCACCGCGCCCGGACCCCACCCCGCCATCCTCCATCCACATGGCCACTGGGACTACGGCCGTCTGGAAAACACCGACAACTACTCCGCCCCCCGTCTCGCCGTCACCTTCGCCCGCAACGGCT
>CAYZIX010000146.1:0-12489 GCA_964478395.1 uncultured Candidatus Solibacter sp.
GTGCGGGTGGCCCTTCGCCCGGAGACCACACGATGACGAACGGCTGGCTGGAACGCGTCTCGTTCGCACTGCTGTGGCTATTCGTGTTCTCGATTCCCTTCGAGAAGATGTACGAGTGGCCCGTCGTGGGCAGCCCGACAAAGCTGGCCGGCGCGTTGGCGTTGGCCGCGGCCCTGGCGCTGATGGCGGTGGAGCGCCGCTTGCGGATGCCGCTGCCCGGGCACATCGCATTGGTGCTGTTCACGCTGTGGAGCGCGTTCACACTAAGTTGGTCGGTCGAGCCCGGCGACACAATTGAGCGTGTCACCACCTACACGCAGTTGCTGATTCTGGTCTGGCTGATCTGGCAGGCCTGCCGGGAGCGCATACACGTCGACCGTCTGCTGAACGCCTTCCTGCTCGGCTGCCTGTGGGCGGCGTACGACACCGTGCGCGTGTACCGGGCTCAGCACCAGGTCTACTACCAGCGCTACGCCGGCGCCGGTCTGGATCCGAACGATTTGGCGTTGATGCTGGCGCTCAGCATCCCCGTGGCGTTCTATCTCAGCCTGCGCACGCAAGGCGCATGGCGCTGGGCCTACCGTCTGGCAATGGTATTCGAAACGGCGGTTGTCATGCTCACCGCGTCGCGCGCCGGCACGGCCGCGACGTTGCTGGCCTGGACACTGCCGTTTCTCACACTGCGCTGGATGCCGCGCCGCGAGCGCGCCGGGTTAATTGCACTGAGCGCCGCACTGGCCGTCACCGGCCTGGTGCTGATTCCAGCCGCGACGTGGCGGCGGCTGGGCACGGCTGTTGGCGAAGTGCGCTCCGGCACGCTGAATAGCCGCACGCTACTGTGGGGCGCGGGACTGAGAGTGGTGGAAGATGTTCCGCTGTCGGGCGTTGGAGCGGGCGCCTATCCGGAGAGCATTGCGCCACAAGTGGGCCGGCCACGCGACTTCACGCCAGTGGCGCACAACACATTCATCTCTGTGTTCGTCGAGACTGGCGCCATCGGCTTCACGCTGTTTGCCGGCTTCCTGGCGCTGCTCATCTGGCAGTTGAGCCACTATGCGGGACTCGAAGCCCGGCTCTGGATGATATCGCTGCTGGTATGGTTCACGGGCGTCTCAACTCTAACCTGGGAGCACCGTAAGCCAACCTGGTTCCTGTTCGCGGTGATCATGGCCCATGCCGTGTCGGTGGGACCGCGTTTTCGAATCTCACTCCGGAGAGTAGAAGCATGACGCGGCGCGTACTGCAAGTTTTACCGGACCTGACGCCCTATGGTTTGGAGCGCGTGGTGGCGAGTCTGGCTACGCTGGCCCGCCCGGACCGGTTCCGTGTTAGCATCGCTTGCCTGTTCGACCAGGCGCCGGGCAGCCTGACGCCGGAACTGCGCGCGCGCGGCATTGATGTCTATCACCTGGGCAAGCACCCTGGACTGGATACCCGCATGTTCCCGCGCCTGGCGCGCGTGGTGGCGCGTGTGCGGCCGGATGTCATCCATACGCACAACTACGTGCTGCGCTACACGCTGCCGGTGTCGCTGATGGCGCGTGTGCCGGCGCTGGTGCACACCATTCACAATGTGGCCGAACGCGAGGTGGACCGGTTGGGCGTGATGTTGCAGAGCTGGGCATTCCGCGGCCGGGTCACGCCGGTGGCAATTGCCGGCCGCGTGGCGGACTCTTATCAGCGCGTCTACGGCCAGCCGCGGCCCGAGACTATCTTCAACGGCATCGATCTTGAACGCTTTCTGAATGCCGATGGTTCGGCATGGCGCGAGCGTAACGGCTTTACCTCCGGGCAGACGTTGATTGCATGCGTAGCTCGCTTCTACCCGCAGAAGAATCACCAAACGCTGACCGATGCCTTCGCCCGGATCGCCGTTGCGCATCAGAACGCCCATTTGCTGCTGGCGGGGGATGGAGACCTGCGTGCGGCGGCCGAAGCGCAGGCCGCGGCGGCCGGACTGTCGAGCCGCATTCACTTCCTTGGCCGGCGCGACGATGTGGCCGAAATGCTGTCGGCCAGCGATGTTTTTGCTTTGGCCTCCCTGTGGGAGGGTAATCCGCTTTCGGTGATGGAGGCGATGGCGGCCGGGCTACCGGTGGCCGCGACGCGCGTCGGCGCCGTGGATGAACTGGTGGCCGAAGGCGAAAACGGATTTCTCGTTGAGCCCGGAGATGCAGGCGCATTGGCTGGAGCGATGGGCCGCCTGGTGAGCGATGCCGGCTTGCGGAGGGCTTTGGGCGCGGCGGCGCGCGGCCGGGCGCTTCGCGATTTCGATCATCGCGCCATGACGGCCCGGTACGAGGATCTGTACTTGAGGCTGCTGGAACCGCGTTGCGCAAAGGAGCGCCGCGCCGCATGAAGCCTGCTACGCCCAAGCGGCTGCTGATCGTCGTCACCAACATCAGCCAGGATGGGGGCGCCGAAATTCAGACGCTACAACTGGCGGTTGGCCTGCGCCGCGCCGGTTGGGAAGTGGCGCTGGTCGCGCTGCTGAGGCCTGCCGTGATGCCCGCGGCGTTCGCGGCGGAGGGAATTCCGTTCCATTGCCTGAATGTGCGCCGCGGCTTGTCCGCACTGCTGGCGCCGTTGCGGCTGGCGCGGCTGGTGCGCGCCTGGCGGCCGCAAGTTGTCCACGCCCACATGGTGCACGCCAACCTGCTGTGCCGCATTGTCCGGTTGCTTGCGCCCATGCCGAAGCTGGTTTGTACGCTGCACGGCACGCGCATGTACAACATTGACGGCACTGGCTTCACACTACGCGAGCAGGCGCACCGCATTACAGACCGGCTGGCCGATTTGACCACCGTTGTCTGCCATGGCGCCGCCGTTGAATACGCCAGCCGCGGCGTGGTTTCCGCCGCCCGGCTGCGCGTTGTGCCGAACGGCGTGGATGCCGATGTCTTCCGTCCCGGCGCAAACCGCCGCTCTGATTTGCGCTCGCGTCTGGGCATCGGTGAAGAGTTTCTGTGGCTGTCGGCCGGCCGGTTGAATGGCGTCAAGGCTTACGACAATCTGTTGCGGGCCTTTCACCTGGTGCGCAACACGCATCCGGATGCGCACTTGGCCATTGCCGGTGACGGCGATCTGCGCGAGCCGCTAACGGGCTTGAGCCGGGCGTTGGGTTTGGCGGAGCGTGTCCACTTTCTTGGCCAGTGCCAGGACTTGGCCGGCTGGATGAACGCTGCCGACGCCTTTGTGCTGGCCTCGCATTTCGAAGGGCTGGCGCTGGTGCTGCTGGAAGCCTCGGCCTGTGAGTTGCCGATTGTGGCCACGCGTGTTGGCGGCAACCCGGAAGTGGTCGACGAGCCTCGCAGCGGCCTGCTGGTGGAGCCACGCCAAGTCGAGGCGCTGGCCGGGGCCATGCGGCGCATGATGGCGATGCCGGACGCGGAGCGCTCCGGAATGGGCCGTGCCGGGCGCCGCGGCGTGCTGGCCCGTTACAGCCTGCCGGCCGTGCTGGCGCACTGGGGATCGCTTTATCAGGAATTGATGACGGAGAACTACGGTCAATGATCACCTATACGAAAAGCGGCGTGCGTATTGCCGAGGTCTTTTTCGATGAGCCGGCCCAGCCGCCGAGCGTCGATGTCGTGCGCTATCAGCAGTCCAGTGAGGAGCAGTCCGGCACGCATGGTGAGGAGTTCCACACCATTGAGATTGATCTTGCGCAGACAGAAGACGAGATCCTCTCGCAGATGCACTCCGGAATGCGCCAGCGTGTCCGGCGCTCTCTGAAAGAGGAGTTCATTTACGACCACAGCATGGGTAACCTGGCCTGGCTGGATGAGTTTCTGGCCTTCTGGCTGGGATTCGCCGCGGTGAAGCACCTGCCGCCGGCCAACCGTGTGCGGCTGACGGCGCTGGCGCGAGCCGGAATGCTGGATCTGACCCGGGTACGCGATGAGTTCGGTGATGTGCTGGTGTGGCACATCTATATGAAGGCTAACGGCCGGGCTCGCCTGATCCACTCCGCGTCTCAGTTCCGGGGACGTGAAAGCACCGACCGGAACCGCATCTCAATGGCCAATCTCTTTCTGCACTGGCGGGACATCGTGCGTCTGAAGGCCGAAGGTGTCGATGTGTACGACCTGGGGGGCTGGTATGCCGGCCAGACCGACGCGGCGCTGCTCAACATCAACCGGTTCAAGGAAGGTTTTGGCGGCCGCATCGTGCGCAGCTACAACGTGGATGCGGGAAAGACGCTGAAGGGTGTTGTCGCGGTCTACGCGCGCCAGGCGCTGATGGCCTGGAGGAGCCGCCACTAATGCGTCCCGCTAACTACCTGATCCGTTTCGACGATGTCTGCCCGGCGATGAATTGGGATGTGTGGCAATATGTCGAACACGTGCTGGCCACGCACATGGTGCGTCCGCTGGTGGCAGTGGTGCCGGATAACCGCGACCCGTACCTGGACGTGCAGGCGCCGCGCCTCGACTTCTGGGAGCGTGTGCGCGGGTGGCAGGCGCGCGGCTGGGCCATCGGCCTGCACGGTTATCAGCACCTTTACACCACCAACGACGCCGGCCTGCTGGGCCGCAACTGCTACAGCGAGTTTGCCGGCGTGCCGGAGGCTGAACAGCGCGCCAAGCTGGCCGCCGGGCTCGACATCTTCCACGCCAACGGCGTGCGGGCCGATTGCTTCATCGCCCCGGCGCACAGCTTTGACGAGCACACGCTGGACGCGCTGACCGGGCTTGGTATCGGCGCCATCAGCGACGGCTACGCGTTGGCGCCCTACCGCTGCCGGCGGGGGCTCATGTGGGTGCCGCAGCAGTTGGGGAGCTTCCGGCACATGCCCTTTGGTACATGGACGGTGTGCCTGCACGCGAACAGTTGGACCGTGCAGGATATCGTCGCGTTCGACGCCAGCCTCACCGCTTTCCGGTCGCAGATCACAACTTTCGATGCGCTGAGTGCGCGTTTCGGCGAGCGTCACGAAGACTGGACGGACCGCTTTGCGTTCCGCTCACTGCGCGCCGCGCGGGCCTTGAGGAGTTAGCCGCGATGCGTGTCGCCTATCTCATCACTCGCGCCGACGCCGTTGGCGGCGCCTCGATACACGTCCGCGACATGGCATCCGGGCTGATCGCGCGTGGCGGTGAGGCGCGGGTCTTCATCGGCGGGCAGGGGCCGGTGACGAAGGAGTTGGCGTCGCGCGGTGTTCCTTTCGAAGTGATCCCGCACCTGCTCCGTCCCATCCATCCGCTAAATGATGCCGTGGCCATCGTGGAGACTACGCGCGCCATCCGGCGCTGGCGTCCGGATCTTGTCTCGGCCCATACGGCCAAGGCCGGCGTAGTGGGGCGTCTGGCCGGGATGCTGGCCGGCGTGCCTGTGCTCTACACACCGCACGGGCTGACGGCCGGCGACAGGATGGGGCGCGTTTCCGGCCGTGTGTTTGGCGTGATTGAGCGCGCGCTGGCGCCATTTGCCTCGCGCATTGTGCTGGTGAGCGAAGCCGAGCGCGAACTGGCCCGGCGCCACCGCATCGGACGTCCGGATCAACTCGTTGTGATCCGCAACGGCGTGACCGAATATGCGGTCCGGGCTCAGCCGGAACTTCAGCCGGCGCGCATCATCTCAGTGGCGCGGATGGAACGGCCCAAGGCTCCGGAAGCTCTGATCGACGCCTTGGCTAAACTGAAGCACCTTGAGTGGACTCTCGATCTGGTGGGCGGAGGGCCTTTGGAGGCGGCCGTTCGGATACGTGCTGAGCGGCTTGGCCTGAATGGCCGTGTGCGCTTTCTCGGCGCGAGGGCCGACGTGGCGGACCTGCTGGCCGGGGCGCAGATGTTCGTGTTGACCACGCGCTCGGAAGGGCTGCCGCGCTCGATTCTTGAAGCGATGCGCGCCGGCTTGCCGGTGGTGGCGTCGCGCGTGGGTGGCGTGGCGGAGCAGGTGGACGATGGCGCGACTGGACTGTTGGTGGACGGCTGCCCGGAAGCAGCGTTGGAGCAATTGCTCACCCGGCCGGAATTGCGCCGGGACATGGGCCGTGCCGGGCGGCGGCGCTACGAAGCGCGCTTCACGTTTACGCGCACACTAAACGAGACACTGCGGATATATGACGAGATCCTGGGACACGCTGCGTTGTCGGTGGTCCCGGAGGGAGGCTTCTGATGGCGACCTCGGCAATAGCGCTTGCGATTCCCAAACAGCGCGCGGCTTGTACGGCGATGCTCGGCGCTGCCTACGCCTCTGGCGACATGGCGGCCATAGGCGTTTGCATGGCATTGGCGGCAGTGCTGCGCTCAATTGCTGGAGCAAACTACGGCTTGGCCGATTATCTGGCTGTAGCGCCGGCCCCCCTGCTGTTTGTCGCTGCGTATGGAGTGGCCGGGCTCTATCCAGGCATCATGCGCAATGCCGTGCTCGAATTGCGGCGTCTGACGATGACCACCACGTCCGTCTATCTGTTGTTAGGCGCGGTGCTGTTCTTTACGCGGCAAGGGCAGGGCTACTCGAGATCCGTCTTTGTGTTGAGCTGGCTACTGGCGCTAGTGATGGTGCCGCTGGGCCGGGCCACTTTGCGTGCGGCGCTGGGCAGCAAATCGTGGTGGGGAGCGCCGGCCGTTATTTTTGGTTCGGGCGACGTAGCAGCGGACGTTTACCGCCGCATGTCTGCTGATCCAGGGCTGGGCCTGCGCCCGGTGGCCGTGTTTTCGGATGGCGATGAGGACGCGGTGGTTGACGTTCCGGTGCCGGTATTTTACGACATGCGCTGGAGCCCGCTTTATGCGTCGTTGCTCGACGTGAAACGCGTGGTGTTGGCAACGCGCGGTCCGGCCAGCGCGGAAGTACTGAAGTTTCTGGAGACGCACGCGCACAACTTCACGCATGTCTATGTGATGCCCGATTTGGAAGGGCTCGCCAGCTTTGGTGTCGATCTGGGCGATGTGGGCGGGAAGATGACGCTTGAGCTGCGCCGCGATCTGGTGCGTCCCGGTTGCCAGGCGGGCAAGCGCGCGCTCGATTGCGTGTTGGGGGCGCTGATCGGGCTGGCTGTGGCGCCGCTGATTGCGCTCATCGCGCTGGCGGTGTGCCTGGACTCTCGCGGGGCGGCGTTCTATGGCCACATGCGTATCGGGCGTCGTGGCAACCGTTTCAAGATGTGGAAATTCCGCACCATGTACTCGAATAGCGCCGGGCTCCTGAAGGCGCACCTCGAAGCACACCCGGAAGCGCGCGCCGAGTGGGAGGCCAACCAGAAGCTGCAGGATGATCCGCGCGTGACGCGCATCGGCCGTTTCCTGCGCGCCTACAGCCTGGATGAATTGCCGCAGATCTGGAATATTATCCGAGGCCAGATGAGTTTGGTGGGGCCGCGCCCGATTGTCGACGACGAAGTGGAGCGCTACGGCGAAATGTACCCGCTCTACCGGCGTGTGACGCCAGGCCTGACCGGCCTCTGGCAGGTGAGCGGGCGCAGCCTGACAACGTACGCCAGGCGAGTCGAGTTGGACTCATATTACGTGAGAAACTGGTCCCCCTGGTTCGACTTGTACTTGTTGGCACGCACGTTTTCCGTGGTGGTAAAGCGGACCGGCGCCTATTAGGAGACTGATGAAGTATCCTGCTCTGCTGTGGGCCCTGCTATGCTTCGGCGCCGTGCCGGCCGGCGCGACAGTGTACTATGTCGACGCGGCGGCGGGCGCTGACGGAGCTAACGGGATGTCGGAGATGACGCCCTGGCGGACGCTGGCGCGCGTGAGCGCGGAGCCGCTCGAAGCGGGTGATTGTGTGCTGTTGCGGCGGGGCCGCGTGTGGCGGGAGGGGCTGGTGGTGACGCGCTCCGGCGCGGCCGATGTTCCCATCACGTTCGGCGCCTATGGCGAGGGCGGGCGGCCGGTGATCGACGGTGATGGTGTCGCGCTGGTGGAAGGACAGGGACTCCTGCATTTCTGGCGCGCGAGCCATATCGTGCTGGAGGGCTGGACGGTGCGCAATTCGGCACGCAGCGGCGTATTGTTCTACTCAGGCAGCGGCCTGCGGTTGCGTGATCTGGTGGTTAGCTCCAGCCGCGCGAATGGCGTTCTAGTTTTCGATTGTCAGGCGGTCGTGGTAGAGGACAGTGAGTTCTATGGCAACAGCCTGGATACCGGTAGCATGTGGGCCGGGCTGAGGGTGGACGCCAAGGGTGGCCAATGGAGCGACTTCCTGATCCGCAACAATCGCATCCACGACAACATCGGCGGCGCCGACTGGAACTCGGCCAACGGCATCATGTTGGGGCACACCGGCGAAAATATTCCCGCGCTGGAGTCCGTGCGAATTGTTGGTAACGAGCTCTACTCCAACGGCAACCCCATGCAAAACCAAGCCGGGCGAGGATTATCGGCCAGTTGCACGGGTGACGTCACCGTCACCGGCAACTATGTCCGGCAGAATGCGTCGGCGGGCATCTATTTGGGCGATGCTGGCCTGGCGCTAAGCATTGAAATCTCACGGAACTTTTTTTATAACAATGCCCTGCGCCAGTATGGCGGCATCACCGACGGTACGGCGAAGGCTTTTCAGAACACAGCTATCGTGGATGACGCTAACATAACAGCGATGGGTGCCGAACTAGGGGGTAATGGCAGTTGGACACTTACGGGCAACACGTTTTACTATCTCACACAGTCATCGGATGCCTACCGCGCTTTTATACGGATTAACGATATCATGCAGCAACGCAATTTCGCTGCCGATAACAATTTGTATTATTCGCCGGGGCCGGTGCGCTGGAAGAACGGTCTGGGAGAGTTTGTCAGCTTCGAGCAATGGAAAAAGCTGGGTTTCGACGCGCACAGTATCGCGCCATGAAACCCGGAATTTTTACATTGAGCCTCGATTTTGAGTTGATCTGGGGGACCCTGGATAAATCAAAATGGCCTTGTTTTGTGCCGCTGTGCGGCATTGAGCGGAACTGTGTCTTTCCGGCGTTGTTGAAGCTGTTCGACGAGTATGCCATTCCCGCTACATGGTGTGTCGTGGGGCACCTGATGCTGGAGCGTTGTGACGGCCGGCATGACGACCGCGGGCGCCCCGGCTGGTTCCGGCTGGATCCGGCCTCTAGTGAGCAGAGTGCTCCGTGGTTCTATGGCCGTTCACTGGTAAAGCGGATACAGGCGTGCCGGATAAGGCAGGAAATCGGCTTGCACAGCTTCTCGCATGCCATCTTCAACGAGTGTGGTGCGGAAGTGGCTGACGCGGAACTGGACGCCTCCATGGCGGCGGCGCGGGAATTGGGGATTGAGCCGCGGAGCTTTGTCTTTCCGCGTAATGCCATTGACCATCTGGACCGGCTCGCGGCGCACGGCATACAGGTGTACCGCGGCGAAAGCCCGCGCTGGTACGATCACGGCGGTTATCCACGTCTGTTACGCCGCATTGGACATCTGGTTGACATTGCAACGGTGGCTCCGCCACCCCTGGTGGAGCCGCGCCGCGACAGACACGGGCTGTGGAATGTTCCGGCGTCCATGCTCTATACGCCATCATTCGGAGCGCGCTGCGTGGTGCCGGTGGCATTGCGCGTAATGCGGGCCAAGGCCGGCCTGCGCGCCGCCGCGCAGAAGGGTGGGCTGTTTCATTTGTGGTTTCACCCCACTGATCTGACGGTGCGCACAGCCGCCATGCTCAACGGCCTGCGTCAGGTGCTGCGATATGCAGCGGAATTGCGCGAGCGCGGCCAGTTGCAGATTGCACCGATGGGAGAGGTGCCGGAGGTGTGGGGCGGGCCGGACGCGCCGGCCCGCCATTCAGCTTAACCGTGGATCTTCTTGTAATTCGCCAGGCACTTGTCTACCGCTTCGAACGGCGGCAGAGCATGGCCTTCCTGCTCGATCAGGTAGAACTCGACACCGCCCTTCTTCTCAGCGGCGGCGAAGATCTGCTTCCAGGGTGAGTCGCCCTCGCCAAACAGCACCTTGTAGCGCACGTCCGGCTTGCTCGAAAACTCCTTGCAATGGATGGAACGGAAGCGGCCGGGGTGACCGTTAATCCAGGCCACCGGATCGTCACCGGCTTCGACGCAGGTGCCGACGTCCAGCTGCAGGCAGACATCCTTCGGCGTGTTCTCGGCGACGACTTCAATCGGCTTCTTGCCGTCGATGGGTTTCCATTCGGCGGCGTGATTGTGATAGCCGACCTTGACGCCAGCGGCCTTTGCAACTTCAGAGGCGCGGGTCAACTCTTCGGCCACCTTCTTCCAGCCGTCGATGCCCACCACCTTGCCGGCGCTGGCCATAACAATCAGCTTCGAGCCGAGCTGCTTGTTCATTTCAATGATCTGCGGGAAACGTTCCGGCGTGAAGGCATCGCGCCCGTTGTGCGTCGAATAGCACGGGAACTTCAGCTCGTCCAGCAGCTTGCGCATTTTGTCGCGCTGCTCAGGCGTCCAGCTGGAGTAGGCGGCGAAGAACTCGATGCACTCGTAGCCCATCTGGGCGCAACGCTTCACGGGTTCGTAGATGTCCTTGGCCATCTCGGTGCGGACCGAATAGATCTCAATACCAATCGGTACTTTCTTCTTGGCCATCAACGGGACAGCGGCGGAAACGCCAGCCGCGGTCAGGAACGAACGGCGGGACAAAGATGGAATTTGGAGCATGGCGTCTCCATTCATATCACGCCGGCATCATCCGGCGCGAGCCGCACGCGCCAAGAGAATGCGTTGTCTTCCGCACGCTCCAGTCCAGAATCCGGCCCAAGGCGTGTTGATTCCGACCCGGTGGTCTTATATAGTGAATCTTGGGTCATTTTCTAGATTTCAATTCAGGTCTGATCCTACTCCGCCGGATGGCCCAATCCGGAGAGAACTCACAATCTGAAGGACCGGGAGGTTTGGTTTGATGTTCGATACTCCAGTTCTGCGCGCCCGAGGGCGGCAGGCATCGAAGAGTGGAGCGGGGGCCGGACGGCTGCGTGTCATCCTGTCCCTGCTGGTGGCAATGATAGCGCTGGCCGGTATGATGCCGGTTTGTGCTCAAGAGCACCACGGCGGCGAGGCAAACCTCGTTTTGCCGGATCTGGGCCAGACGCAGTTTCTGGGCGGGATGAGCGGCCACGTGCTGTTGCTGATCGGCATGGGCATCAGCCTGCTGGGCCTGATTTTCGGCATGACGATCTACGTCAAGCTGAAGAACCTGCCGGTGCACAAGTCGATGCTCGAGGTTTCCGAGCTGATCTACGAGACCTGCAAAACCTATCTGGCCACGCAGGGCAAGTTCCTCCTGATCCTCGAAGCCTTCATCGGCGTGATCATCATTTTCTATTTCGGCGTGTTGCAGGGCTCCAGCCCGCTGCATGTCGGAATCATCCTGCTGTTCTCGCTCATCGGTATCGGCGGCAGCTACGGTGTGGCGGCGTTCGGCATTCGCGTCAACACGTTCGCGAATTCCCGCACCTCGTTCGCCAGCCTGCGCGGCAAGCCGTTCCCCTGCTACGCCATCCCGCTGCAGGCCGGCATGAGCATCGGCATGATGCTGATCTCGGTTGAGCTTTTGCTGATGCTGTTCATCCTGCTGTTCATCCCGGGTGAACTGGCCGGCAAGTGCTTCATCGGCTTCGCCATTGGTGAATCGCTCGGCGCGGCCGCGCTGCGCGTAGCCGGCGGCATCTTCACCAAGATCGCCGACATCGGCGCTGACCTGATGAAGATCGTCTTCAAGATCAAGGAAGACGACGCGCGCAACCCGGGCGTCATCGCCGACTGCACGGGCGACAATGCGGGCGACTCGGTTGGACCGTCGGCTGATGGTTTCGAAACCTATGGCGTCACTGGCGTCGCGCTGATCAGCTTCATCCTGCTGGGCATCAACGAGAAGTTCGCCGGCCCGGCCTTCCAGACTATCCAGGTCCAGTTGCTGGTTTGGATCTTCGTCATGCGCGTGATGATGGTGGTCACCTCCGTGGTGAGCTACTTCATCAACGACGCGGTTGCGCGCGCCAAGTACGGCACGTCCGACAAGATGAACTACGAGCAGCCGCTGACCAACCTGGTTTGGCTGACGTCTGTCCTGTCGATCGGCGCCACCTACGTGGCCAGCTACCTGATCATCCCGGATCTCGCTGGCGACAGCAGCCTGTGGTGGAAGCTCGCCACGGTAATCAGCTGCGGCACGCTGGCCGGCGCTGTGATCCCCGAATTCGTGAAGGCCTTCACGTCGACTGAATCGCGCCACGTGCGCGAGGTGGTGATCGCTTCGAAGGAAGGCGGTCCTTCGCTGAACATTCTGTCGGGCCTGATTGCTGGCTATTTCTCGGCCTACTGGCTGGGCTTCGCCATGCTGGGCCTGATGGCTGTGGCGTTCTGGGTGAGCAGCATGGGTCTGGGCGCCATCATGATGGCTCCGGCCGTGTTCGCGCTCGGCTTGGTGGCCTTCGGCTTCCTGGGCATGGGCCCGGTGACCATCGCCGTGGACAGCTACGGCCCGGTGACCGACAACGCTCAGTCCGTCTATGAGTTGTCGACCATCGAGCAGATTCCGGGTATCGAAAGCGAGA
>CAYZIX010000147.1:0-12166 GCA_964478395.1 uncultured Candidatus Solibacter sp.
TCTCGGTGGTCGCCGTATCAAGAAAAACAAAATGCTCAGGACGCTGGCCAGAGCATCACAGGCGCCGGCGAGCAAGCAGAAGACAGTGCGACGGGCGAGGTGGAACGCGATGTAGAACACCGCGACCAGCGCCGTGGCAATTACTATGGTCTCCACGACTACAGCCTAGAGCGTTTTCGGGGACAAGACAATGGCTGGCGCCGGCAGGCGCGCGTGGCTGTCTATGACGACGGGCCGGCGCGGAAGGCGGCGATGGCTTCAGAGGTACTCAGCGGGCGCGCGTAGAGACGGAGGTTGAGCAGGCGGCCGTCGAGGCCGGCTCCAATCCGCAATTCCGGCGTTCCGTCCACCGATTTCAGATGGGGGTTGAAACGGCCCCAACCGAACTGGCGCTGGCTGCCACCGTCGTTGAAGCGGCCATCGATGACGAATGAGATGATTTTTGGGCCGCCATCGATGATGGCGACGAGGTGCTGCGGCTGTCCGGGAACGAGCGAGCCGGGATCGGAGGTCCAGCGGCTTTCGGTGCGGCCGTCGTTCAAGATGAGCTCGATGGAACGTCCGGCGGTGGTGCGCAGCGCATAGCCGCGTCCAGCGGCGGTGCGATTATCCACCAGCCATTGATCGGGCTTGAGCGAATTGAACTGCACCCAGAGGGAAAGCGTGAAACCAGCGCCGGCAGAACGTCCGGTGAAGGGCGGCAGAGCGGGGGCTGGCGCGGAAGACGGAATGGAGCCGGCAAGCTCCAACAGGAGGCCGGGGCGAGGTACGGCGGCCGAGTCGAACTGACTCCACAGTCCTTCCAGCAGATGGGGCGAGAGTTCATGGACGCGGGCGACGTCCTTCTGCGTTTCGGTGAGGAAATACACGCCGCCATCTTCGACGAGGTCGGGATAGCTGATGCGGATGGACGGGTCGTCGTCGTAGAGAGCAATTTCGGGCTGGGACCAGCGAATGATGCGGCCGGAGGGCGAGGCGGCTTCGACGCCTCCGGCGAGCCAGACGGGATTACGGTCGTCGTAGGCCATGGTCCGCCGCCGGGGGCTTTCAGCGATGAAGCGGCCGCCGTGGTTGTGAAACCAATAGAGGAATTTGCCGTTTTCACAACGCCAGGCGAAGTTGGCGGCGCGCGGATGCTTCATCGGACGGCCATCGGCGTAGCGCATGTACTGGGGCGGCTCCCAGGTGTGGCCGCCATCCCGGCTGTAGGAGCAGGCGGCGTAGCCGTCGATGGTGCGGTAGACGCAGAACAGCGAGCCGTCGCTGAGCACGGAAAAGCTCTGCTCCTCCGCGATGGGGCCGCCGCCGGCAGGGGCACGAAGACCCACATCGCCGTCCGGCAGAGTCTCCCAGTGGAGCCGGGCCGGGTCGCGTTCAGTGAGGATGTTGGCGCTGCGGAGCAGGGCTCCTTCCGAAGACGTGAAGAAGCCCTCGCCGAAGCCGCCCACCTTATGGATGGGCACGTAGCCGGCGCCACGGTAGGAGAAGGCGCGGCCGACGTTCCAGAAAAAACGCAGCTTGCCGGAGTAGGCATTGGCGCGGTCGATGGCGAATTCGCGCACCGGGACGTCGTAGCGCCGGGCGGACCAAGAGCGGCCGCCGTCATCGCTGTACTTGAAGACGAAATGGCCGAGGCTGTCGACGCGCCGGCAGAAACCGTCCTTGTAAGCGGGCTTGTCTGCGATCACTTGGCGGATATTGTCCGTGTTGTGGTTGTAGAAGACATAGACGCGGCCGTAGGGTGTCTTCAACAGCACCGCGTAAGAGGCCTCGGGGCCATCGGTGGGCTCCACCGCAACGGGCTCAGACCAGGTGCGGCCCTGATCCGTGCTGCGGCGGGTGACGACGTGTTGGCCCGCGACGCCCTCGTTGCCAGCGCCGGTGGTGATGACGCAGAGCCAGGCGCCATTGTCCGTCTTCACGATGTAGGGCTGGTCGGAGTAGCCTTCGTCGGGAATCACGCGGCCGGTTTTGATATTGCGCGGATCGGAAGACTGAGCGAACAGGGCCGCGGCAATGAGAAAGGCCGAAAAGGCGGCCGTAGAGAGTCCCGGACGAGCGATGTACATGGCGCCCGAACAGTTTATCACCGCGGTTCGGAAAGCCGCGCGCTACGCGCCACGCCGCGAAGACGGTGCTGAAACGGCGGCAGGCGGAAGTGTTCATGTGCAGCCGATCAAGGAGAATAGAGCATGGGAGAACGACTGAATTGACGATGAAGATTGGCGCGAAACTTGTCCGTCTGGGTGTGGGAATACTGCTGGGCGGAGCGGCGCTGGCCGGAATGCGCGTGACGGAACTGAGGTCAGAGTATCAGTCAAATCCGCTGGCGCTGGACGTAGCGCAGCCGCGTTTGAGCTGGGTGCTTGAGGCCGAAGGGCGGGGGCAGAAGCAGGCGGCGTACCAGGTGCTGGTGGCGACCACCGAAACCGCGCTGCTCCATGGCCGGGGCGACGCATGGGACAGCGGCATGGTCGAGAACAGCGCCAATTTTCACATCGTTTATGGCGGCAAGCGGCTAGAAAGCGGCCAGCGGTACTGGTGGAAAGTGCGCGTCAGAGACGGCGCGGGGCAGGTGTCGAAGTGGTCGGCCACGGCTTACTGGCAGATGGGACTGCTGGACAGCGAAGGCTGGAAGGGGCAGTGGATTGGGGCGCGGGAGACCACGGCGAGCCCGATGCTACGTAAGGCGTTCACGGTAAGCGGCCCGGTGCGGCGCGCAACGGCGCACGTGGTGGGGCTGGGCTGGTACGAGTTGCAGTTGAACGGCGCGAAGGCGGGCGACACGGTGCTGGCGCCCGTGAACTCGGACTACCAGCGGGTGCTCTATTACGACACTTACGACGTGACGGCGCAGTTGCGGCAGGGCGCGAACACTGCGGGCGTGTGGCTGGGCAACGGCTACAACGAGAATTACTCGAAGTGGGGC
Organism: uncultured Candidatus Solibacter sp.; assembly: GCA_964478395.1. Classification (GTDB taxonomy): domain Bacteria; phylum Acidobacteriota; class Terriglobia; order Bryobacterales; family Bryobacteraceae; genus Paludibaculum. The sequence goes on from CAYZIX010000147.1 coordinate 2,930, forward strand.
TACCGCCACGGTGGGCCGCTACGCGCGCTGGTGCAGTTGAACATTGAATACGCGGATGGCCACACGGCCAGCGTGGTGAGCGATGGGAGTTGGGAGTGGTCGGCCAGTCCGATTACGGCGAATGACATTTACAACGGCGAAAGCTATGACGCCCGGCTAGAGGCGCAGGCGAAGTGGATGCCAGTGGAGCTGAAGAGCGCGCCCGAGGGCATGCTGAGGTCGAGGCTGATGCCGCCGATCCGCGCGGGCAAGCCGTTGCGGACGGTGAAATTGGCAACGCTGAAGCCGGGCGTCTACATCGCCGATCTGGGGCAGAATATCGCGGGTCATGCGCGCATCCGCGTGAAAGGTCCGGCCGGTACGGTTGTGACACTGCGCCATGCCGAGGATCTGAACGCCGACGGGTCGCTTGACGTCACGACCAACCGGGCGGCCAAGGCGACCGATACTTATACGCTGAAGGGCGGCGCGGTGGAGACCTATGAGCCGCGTTTCACGTATCACGGCTTTCGCTATGTGGAGGTGACGGGCTGGCCCGGTGAGTTGACGGCCGCCGATATCGACGGAATTCCGGTGCATGCCGGTGTTGAGACAGTGGGTACGTTCGAGAGTTCGAACCTGCTCCTCAATCGAATTCAGAGCAATTTCCAGTGGTCGATTCTCAACAACCTGATGGGTGTGCCTACGGATACGGCGACGCGCGATGAACGCACTCCGTGCCAGATGGATTCCGTGGTTGTGGAAGACGCCGCCATCCTCAATTTTGATATGGACCAGTACTACACGAAGTGGCTGGCCGACATTGAAGGCCAGCGCTCGATTCCAGTGTGGTCGGGCGACCAGGTATTCCTGCCGTTACGGCTCTACCAGTATTATGGCGACCGGCGGGTGCTTGAGCGCCAGTACGCCAACATCAAGGGCGTGGTGGATCATTTCACGGCCAAGGCCGCCGAAACGAAGTACTGGGCCGCGGGCTTCGGCGACTGGTGCCCGCCCGGTCCAGGCGGCTACAAGGGATGTTTCAGCGAAGGCGAGTTGACCGACACGGCCATGTACTACCAGAGCGCCGTTGTGGCTGCCGAAAGTGCGCGTGTGCTGGGGCAGGCCGGCGATGAAGCGCATTTTGCGAAGCTGGCCGCGAGCATTAAGAGCGAGTTCCTCAAACGTCATTACCATGCCGCCACGCACACATACAGCAGCGGGCGGCAGGTGACGTCCGTGCTGCCGCTGGCGTTCGGGCTGGCGCCCGAAGGCGAGGCGAGCCGTATTGCGGAGGCGCTGGCGGCGAAGGTCCAGGGCGACAACACAGGCCATGTGGACACGGGCATCTTCGGTACGCGCTATCTGTTTGATGTGCTGGCCGATTACGGCTATGCCGATCTCGCCTTCAAAGTGCTAACCGGGACGACCGAGCCGGGTTACGGACACCAGATCAGTCTGGGCGCGACGACGACGTGGGAGCAGTGGGCCTATAAGGTCTCGATGGAGACACACGACCACGCCATGTTCGCGGGACCGGGCGCGACGCTATACACGCGTTTTGCCGGAATTCAGCCGGCCGAGCCGGGCTATAAACGGATCACCTTCCGGCCGCGCGTGCCGGCCGGGTTGGAGCACGTGAAGGCGTCGGTGCGGACGGTGGTGGGTGTGGTGGAGTCTGAGTGGGACACGCGCGCAGGCTACCGGCACCGCGTGACGGTACCGGCCAACGCGACCGCCGTCGTATACGTGCCCGCGCAGAGCGCGGAGGTGGTGCGCGAAGGCGGACGCCCGGCGCAGACGGCGGCGGGCGTGCGGTTTCTGCATATGGCGGACGGCTGTGCGGTGTTCGAAGTGGGGTCGGGAAAGTACGAGTTCACGGCGACAGGGGCCGGCGGTTCAGGCCGCTGAGTAGTCTGGTTTGGCGGACCGCCTTTGAGATGGATGACGGCCTAAGGCGTTGAGTGCCCGGGATAGTCGATCAGTGAATAACCTAGGTTAGTGCTCAAAAGATGCCTTGCAAATATTCGTGTGCGTCAAGAGACAATCGCATATTTAGGTGTTAATTTTCGCCGAAGTAGGGCGTTGATCTGATCCACACGGAGGGTGAAATGAAAATGATGATGTGGGCGACATGCATTAGCGTGTGCGTTCTCATACCTTTGGGCGGAGTTCTCTACGCTCAGGGCGCAAGTGGTGCGACTCTGCAAGCGTCGAAAACGCTGGATATCTGTACACAAAAAGACGGTTTGTGGCGGTATTTCGGCGAGGTATCAGTTTGGAACACCGGCACTGCCGATGCGCAGGGGCTGTCCATCACCGACTGTCTTCAGTACAAGTCCGCGACCGATAAGAAGCAGCCATCCGACCTCGTGTGTCTCGAAAACATACAAGGTTTGGTCACGATGATCCCTGGGCTGACGCAGGAGACGGAAGCGATTCGATTCGCTTATTCGTTTGCCAGCGCGTACTCGGCCCCGCTTGATCTGTCGGGCACCATTCGCAACAGCGCCCAGTTGACCATCACCAACCATTCTGGCGGTGTGGTCAAAGGGCCGAATCCGAAGTACACCTGGGCTGGCGGAACTCCTCCAGCGTGCCGCGATGACACCAATGGCGACTGCGGCTGCACTTATACACAGGGCTATTGGGGAAACAAGCCAAACATCCAATGGCCAGATGGCTTTGATCGGGGCGCCCTGTTCTTTAACAGCGGGCTCAGCTGGCAGCAGATCATGGATGCGTCGGTTGCCGGTGGAAACGCCTACATCCAGTTGGCGCACCAATACATTGCGGCGAAGTTGAATGTCGCGAACAACGCCTGCCATGCCAGCAGCGTTGACGGTTACATCACGCTGGCGGAAGGATACTTTAGCGGCCAACCAGCGGATTCGTCTTTCTGCAAGGCCAACGTCTGTGGACTGCAGGTAACCTGGGCCGGAATCCTGGCTGACTATAACCAGGGAACTGGCGTGTACGAAGGCAATCCTGGCCACTGCGGCGACGACGATTATGTGAATTCGGGCCAATAGCCCCAGCGCGTTTCCCGGAAATAAAAACGCCCTCCGGTTGTTTGTGGCAACGGCCGGAGGGCGTTTCCGTTTGGAACAGGACTAGCGCTAGTTCACCGTGAAGGTAACCGGACCGCCGGTGACTGTCTTCGAGTTGTAGGTGGCCGAAACGGTGAGCTTGTAAGTCCCCACCGGGTCCCTGACTGCAAGCTTATATGTGGCGGTGGCTTTACCGGTGGCGCCTGTAGTGGCAGTTTTGGTCACGACGGCGCCGTTCGGCTTGGTCACAGAGAACGTCACTTTGACACCGGCAACCGGGTTGGCGCCGCTGAGCAGCACAGCGCTCATCGTCACCGTGCTTTTCAGAGCATAGCTGGCGCCGACCGACGGTGTGAGCGCCAGCGCAGCAGGCTCGCCCAGCACCGTGGCGTTAGCCGAACCGGTGGCCGAGTAGGACGACTCGGTAGCTGATGCGCTGACAGCGTAGACGCCCGGAGCGGTAGAGGCCGGCACGGTTTTGGTCAGCGTGACCGTGCCAGATCCGCCAGGGCTGAGCGTCACTGAGTTGGCCGACAGCGTCCCGGTCCAGGTGGACGGCAACGCCGAGGAGATGTCGAACGTGCGGGCCGAGCAGGACGCGGGATCGTTGTTCGTCACGGCGACCGTGTAGGCGACGCTGGAGCCCGCGTAGACGCTCGGGTTGGACGGAGAGAGAGAGACGGATGGATTGGTTTTGGTACACGCGACGACGCCGTAGTTGACGGCGACGGTGAGCGCGGAGGACGTGGCGCTCTGCACGGTCAGGGAGAGGTTCGAGTAAGGGTCGGTCCAGGTTTGACCGGCCGCCAGCGCGGCGTCAGTGAATGCCGTGGTGGAGGGCGTGAAGTCGAGCAGATCCGAATAACTGCCGGTGGTGGCGTCCTGGTAATGGATAAGCGCGCCGGTGAAGATCTGTGAATTCAGCGTTGAGTCGTAGCTGCCAATGGCTTGGCGGTATTCCACCCAGATATAGGAGGTGTTGCCCGTGCCGCGCAGGATCTTCAGGGTCTGCGCACCGGAGGTGGCCACCTCTGTGGGCTGGATCTGGTACGTTCCGCTAGTCTGGACGGTGAGCACGTTAGAGCCGCTTTGCTGCCAGCCGAGCTTCAGTTTCTGCGAGCCGGTGTAGTGTCCCAGGTTCCAGTAGCCCATGGTGGATTGGTAGTCGCCATACTCGCTGAGTGTGCCGGTGGTGGAGAGCGCACCCAGGGCTTCGGCGCCGTAGTCGCGCGAGCGGGAGTGCATCAGGCCCAACTGATGGCCCGCCTCGTGAGCCAGCAGTTTGACTCCCATGTCATTGGAAGTGAAGTAGCTGGAGACAAGCCACGAGGCCGAGGCGGCAAACGTGCCGTCACTGCTGGAGCTATACGACGCGCAACCCACATCGGATAGCCCGGCGTAGCTGCACGAGCCGGGGTTTGGAAAGACGACAACCACACGCGTATAGTTCTGGAAGTTGACGTCGGCATCGGCGGCCTTGATGGCCGCGGCCAGCATCTGGTCCGGTTGATCGCATGTGTAAGCCGCATCCAGTGTGTACCAGCCATAGACGTTGCCTGTGGCCCAGGCCCGGTCATAGGACGCCTCCCGCCAGAAGCCGTCCAGGGAGCGGCCCGACGTGCCGAACACCGCGCTATAGACTGTTTGCGTAGTGACACCGGCAGTAGGGGTCACGCCGGGAAATGTCACCAGTAAAACGACCGTGTTCTGCTGTCCGGTGGGGCTGCACGCGGTGGTGGCTGCCCGCGTGGAAACCGTGGCCGTTGCCGCGGCGACGGTCTCCGCCTGCCGGACACCTTCGAAAACGACGATGTCGCCGCACTGGGATTCGAATTCGGGACCAGCCAGATAGACATCCAGCGTCTGGCTGCCCGTGTTAAGCCGGTGCACGACTTCGTGCGTCTGCATATCCGGGTGATCGAAGACGCGGGTTTGCACCGTGCCCTGCCACGAGCCGTGTGTCTCCAGCAGGTCGGCTGCTTCAGGAACCGCGGCGGAAAGCTGTCTCAGCGTTTCTTCGGACAAGCTCTGGCTCAGCGCCTCGGCCGGATCCTCGCGCATCAACGTCCGGAAGGCAGCCGCGCGCGCTTTCAAACGCTCCAGCGCGGTGGCGCGGGCCGACGTGCGGTCCCGCTCCCCGAGGCGCTGAATCTCGGCATGGGATTCGAGGGCCTTGGCTGTCAGTTCGCGAAGCTGGAGGGCCGCGGCGGCGGCGCGTTCGGCGTGCGCGCGCTCGCCAGCGGTGAGACGCTCACTTTGTGCCTGGGCCATCCCGATTGAGGCCACCAGCAGCAAGGCTTGTACCACATTTCTACAAGAACCACTCTTCATCGTGCGATCTCCCGTAGAGTTGTAATGACTCAACCGGGATATCGGCACTCTATCTGGCGCGGCGCACAGTTATCAGGTAAGTTTGGCTGAATTGGTCTAGGGTCTAGCTTGTACCTAAGACATTTGGATCCATCATTCTAGTGTTGGCGGCGTTGATCATCGTCGCGATGTTTGCAAAGCCCGCAGCCGGCCTGGCTAGCGTCAGGCCGGACGGCAGCGTGTTGCGGACGCCGTTGAGCCCCGCAAGGTGGAGGAATGACAAGCCGGCGAATAACACCGTGACATGCCGTTGCAATATCATCGCGCTGTGACGTTGCGGCCGGTTTTTCCGGCTGCAATTAAGTTGCGCAATTATGGCAGGTCCGGAGGTGCAGTGGGGAGGCATCAAATCGCATCCGGGAACGCTTGCCGGATATGCTCCGGATGGGACAACTTCTTTGTTTACGCCGTTGTAACCTCTACTGAATAGTGTGCGGAATTGCCAGTGCTGTGGTATCCTTCCCCAGGGTGGATGAGCAGCTCATCCAATTTATCAGTTAAGCCATATAACCTTCCGGAAAGCCGATTACCGATGAATCAAGCATCTGTTTATCCCAAATTTGGATGTCTCGCAGTAGCGTTGATCTCCCTCGGCGTGCTCGTACAGGGCCCGCTGTGCGGTTCCACGGCAAGTGGCATTGCCACCGTGACCGGAAACGCAGGATTGGGCGATGGGAGCGCGGCCACTTCGGCCCGGCTCTGGTACCCGGCCGGGGTTGTTGCCGACGGCGCGGGCAATATCTACGTCGCGGATAAACAGAACAACCGGATCCGCAAGTTCAGCGTTGGTGGGACTATTAGCACCTATGCCGGCAACGGCGTGCCCGGCGGCGGCGGCGACGGCGGGGCGGCGACGGTGGCTTCGCTCAACCAGCCGTGGGGGGTGGCACTCGATTCGTCCGGCAACCTTTACATTGCCGATTCGGGCAACAACCGCATCCGGAAGGTCAGTACGGCCGGCATCATTAGTACCGTGGCCGGAACCGGGGCCGCCGGTTATTCGGGTGATGGCGGGCAGGCAACGGATGCCGTTCTGAATGGTCCGTACGGTATTGCGGTGGATGGGTCAGGCAATCTCTATATCGGGGATAGCAGCAACTATCGCGTCCGCAAAGTGACCGTGTCGACGGGCGTAATCAGCACCATCGCAGGCACGGGAGTATCCGGTTACAGCGGCGACGGCGGGAACGGCACTTCGGCTGCGTTGGGCTACCCGTGCGGCGTGTCGGTTGATTCTTCGAGCAATGTCTATGTTGCGGACGCGGTCAACGGACGCATCCGCATGGTGAACTCCGGGGGCATCATCACGACAGTGGCTGGCACGGGCACGCTCGGCTACAGCGGCGACGGCGGCGCGGCGACGTCGGCCGAGCTGAAGTATCCCTACGCCGTGGTTGCCGGTTCTTCCGGAACTTTTTACATTGCCGACACCAACAACTTGCGCATTCGCATGGTCAGCGGCGGAACGATTACGACGATTGCAGGCACCGGCACTTCCGGATACAACGGTGATAACGCCGCAACGTCGACGAATTTGTCCTATCCCGAAGGCGTTGCGGTCGATGTGAGCGGCAATGTGTACATTGCGGACACGAACAGCCGGCTGGTGCGCAAACGCTCCACGGCGGCCGCGGTGACGACGGTGGCCGGCAACTACTACGGTTACATCAGCGGCGATGACGGACTGGCGACGGCCGCCACGCTGGGCGGGTTGGATGGCATCGCGATGGACGTGTCAGGCAATCTCTACATCGCCGACTATAACTACCACCGCACCCGCAAAATCACGCCGGCTGGAGTGATCAGCAACTTTGCCGGCACTGGCGTTGACGGCTATAGCGGTGACGGCGGGCAGGCTACGTCGGCAACCCTGATGTTTGTCAGCGGTCTGGCTACGGACCTGAACGGGAATGTCTACATCGCCGACGCCAACAGCAACTGCGTCCGCAAGGTGAACTCGGCGGGCGTGATCAGCACAGTGGCCGGCACTGGAGTGGCGGGCTACAGCGGTGATGGCGGGACGGCTACGTCGGCGACGCTGAACCAACCACGTGGTGTGGCAGCCGACTCCGATGGGAATCTCTACATCGCCGACTCAGTTAACAACGTCATTCGCAAAGTCAGCGCCGCCGGCACAATCACGACGATTGCCGGTACTGGAACCGCCGGCTACAGCGGCGACGGAGCGGCTGCGACAGCCGCAACATTGAGGTATCCGTGGAATCTGGCGCTCGATTCGGCGAAGAACCTCTATTTTGTCGATTCGAACAACAATGTTGTCCGGAAGATCAGTACCTCCGGCATCATCTCGACGTTCGCCGGGAGCGGAAGTTATGGATCGAGCGGGGATGGCGGACTGGCCGTGGTGGCCAAGTTTGCCTACCCGAACGGAATTGCGGTTGACGCCTCCGGCAACGTCTATATTTCGGACTCCAGCAACCACCGCGTCCGCATGGTAAACACGTCGGGTGTCATTTCTACGGTGGCGGGCAACGGGATGATTGGAACCGGTCTGGACGGCGGCGCGGCTCCTTCCAGTGCGTTGTACTATCCGCGAAGCCTGGCTGTCGATTCGTCAAATCATCTCTATATCGCCGAGCCGGAGGCGGGCCGCATCCGCAAAGTGGATCTAGCGTCCCTGCCGGAAGTATCGGCCGTATTTCATGACACCTATTCCGGCATCAGCATGTTGCGCCCCTCAACCGGTGTTGTGACAGCTGGCGGCGGCATATTCTCAACCGACCTTTCCGTTGCCCAGGATGGCACCGGCCTCAGCTACGTCGCAGCGCGCGACACTTACAACACGCTGTGGATCAACACGGCAGATGCACGCACGGGCGCATGGGGCAGCTGGATGGCGGCAGGCGGCGTGATCACCGGCCGTCCGGCCATTGCCGTGATCAACGGCGCCACGCCCACGGCCTACATCGCCATCCGCGACAGTTGGAATTCTTACTGGGTGCGTTCTTACACCACCAGCGGCGGCTTCGGCGACTGGCAGTACCTGGCCGGAATCTTTTCCACGGATCCCGTTATGGCTGCCTGCCCGGACGGGTCCATGTATATCGTCGGCAAGGACACCTGGAACTCGTTGTGGAGCACTCATTACACGCAGTCGGGCGGCTGGAGTTCGTGGCAGTGGGGCCAAGGCATCGTGCAGGGCAAACCGTCCGCCACCTGCGGACGCAATAGCGTGCTGTACGTTGCGGTGCGCGATAGCTGGGACTCGCTGTGGCTGGCCTGGGTGAGCGGCAATCAGTGGTTGGATTGGAGCTACGCAGCCGGCATCATGAACGGCGACCCGCAAGCCGCCTCGGCTGACAACGGGCTGTTGCACGTGGCGCTCACCGACGACTGGAACGTGATCTGGTACCGGAGCTATGACACGAGCACCGGCGTCTGGAAGAGCTGGACCCAGACCGGCGGCATCCTGCAGGATGTGGCGCCGGCCTCGGCGCGTGGCGTACTGACCTTAGTCGGACGCGACGGAAGCAACAACTTGTGGGGCTACAGCGGCTTAACCGGGCAGTGGACAAGCTTTGGCCAGCCGACCGCCGCGGCCGGTCCCTTGCAGGCCTCGCCTCGCTAAGGCTAGGCGCGTAATTCGGCGATCGCTTCGATTTCGACCTTCACGTCACGTGGCAGGCGGGCGGCCTGCACCGTGGAGCGGGCTGGGGCGTTAGTGGGAAAATAACGCGCGTAAATGCCGTTGACGACGCCGAAATCGGCCATATCGGCGACAAAAATAGTGGTTTTGACCACGGTTTCGAGGCTTGCGCCAGCGGCTTCAAGCACTGCCTTGAGGTTGTCGAGCACACGCTCGGTCTGCGCCTCGATG